>JAHWIC010000038.1 GCA_019322805.1 Candidatus Woesearchaeota archaeon | reverse complement strand
ATGGGCTGCAAATGCCACAAACAGCTCACCAACAACAGCAACACAAGACAGCGAAGTAATAAGCCTGTCAGACGGCTCATTTGTCTGGAATGTATGGTGCAATGACAGTGCAGGAAACACAGCATTCAATGCAACGAACTACACCATAAATGTTGATACTACAAACCCAACAGTCTCATTAAATGCGCCTACAAATAATGCTATACTAAATGACTCAGTAACATTCCAGTACACTCCGACAGACACAAACCTAGGCGCATGCATTATATACGGAAACTTTTCAGGCTCTTGGACTGCAAATGCCACAAACAGCTCACCAACAACAGCAACACAAGACAGCGAAGTAATAAGCTTATCAGAAGGGGTATATATATGGAATGTCTGGTGCAATGATTCAGCAGGACGCTCAGCATTCAATGGGACTAATTATACTTTAACAGTTGATAAAACAGCTCCTGGGCTTGTAAACTGGACATATGTTGAAGCAACGCAGATATTAACCATGACATTCAATGAGACAACAGACGCAGGAAGTATAGACCTCTCAAAGATAAACGTAACAAATTCAGATAGAAGTAGTAGTGTAGTATTAACAGGAGCAACAGCAAGTACTTCTAATTCAACAAGTATAACGATAACAACAACAAATGCCCAGCATTCGTCAATTAGTGGTTTTTCATCACCACGTAATCTGAGTCTTGTAGCAGGAGCAATTAAAGATTTGGCAGGCAATAGTATAGCAGCAACCATGCAAGCAGTGGCAAGTTATAGCTCTTCAGACACAACACCTCCTACAGTAACCTTCACTGCTCCTAACGGAACAGTCACAAGCACAACTCAAGTGCTTAACGTTACCACAAACGAAAACGCAGTATGTAGATTTGACGTAGCAGACAAACAATACGCTTCAATGACCTACACCATGCAAGGAACTGCTACAACTCATAATTACACAATGTCTGGTCTGAGCGATAATACAGACTACACATACTATATAAGATGTAATGACACCTTAGGAAACCTAATGACAACATCAGCCATAATCACCTTCACCATTAACACAGGAGCAGACACAACTGCACCTTCACTAACAGGAACAGCCCCATCAGGATTAATTACAGATTCGACGCCTATTCTTTATGTGAATACAAGTGAAGCAGCATCATGCAAATTCGATACATCAGACGTTGCTTATGCAAGTATGTCCTATTCAATGAATGGAACAGGAACAACACACAATTATACATTCACTTCTGCCCTTAATGATAGTGATCTTGTGGGAGATTATGTATATTATATAAGATGTAATGACACCTCGGGAAACCTCATGACCGTTTCATCTTTCGTATCATTTGTGCTTGATACAGATGGCAATCATAACTATACACAATGGCTATACCCAATATGGGATACTTTATGGCTGCCTTCCAAGTCAATAATGCAGACAATGGGTTACACTGACTTTAATATCTCTGTAATGCTAAGTAATGATAGGTTCTTACATAGCAACCCTTACACAGATGTATATTATTACAATGGCTCAGATTGGGCTGGCTATTCTCCAGCAACAGGATGGGCAGGCAGTGATTTGAAATATGTTAACAATACAAATGATAAACCTTATTGGCTTAGGTTGAATACTTCAACAGTAACCATAAAGACAAGATTCCAGATATAATTTTTAGTTTATAGTGGGGAATGGTTTTAAAAATGAGGAAATTGCTAGTTTATTTGCCAATTTTCATATTCATAATCCCATTAGCTTATGCAGTGCCTGCAAGTTGGTACGGTTATGTTGCTCTAAATGGTTCAACTGCTTCTGATGGAGTCATTGTCGATGCTTACATAAGCAATTCTATTGCAGGAACAACCACTGTTGGTGCTGTCCAGAGCAGTGGTTATTACCTTATTCATGTTGAAGGCAATGTCGGTGACAGTGTTTCATTTAGGATATATGGGAATAATGTTACCCAAGCTGCCCAAACATGGTCTGTTGGATTTCAACACCCTGCTTTTAATCTGACAGCGAACTACACAGCAAATGGCCAGGCATGTCCTACTTATTCTGGTTATACTCTTCCAACAACGTATAACAGTAATGCTGGATGCGCAGGAGGTTATTGCGTTCATAGTATATGCAGAAGTGCTTCAACCTACTGCGGGGATGGTCACTGCGACACTGGCGAATCAGCATCTTCTTGCTCTGCTGATTGTGGAACCACTACAAGCCCATCAGGAGGTGGCGGGGGAGGAGGAACAAGTTGCTCTGAATCATGGTCATGCACCTATTGGACTGGATGTTCAAAGGAAGGAATACAAACAAGAATTTGTACTGATGCAAATAACTGCGGAACAACAACAAACAAGCCAGTAGAAGAACAAACATGTACCTACATCGAACCTGAGGAGCCAGAGCCTGAAGAAGAACTTCCTGCTGAAAAAGAACCTTCCTTAATTGATATTGGTCTGATTGAGCCAGACAAAAAATACACCAATCTTATGGCTGGGGAAGATAAGATTGAATTCTTATACCAAGGTACATCCTATGAAATAAATCTGGATAAAGTTGATGATGCGTCTGTTGATATCACTATACCCTCGATCTCTGCAAGCTTTGCTCTGGGTCTTGGAGAAAGTAAAAGGATAGACATAAACAATGACGGTAAATTAGATGTTATGTTTATTCTGGATGCAATAACTGACGGCAATGCAGAGGTATCTATTGTCCTTATTGAAGAGGCGCCTATGATAGAAGAACCAGAACCTGTTGAAGAACCTGAGATTGTACCGCTACAGATTATGTGGTCACTCATTTTGGTTATAGTCCTGATATTAGTCTTTTCTTACTTATATGGAAGAAGGAATAGATATAAAAGATATCTTTAAAAAAGATATCTTAAGATATCTTTAATTAAACATCATCCCACAATCTTCACAGTAAAATATAAGATGCACTTGTCCATAATCAAGTACTTCAATGGATCCAAGCTTTGGATTGCCGCATCTAGGGCATTTTCTCATATTATCCTCCGATAGCCCCTTATTTTACTACCTATTACCGAAACAGCCATTTTAGATCCTCCCTTTTTAATACGAAAATAATTATTATAAATACAAGAATGAAACTCACCAGGGCATAAACATTATCAGCAATAAAATCAAGTTTTACATTAAATAATAATAATTTCTTTAAGCTTTCTTCGCCAAGAACAAATGGGTTGAACTTTACTATATTCTTTATGCTTACTGGCAGGCTTTCTATTGGCAGGATAATATCTGAGAACAATAATGACAAGCTTGCAACAGATATCGAAGCCATTGTAGCCCCTTCCTCTGACCTGGAAACATGGCCAATAATAAAACCCAGCAAAATAAACAGGGTTGATGCCAGCAATACAGTAATTAATACGCCTATGGAAAAAATACCTTTAAAGAAAAAGGAAGTAACTGCAAAAATAATAGCAATCTGTACCAATGCTACAAAGAGGCTGGTGAAATAATCCCCAGCAACCATTAGTAGACTATTAATTGGGGCAATAACATTCCTAAAATGCGCTTTAGATTTCTTTTCTCTAGTAACAATGGTTGAAGACATCAAGATTCCGACAAACATGACGAATAAGATAATCAATGCAGGCAGCATACTATTCAAATGCGAACTTTTTGATGAAACCGGGTTAATGGACAAGGTGATTGGGTTTGCAATCCTTTCAGCCTGCCGTAATTGGATACTGGAAATGCCTTCTAAAATAAGATTGGTGGACTTATTGATAGACAAAATATCTTCTGAATCACCGGCTAAACCTTGTTGGACCACCAATAACCCAACATTCATTCCATCCAGTAAGTCCTTTGTCTCTTCAACTTTATGGTCTACCCGGTTCTCATACAGCTCTAGTTCGGATTTTGTATTATCTAAACGTATCTTTATTCTTTTTTTATACGAATCAACTTCGTCTTTAAGTGAGTTTAATTCTGAACCAGCTTCAGAATCATTAATAACCTCTCCTAGTTCTGCTAACTTGGATTCCAAATCTTTGCTCGAAGGAGCATCCCATCTGTAACTTCCCTTCCCTACTCTTGTATCAAAGGAGGCGATATCATTCAGAATGTGTCTTGTAACCTCATGGTTTTCATTGTTTTTAATTGATAGGCTTGAGATATATTTCTCTTCCAGAGTTAACTCGTTTTCTGTTTTGTTCAATTCATCCAGGAGTACATTTACCAAGCCAGTACTTAATTCAGAAGATTCTGATGACACCCCCTCGGAGATGCTGTTGAGGATTAGATATACTAAATTGATTTTGGAATAATCAACCCAGAAGTTTATTGTGGTCTCGTTATTGACATCCAGCCCTTCGGGGAATATTGCACAAACATGAAAATTACCTTCCTTTACCCCATTGATACAAATTTCACTGGATTCGGTTTTTGTCACATCAAATTCCTTATCAATCAATCTGCGCACCAAAGAATCTGAGATATTGGTGTAAGTCTCTGAATAAGCTCCAATCTTAAGACCATATAGATTAGAGCTGTTAAACGATGCGCCTATCAAAAGTATGATTAATAGAGGCGCAAGGATAATAAGTAAAGCAGAGCTTTTAGACCTCATTACTAACTTGAGATTCTTTTGGATAATTGCAATAAGTTGGTCAAACATTGTCTATGCCTTTACAAACTTTTTAAAGACGTTTTCTAATGACGATCTGGACTTCCTGATGGTTCTCATAGATCTCTTCTGTATCTTTCCGTTGTGCAGGATAGCTACATCATGGCAAGTCCCTTCTAATTCTTCAATCAGGTGTGAGGTAAGGACTATTGTTTTGCCCTGGCTGCTTAATAATCTGATTAGGTTTGACATCTCTTTTCTTAGGATGGGGTCTAGATTTGCAGTTGGTTCGTCCAGAAGAATGATCTGCGGGTCATGTATGACTGAGCAGGCAACATCTAAGCGGCGCTGCATACCAGCTGATAGCTTTTCTGCCAGGACATCCCTTTTTTCGTAGAGGTTAAGAAGCCTTGAAACGTTCTCAAAATTCTTATCAACATCATGCTTCTTTAAATTATACAGTCCGGCAAAGTATTGAAGATTCTCTTTGACAGTAAGTTTTGGATAAAAACAGCCATCTTGAGTTGCAAAACCAAAAAAGTGTGCAACATTATAGATATTCTTAACTTCTCTCGATTTAACTAGCACACTGCCATTGTCTGGCTTATGGTGGCCAACCAGCAAATTCAATAAGGTTGTCTTCCCGGAGCCGTTTATACCTATTATACCTAAGATTTTGCCTTGCTTTATGTGAAGATTGATATTGTCCAGGATAACATTTTCGCCAAATCTCTTGCTCACATTGATAAGTTTAATCATTCTTGCCTCCAGAAATGCAGTTTAGCCATACCAATCTTCCTGACCAGTAATTTGCCCTCTCCTTTTAATTCAGCGAGTGCTATAGAAACTGTATGCCTTGTTGTTCCTATGTTATCAGCAAGGTCCCTTATAGTCAATCCATTGGGATTGTTCTTTAGCAGCCCGGTAACCATGATTTTATAATTATTCCCCACGAAAACCACCCTCAGCAATATTGCTAACTAAAATTAGTAAACATACTCTCCAGTTTTGATATTAAATACCTATGGTTGACAATATAAACTCTGGAATTGTGTATAGTTTCATCCCAAAACTAATCAGAATTTTTCTATGGACTGATTATTTGCAGTGTACCACAGCCTAAAATATAGTTTAATTCTTAATTTCAAAAACTAATTTAAGTTTAACAATTCAACGCTAATTATATATTCATGAGGCTTGAGAATCTTTATATAATCTATGGGGTGGTTATAATGTTACAAACTCAAGAGATGATAACAAACTTATCTGAGCTGGGGTTAAACAAATATGAATCAAAGGTTTATCTAACGCTTGTTACTGAAGGTGTTTCAACAGCAAAGAACCTTAGCGATATAACTGCAATTCCTTATGGTAAGGTTTATGAAATCATAAATTCACTAGCATCCAAAGGTTTTGTGATGATTCTGCCTACGAAGCCAATGAAGTGCAGGGCAATCTCTCCCAAAGAGGCAATCATTAATGTTAGGAAGAAACAGCAGGAAAAACTGGAAAAATTTGAAAAAATGATCCTTAAGGATCTAGAGCCGCTATTTGCCAAAACCAAAGCATTTACTGAGCCTAAAAACAGTTTTTGGGTAGTAAAAGGCAGATCAAATATCAATAAACACCTGGAAGCAATGATTGATAAAGCCAAAAAGCAATTGTGCATATTCACATCAAAGAATGGTTTGAAGAGAATCGGCTTTTTTAAAGAATTATTAGAAATGGCTGATAAGAAAAAGGTTAAGATATTGATCGGAGGGCCAATTGAGAGAGACAACATAGAAGATGTACAATCCCTTGGGTTTTGTGATATAAAACACATCAAAAATGTGCCTTGCCATTTGTTTTCGATTGATGGAGATGAATGCATGTTAGTGGAGCCTATACCTGACGATGATGATCTTGTGTATGGCAGGGATATTGCAGTGTGGATAACTACAAGAGCTTTTGCAAAACTTTTGGAGGACTCGTTTGTATCAAGCTTTTCGAACGCAGATTCTATTGAAGAAAGGTTGAAGGAGATTAACTGAATATTCTCTGTTTTGTTAGATTTTTTATGTTCAGGAGGTTGTGGAATGAAAGATTACGAAATAAAGAGAAAGCACATTGAGTACCAAAGCCAGATATTTGAGAATGAAGAGCTGAACGCAAAAGACTATAGGGAGATAAAATCCATAGAAAGAGCAAAGCTCAAACTGTGTGATGCAAGAGCCAGAAGAAAAAAGGAAAACTTTGAATTAAATAATAAGATAAGAAGATTGTATGGAAGATCTGAAGTGATGAGTGAAGAAGATATAGACAGGGAGTTCTTAAGAAAAGGAAATCCAAAATAAGACTCAGAAATTTAATTATTAAACCTTTTTATGTTTATGGTTTCCATTATCAACTTTTTACCACAATTCCTTTGTAAATCTTCATTTATCGCAGTTGATTTTCTAAACCTATAGTCTAGAGTATACACAAAAATGGTTAAATTTATAAACCAGTATACTAATTTCTAGTTTAATTGTTAAACAAAGGGATTATAAACTATCAGCTTGTCCCGAGTTTACATTATGAGGCATGAGATGCGTTTAACTAAAAATGAGAAACTGGCTTTGAAGCTATTGATTAAAAATGGAAGAGTTTCAGACGCTGATATAGCCAGGAAATTAAAAATCACAACTCAGGCAGTAGGAAAGATAAGGAGAAAGCTCGAAGCTAATGGCTATATAAAAGGCTATTCTGCAGTAGTTGATTATGGCAAGCTTGGAGTAAATACCTTTGCCTTGGCAATGATCAAGTTTACCTTAAAAGGCTGGGAAGATCTGGGAGAGTTAGGCATAGAAAAGAATTTGGTTGACAATCCGCATATAATCAATGCTTTTAGAATTCCAGAAGGGGATCCTACGCATGTAATCCTCTATGGATTTAAGGATATAGATGAGCTTGATAAATATTTCCGTTCTTTAAGGACAAAACAGCCAACCAACCAGTACATTCAGACTCAAAAGGTTTATGTTTTCTCTAAGCATTCTTTGATAAAAGACACGCCAATGCACCTGTTCCATAAGATGATTGATGATATGACTAATGGAGATAAGATAAAACCAAAGCAGCTGCACTTTAATGAGATTGAAAGGTTTAAAGAAAAACTTGAAAGATAGTTGTTCAGGATTTCTAAAAATAGATAAAAATAAAAAATTAAAGAAATAGCGGCAAAAATACCAAAGCCACAATACTCATCAATTTTATCAAAATATTAAGCGATGGCCCTGAGGTATCTTTGCAGGGGTCTCCAACAGTATCACCAACAACTGAGGCTTTATGAGCAGGGCTTCCTTTGCCGCCTAACTTGCCAGATTCAATGTATTTCTTTGCATTGTCCCAAGCACCGCCGGCATTTGCCATAAATACTGCCAGCAAAAACCCAGTTACAATTGCTCCTGCAAGCAAACCGCCAAGCGCTTCTAGGTTCCATAAACCAACCCCAATTGGAACAAGTATTGCAAGCAGACTTGGTATAACCATTTCTTTTAAAGCAGCACCAGTACTTATTGAAACACACTTTGCATAGTCTGGTTTTGCTTTGCCTTGCATCAAGCCTTTTATTTTTTTGAACTGCCTTCTGACTTCTTCAATCATCTTAAAAGCAGCCTTGCCAACAGCCCGTAAAGTAATCGATGAAAAGATAAAGGGCAGAACACCGCCAATAAATAAGCCAACAATCACATTTGGGTTTATTATGTTTATAACAAGCTCAGAGCCAGTCAGCTGTTTAACAACCTGTGTATAAGAAGCAAACAATGCAAGCGCAGTTAAGGCTGCACTTCCAATTGCAAATCCTTTGCCAATTGCAGCAGTTGTATTGCCAACAGCATCAAGTGATTCTGCACGCCGCCTTACTGTTCCGCCAAGATGAGCCATCTCTGCTATGCCAGCAGCATTATCAGCAACAGGTCCATAAGTATCAGCTGCAAGTGTAATCCCTAGGGTAGAGAGCATTCCAACAGCAGCAATCGCAATTCCATAAAGACCGCCAAAATGATAAGCAATTAAGATCGCTGCAGAAACAGCGAGCACAGGAATTAATGTAGACATCATACCAACCGCAAGTCCGTCTATCACATTTGTTGCAGCTCCTGTTTTAGATGCCTCAGCAATAGCCTTTGTAGGTGCTCTGCCTGTTCCTGTAAAATATTCTGTTGAAAGCCCAATTATAATGCCTGCAACAAGGCCTGCAATAGTTGAGTAAAACAAGCTGATACTTCCGACAATCTTTCCAATCACAACATAAGCGCCAATAGCCATTAATATTGCAGCAGCAAAAATACCTCTATCAAGAACACGGCTTAAATGAGCTTTTGTCTCACCCCTAACAAAAAAGGTTCCAATTATTGAAGCAATAATTCCGGTTCCAGCCAAAGCAAGCGGCAAAATAATGCCTTTAAGAGCAAAAGCAGTAGTTCCTATAACCATTGCAGCTATTATTGAATCAACATAGCTCTCAAACAAATCAGCGCCCATTCCAGCTACATCACCAACATTATCACCCACGTTATCAGCAATAACAGCAGGATTCCTTGGGTCATCCTCTGGAATTCCAGCTTCTACCTTTCCAACAAGGTCAGCACCAACATCAGCACCTTTTGTATATATGCCACCACCAACCCTTGCGAATAAGGCGATAGAAGAAGCTCCAAAACCAAAGCCATAGATTATATTTGGGTCATTGAATATCATATAAAGCACAGTAACACCAAGCAGACCAAGACCAACAACTGTAAGCCCCATTACAACTCCTGAAGAAAAAGCTGCCCTCAGGCCGTCACCAATGCTTTTCTTTGCAGCATTTGCTGTCCTTGAATTGGCACTTGTTGCAATCCTCATCCCAAAGTTGCCTGCAAGAGCAGAGAATACAGCACCGATAACAAAAGCCAGGGTTATTGTTTTCCCAATAAGGAAATACAAAACACAGCCGACAATAATAATGAAACCTAAAATGATAAGATACTCTTTGTTAAGAAACGCCATAGCACCCTGTTTTATTGCAGAAGAAATCTCCTTCATCTTGTCGGTCCCTTCTGGCTTTTTCATAATCTTGACTGCTGTATAAATAGCAAAACCCAATGCAATTAAACTTATAATTAAAATATAGGTCAACATTTCAAATCACCTCAAATCTAAGTTTATACAGTTTATATAAATAGTTTTCTAATAAAAAAATAATCATTAGAAAAAAATCAATTTAAAAAATCAATAAAAACAAAAAATAAATCGGATTTTTGCTTGATATCTCACATTAAGGCAAAAATCATCATCTGCCTTCCTTTATACCCTAGCTAAAAGGAAGAAAAGCGGATGAAAATTTAGTAAACGCAACTATTTTATGAAAGATTGCGTTTACTATTTAGTAAGCGAAACTATTGATTATATAATTTCGCTTACTATAACCTTTATCGCAAGGATGTGTTAAGCTATCGCTTAACACATATATCCTCCCCTTAGTGATATACAGCGTGACTGTCCCGCCCCTAACGGTAACTTACCGGGCACACAACCAGCTTAATATGCGCCCTAAGTGAAAGGAATTTTC
>JAHWIC010000052.1 GCA_019322805.1 Candidatus Woesearchaeota archaeon | reverse complement strand
GCTTCAAGCAAGAGTTCTTTTGGAAGGCTTGATAGCCTATATCTTCTAAGCTTCTTTTGTGTTTCAACAATATTCTTTATTTTGTATAAGAACCATTTATCGATTTTTGATAGCCCATATATCCGGTCTATATCGAATCCACGGCGTATTGCTTCTGCTACTGCAAATACCCTTCTGTCAGTTGGCGTTTTTATCTCAAGCTCTAAGCTTTTGAAGTCCAGCTTTCTTTTGTTGGCTACTAGGCCGTGCATGCCAATATTAAGCATTCGTATTGCCTTTTGCAGTGTTTCTTCGAATTTTCTGCCTATAGCCATGATCTCTCCAACAGACTTCATCTCTGGACCAATTTCTTTGGCAACTTTCTTGAATTTCTGCAAATCCCATCTTGGTATCTTTACTACAATGTAATCCAGCGCAGGCTCAAAGCAAGCCATTGTTTTCTTTGTTATTGAATTTGGTAATTCTGTTAAGGAGTAGCCTAAGGCTAATTTAGCTGCTATAAATGCTAATGGATAGCCAGTTGCTTTTGAAGCTAATGCAGAGCTTCTGCTTAGTCTTGCATTGACCTCTATTACGCGGTAATCCTCTGATTTTGGGTCTAATGCAATCTGTATATTGCATTCTCCTATCACACCAATATGCCTTATGACCCTTATTGAGATTTCCCTTAGCTTGTGGTATTCTTCATTTGTTAAGGTCTGTGATGGCGCTACAACAATGCTCTCTCCTGTATGGATTCCCATTGGGTCAAAGTTCTCCATATTACACACAGTGATGCAATTATCATAGCAATCCCTTACAACCTCATACTCCACTTCTTTCCACCCACCAAGGTATTTTTCTACTAAGATCTGTTTTGTAAATGAGAAGGCTTTTTTTGAGATTTCTATTAATTCATGCTCGCTAAACGCTATGCCAGAGCCTTGTCCTCCTAAGGCATAAGCAACCCTTATCATAACAGGATAACCAATTCTTTTTCCTGCTTTTATTGCATGACTTACTGAGTTTACAGCAAAGCTTTCAGGAACTCTTACATTTATTTCTTTTAGTCTTTTTACAAATAAATCTCTATCCTCAGTATTGACTATTGCTCTTACAGGAGTTCCAAGAACTCTAACGCCATATTTCTTTAGGATCCCTCTTTTTTCAAGCTCTACACCGCAGTTTAATGCTGTTTGCCCGCCAAAGCTTAATAGTATTCCATCTGGTTTTTCCTTTTTGATTATCTGCTCAACAAAGTAAGGAGTGATTGGGATGAAATAGATCTTATCTGCTAGGTGCTCAGATGTCTGGATTGTTGCTATATTTGGATTTATCAAAACTGTTTTTATTCTTTCCTGCTTCATTGCTTTTATTGCTTGTGAGCCTGAATAGTCGAATTCACCAGCTTCGCCTATCTTAATTGAGCCACTTCCTAGGATGATTACCTTATTTATTTTTTCTTTTGCCATGTTTGAGTATCCTTATGAACCTGTCAAATAGGAATTCAGTATCAACTGGCCCAGGAAATGCCTCTGGATGGAATTGTATGCTAAAGAATGGTTTTTTCTTGTGCCTTATTCCTTCGTTTGTGTTGTCATTGACATTTCTAAACCAAGGCTCCCAGTCATGAGGTAATGTGCTTGTTTTTACAGCATAACCATGGTTTTGTGATGTTATGTAGCATCTCTTTGTTCCTTCTTCTTGACATGGCTGGTTTTGGCTTCTATGTCCATACTTTAGCTTGTAGGTGTCTGCTCCTGCTGCTAAAGCTAATAATTGATTTCCTAAGCAGATTCCAAATGTTGGAATATTTCTTTTTAGAGCTGTTCTTATATTTGCTATAGTTACATCTGCTTTCTTTGGGTCACCAGGACCATTTGATATGAACAATCCGTGGAATTTTATTTTATTGAAATCATAATCCCATGGAACCCTTATTACAGTAACATTTCTCTTTAAGAAGCATCTTATGATGTTGTTTTTACAGCCGCAGTCAACCACAACAACTCTTATCTTTCCTCTCTTATATATAATTGGCCTTTTTATGCTGACTTCTTTCACCAGGTTTCTTTCATTAGGATAATCAAGCTTAATATCTTTATCATAGATAATCTTTCCAAGCATTGTTCCTTTTTCTCTTAGTTTTTTAGTTAGTTCTCTAGTATCAATGCCATATACTCCTGGAATATCGAATTCCTCTAACCACTCATGCAGGCTCTTTATCGCATTCCAATGATGGTAGTCTTTTGAGTAATCTGATATAACCAAGCCCTGGACTTGTATTTTTTTGGATTCAAAGTATTTTGATAATCCATACCTTTTTTCATGGTCTGGAACTCCATAGTTACCTACTAGAGGATAAGTTAAGGTTAGAATCTGGCCCCTGTAGCTTGGATCTGTCATAGATTCAGGATAACCCATCATTCCTGTATTGAAGACTACTTCTCCAGAACTAGATTTTTTAGCTCCGAATGAATATCCATAGAAAACAGAACCGTCTTGTAGAACAAGTTTTATTTGCTTGTTTTCCCCAACCATATCAAGAAATATAACAAA
Source organism: Candidatus Woesearchaeota archaeon (assembly GCA_019322805.1). Classification (GTDB taxonomy): domain Archaea; phylum Nanobdellota; class Nanobdellia; order Woesearchaeales; family JAHWIC01; genus JAHWIC01. Next base: position 282 of record JAHWIC010000052.1, on the reverse strand, counting down.
CAACTCTTACTTTATAAAGGTTGCGGTTTGGGATTACTACTATTATTTTGGACTATAATAATAACCTTTCTTTGCTTTTCTTGTTCCTTTATACAATTCTTTCTTTTTTGGGAATAACTTTCTGTAAGGTATTTTGTATAGGAAATCTTCAATAAAGCTTAAGTTCTTTTTAGAGGTAATCCAGTCTTTCTTGAATTTGCTTAAGTCGATAATATCACTAAAACCTCTTAGTGTTAGATCCTTCCTGTCTTTTGTGTAGCTATTGTAATAATATGGATAATA
>JAHWIC010000037.1 GCA_019322805.1 Candidatus Woesearchaeota archaeon | reverse complement strand
TTGCCCCCGCGACATGCGAGTGAGCTCGAGTGGAATGGCGAGCGAGTCTCTCGCGAGCCTCGCAAGTCACAGCGAACTCGCTCACATTCCAGTGGGTGGCCGACGAGGAGCGAAGCGACGACAGCCGCCGTGGGTGGCTGGATTGTATGGAGATAAAAAACATCAAAAATGAAAATAGCAATAAGCGGTTCTGGAAGGGATAAAGGAATTGACCCTAAAATAGCTGAAAAGGCAAAAGAACTTGGTAGAGAGCTTGCAAAACAGGGCCATATTCTTTTGACTGGCGGCTGCGGCGGCTATCCAAAAGCAGCTGCGCAAGGCGCTTTAGAGGAAAATGGCAAGGTAATTGCTTATTCTCCTGCTAAAGATGAGGAAGAGCATATAGAAAGGTACGGCTTTACAACAGAAGATTTTAGTCAAATAAAATATACAGGATTGGGAATTCCTGAGAGGAATGTTCCATTAGTCAAAGATGCAAACGCTATAATAATCATCGGAGGCCAGACAGGGACATTAAATGAATTTACCCTGGCTTTTCATGAAGCAAAACCAGTCGGTGTTTTGAAAGGCTCTGGGGGAATAACTGAGCTGATTCCCAAGATAGCTGAGGTCTGCGACAAAATTGGAGAAAAGGATTTAGTTGTTTTAAGTGATAAGCCAAAGGAATTGGTTGAGAAATTGCTGACTGTTTAGAATGGAAGAAGTCTATGAACCAAGGGAAGACTCTTTTCTTTTAGCAGAGCAAGTTAAGAAATATGCAAAAGGTGTTGTTTTAGACATAGGAACTGGCTCCGGGATACAGGCAATAACTGCTGCAAAAAAGAAGGATGTTAAATCAGTAATTGGTGTTGATAAAAGTAAACAAGCAATTGATTTTTGTAAGAAGAACATTAAGAATAAGAAGATAAAATTTATTCAATCTGATTTATTTTCTAATGTTAAAGGCAAGTTTGATACTATAGCCTTTAACCCGCCCTACCTCCCTGAAGACCTTAGGTTAAGGGATCTTACGATTTACGGCGGAAAGAAAGGTTATGAAATCATTGAAATGTTTCTTTCAGAGGTTAACGATTTTCTAAAGCCGGACGGAATCATTCTGTTATTATTCTCGTCTTTAACAAAGAAAGACAAGGTTGATGGATTTATAAGAAACAATCTGTTTGAATACAAATTACTGGATAAAAAACACATATTCTTCGAGGATTTGTTTGTTTATTTGATTAAGAAAACTGAATTGCTGAAAAAACTAGAGGAAAAAGGAATTAAGAATCTAAAATATTTCACAAAAGGCCATAGGGGGATTCTTTTTACAGCTGATTACAAAGGGAAGAAAGCTGTGATTAAATCTAAATTGCCAGAGAGCAAAGCTGTTGGCAGAATTGAGAATGAGGGGAAATGGCTAAAGATTCTTAACAAACATAAGATTGGACCCAAACTATTCTTCTCTGAAAAGGATTATTTTGTCTACGAATATATCCCGGGGCTATTTATTTTAGATCATTTCAAAAAATCAAATAGAAAAATAATAATAAAAATAATCAAAGGTATCTTTGACCAGATGTTTGCACTCGACAAATTAAAGGTTGATAAAGAAGAAATGCACCATCCGTTTAAGCACGTAATAATTACGAAAAAGAATAAACCTGTTTTAGTTGATTTTGAAAGATGCCATAAAACACTAAAACCAAAGAATGTTACACAGTTCTGCCAGTGTGTTATTTCGATGTCAAGATTATTAATCGATAAAAAAATAAAAATCAATAGAGAGAGAATTATCAGGCTTGCTAAAGAGTATAAGAAGAATCAAAATAAAGAAAATCTTAATAAAATTAAAAATGAAATTTCAAGATAAAGTTCTTGCATTAACAAAGAAGATACCAAAAGGTAAAGTAACTACATATAAGACCATTGCTGGAAAATTGAATACCAAAGCATACAGAGCTGTTGGTGCTGCATTGAGGAACAATAAAAAACCAATTATCATACCGTGCCATAGGGTAGTTAATTCTAATGGTTCAATAGGCGGCTATAAAGGAAAATTAAATAATAAAGAAAAAATAAAACTGCTGAGAAAAGAAGGTATTGAGATAAAACACAGTAAGATTGTTGATTTTGAAAAAAGATTATTTAGATTTTAATTATTTTCCATGTTCAAGTCTATAAGCCAGCATCTCATCAATAGTATCTCCATCATAGTGAGATTTCATTAAGAGAACATTTGATTCTAACTCATCTACTAATTCAGGATGTTTTTCTCTGATAAATCTGTCAAAAAGACCCTGTCTGTAGTCAGCAGCTGCATCCTCAATATTATAACCAACCCTTCTAAAAGTAAGTTCCCTTGTTTCAGTATCATAAATAACATAACAAGCCCTGTTATCCCTGTCTCTTGGCTGGCCAACTGAGCCAACATTAACCTCAGCTACCTCTTCATTTTTAAGAGCATACCTCCCATGACCCATTGAGCCTTGAAGCACAGGCAATTTCCGCATATTTGTATGAAGCACAGGGGTGTGAGTATGGCCTATAAAGCCTATTGAAACCTTTTCATCAAAGATTTGGAGCAGTTCCTTAGCAGGCCTTATAAGACCAAGGACATAATCAAAACCAGAAGGTTCCTCGATATTAGCATGGGCTGCTACGATTGTGCCATCATTATGCTTCAAAGGCCTGTTCCTGAGATAATCCATATCCTCTTTTGTAAGTTGTTGTTCTTCAGCCTGTAACAAAGTAAAATGCGCAAAAAAACTGGCTCCGGAGTATTTTCCTGGATGGTCGCTAGCGACAATAAGATCATGGTTTCCCATTAAGGCTGTACCAGAAGCTTCCATTATCCTTTGCACACAGTCATGAGGCCTTGGGCCATAGCCAACTAAATCACCTAAACATATTACTTGGCCTATTCCTTGCTCTCCTATATCCCCTAAAACAGCTTCCAAAGCTGCAATGTTTCCATGTATATCTGAAAGTATTGCGTATCGCATTTTCAACTATCGATAGTGTGTGCACCACTTTTTTACAGAAATATATAAAAAATAATTCCAGATTATTTCTTCTTCTTTGTCTTCTTTATGTCTTTCTCAAGATCAAGTTTTTCAATTAATTCCTTGTATCTGTTCCTTATTGTAACCTCTGTAACTCCTGCCACGTCTGCAACTTCTCTTTGAGTTCTTTTCTCACCGTGTATTAAAGCAGCTACGTATAAGGCAGCTGCAGCAATACCAGTTGGCCCTCTTCCTGAGGTCAGCTCTGCTTTTTGTGCTTTCTCTAAGATCTCAACTGATTTGCTTTGTGTTTCTGCGCTAAGCTTTAATGAGCTTGAAAACCTCGCAATATAATCAGCTGGGTTTGAAGGCAAGATGCTTATGCCTAATTCCCTTGTAACAAACCTGTAAGTACGGCCAATCTCTTTCTTTTCTATGCCTGACGCCTCTGACAGCTCATCCAGAGTTCTGGGAACATCATGCCTTCTGCATGCAGCGTATAAAGCACCTGCAACAACGCTTTCCATTGAACGGCCTCTAACAAGGCTCCTTTGTACAGCTAAGGTGTAGATTCTAGCTGCTTCTTCTTCAACTGATTTAGGAAGCTTAAGGTAAGAGGAAACCCTTTTTAGTTCTGCTAAAGCTAATTTCAGGTTTCTTTCAATTGCTGTTGAGATTCTATACTGCCATTTTCTAAGCCTGTAGAACTTATTTCTGTGTTTGCCTTTAAGCTTGAACATATCAGCTTTCTGGCCAACCTCTGTGCCTAAGCCCTGGTCATATTGGGTATAAGTCATTGGTGCTCCTGCACGTCTCTTCTTGTCTCCATCACTAGAGTCAAACTCGCGCCATTCCTGGTCAAAGTCAACCATCTTGTCTTCAATAACCAAGCCGCAATCCTTGCAGATTATCTCGCCCTTATCGCGATTCCAGAATAAGTTTATGCCTCCACACTCTGGGCATTTCTTTACCATTTCAGGCATTCTTTGACCACCCACCAAAACATTCTTAAAATGTATACTACCCCTTTTTGAAAAATACAATAAGTTTAAATATAAGAACTGCATTTTATTTATAAAGCTTTCGAAAAATATTAAAGAAGATTTCTATGCACTATACAATAAATTTATAAAGAACATTTGAAAACTATATCCTTATGCCGACGTGGCACAACCTGGCACTGCGCGGATTATCCAAAGGATAAGCGTAAGCCTTGAGTGTTAATACACCAAGAAACTAGGTCAGCCCGTTTCCGCAAGGATATCCCGGTTCAAATATGCAAAGGCCAAAGCTTTGCTTTGAAATTCCGGGCGTCGGCGCTCATAATTACTTTCTCGTCTATAAAACCACTTAAAATCCTAGTTTGCGGTTCGGCGTTGTAGGAGATGGACAAAACCGAAAGGTTTATATATCAATTATGGATAATATTATCCAAAAAATGGATAATAACCTAAGGATCATTAATTATCTTGGAAAAAATATTAAGAAGAGTTATACTATGCATGAGTTAAGTAAATTACTGAATATACCTTATGCTACTTTTTATCGAACAGTTACTGAAATGACTGACGTCTTAGCTATTAAGAGGGTAGGTAAATCTAAAGTAGTGAAGATTGACCTTAAATTTCCTGCAACAAAACCCTTTTTAGAGATATCTTCCTTACAAGAAACCAATGAGTTCCTTAAAAAGAACCCCATAATTAAGAAAATTACAAGTGAACAGACGCATTTAAAGGATATAATTGTATTGTTTGGCAGCTACGCCAAAGGAAATCAAACTGAGAAAAGCGATATTGACTTATTGATAATAAACAAAGATGGAAGAAAGAGCATATCATTCTCAAAGTATGAATTATTATATAAGAAGAAAATCAATCCAATTTTCATATCAAAAAAGGAATTTAAGTTAATGCTTAAAGATAAAGGAGAAAATGTTGGGAAACAGGCATTAGAAAACCATATTATCCTAAACAATAATATTGAATTCTGGGAGTGTGTTTTAAGTGCAGTTTGACAAAGAGGAATATAAAGAAACATTTAATGAATATCTGGAAGAAGGAAGAATAAAGAAATCTAATCAGTCGTTTAAGATAAAGCTATTTCTTGAAAAAGCTGAAAATAGCCTGATGATTGCAAAGTACACAAAAGAGATTAAGCCTTCGGAAGACCAGCCAAAAAAGATTCATTGGAATTATTGGGCAATTACTATCTCTTATTATTCAATGTTATACGCAGCAAAAGCTGCAATTCTGTCAAAAGGATATGAGGTATCGGACCATGACGCTGCCCAAATAGTATTAGGCCATTTGCTGGTTCCCGATGAAATTGAAAAAGAAGATTTGGAAATCCTAAATCAATCTTATAAAATATTTGAGGACGAGTATGTGCATTATTTTGAGGATGCTAAAAAGGAAAGCAAGATTGCAAGATACTCTGCAATTAAAACATATACCGAGAGAAGATTGAATGAGATATTTAATAATGCAACTAAGTTCGTTGCCAAGATAGGCTTGATTTTGCAAGAAGAAGGGAAATAAAAAAGAAGGAAATGTACTTCAAGAATGTAGACGAATTAAGAAAAATAGGTGAAATTTAAAACCCTTCTCGTCGAGACAATTTAACGGCACCGTCTAACTTAGCCTGGGTCGGGCGCCGGCGTTTCTTATTACGGCAGTGGAATCTCCACATTAGAAATATCCTTAACAAAGAATTCTTCAATATGAATAAACCTGCTCATCAAATCCCTAAGATCAAGGAGTATTCTTCTTGTTTGTGCTCCGCCAGGAAGGTAAACAGCGATCTTTCTTTCAAATTTCGCAATATCAAGCTTCAGTTCAAGAACAACCTGCTTCACTGTTTTAAGGTCTGCTTTAAGGACATGCTGATACCTTAGATTAAGTTTAAGCGCTTCTTTTGAGAAATTATAAGGAGTAACTGTGCCTGCTCTGACACGCTTGATAAATCTTTCACTTTGTTCCTCGCATCTTCTCTTATCCTGCTCAAGCTTTAAGAGCCTCTTTAATAAATCACTGATATCCAACCTGAATTCTTCCACATAGGGTTCAATAGCCTCAGCGCGCTCCTTCCCTATTGGCTTGATTCTTTTTTCAATATCCTCAATATCTTTTTTCGCTTTTTCAAACTCCTCATAAGCCTTGGTAGGCAGTGAAGGTTTCTTAGGCACTTTTTTAGGAGGTTTAGGCACTTCAGGAGGACGTTTGACTTCGGCAGGAGGTTTAACTATTTCAGCAGGCCTCTTAAGAACCTCAGGACGCTCTACAGCCTTACGCTTCCTAAACAGAAAGTAGAAAACAAGAAATAAGATAAAAAGGATAATGGCTATGGCTAAATTTCGGTTAAGAGGCTCCATGATTATTCTATGGCTTTAAATGTCTCAATTGTCTCATGAACCTTTTATCTCCCCTGAGTTCGTCATGGACACCAAATATAATGAGCAAAAGTTCTTTGAGTGAAGTTTTCAAATTGCTAAAATGGCTTAATGCTCCTCTCGCCCGCACTGTAGCATTCCATTCAGCTTGTACTTCCCGGGTATACTTTTGCATAAGCTTTCCTATATCAATTGCAATCCCATATTCTTTTCCTTTTCTAGACTGCAGTTCATCGAATTCCTGCACTACCTTCTCTATATCAAGTATTGCCCTTTTTATTTGCTTTAGATTGTGGGATTTAGCATGGTCTTTTAATTTGTTCAAGTCTTTTGTGAACTCTGCTGCAAACTTATGCAGATTTAGGGACGTTATATTGCCGTCATCAATGTGCTGAATTGCCAGTTCACTTCCTTCTGTAAGAGCCTTTAAATGATGAGCAATCACCAGGATATCTTTCAGAAGGTCATTTAATCTCTTTTTAATGTCATCTATCAGGCGTTCTTGAATAATATATTCACCAATATCCTCCTTAAGCTTCTTGGCTAAGTCCGCATGCAATGTTTTTGGGACATCTATATCGACATTTTTGAAGTCTGTCAAAAATAATCGGACGCTGTTTACCGCATTATCTATTGCAGTCTGATGTTCTTGAAGAAGAGTCTTATCCTGCTTTAATTTTCTAATCTCAGCTATAACTTTATCTTTAGCTTCTTTCCAATGCATTCTAACCATACCAAATCACCTCAGTTTTAATCATTCTTGGGTTTTAATTTTTAAAAGGATTTATGTGCTTGAATGGATATAATATATAATATATATTAAATAAGCGAGAAAATACTGAGTTTACTACTCTATTTTACGAAAAATTTATATACTAGAATATATATACTAGAATTGTGTTGGGGGATGTTAGAGCAGATTAAAAAGGGGAGCAGCACTATTTCTAAGAGTGAGCGAGAGAGAAAGCTAGATGAATTTAAGAAACTGAAAGAGAAAATAGCAATAATAACAAAAAAGAAAGAATTAAACCAAGAAGAATTTGATTCTTATATAAAATCATTAGAGCTGGAAGAGCCATGCAAATACTCATTAGGGATAAGAAGTGTTATATCCTTATGCAACAACAGCCTGTTCAAATGCGAATTCAGGAGCCAGGATAAATACAGCCTTGGCCATGGCTCAAGATTTGAATGCAGAAGACAAAGAATGCTGAGATTAAGAAGCTTATTATGACTTACTTCACTACAAAAGGCTCTATTGTTTTTAGGACTTCTTTTACATAATCAAGCTTTGCTGCGCTGTTGGCATAAATCTTAAACAAGCTCTCACCCTTACTTACCTTATCTCCAACATGCTTGTATAGGTATAAACCAGCTCCCTGGTATTTAGGAGCGCCAGCAATCCTTGCAATATGAGATATAGCTCCATTACGGATATGGCTTACAACACCAGATTTCTTTGCTCTTATTGTGTTCCTATACCTCCCAAGAGGAATCTCTTTTGGGGTCATATCTGGGTTGCCTCCCTGAGCCTTTATTATCTCCTTTATTTTCATATATGCCTTGCCTGAATTAAGAATTCTTTGAGCCTTTTCCCTGCCGTTTTTTATTCCTGCCATAGCAAGTATCTCGCCAGCCATCATCACACATTTCTTCTCTAGATCAAGAGGCCGTTTCCTATCACGCATCAATACCCTCAAAACATCTCTTGCCTCTAAAGCAGGACCAACACCATTGCCGATTGGCTGTGATCCATTTGTGATTACAACCCTTATATGCCTCTTTAATTTTTTGGCAACATTTTCAAATTGTTTCTTTAGGAGCAGTGCTGCCTTCCTGTCTTTCACCTTAGCTCCCTTACCGGCAGGTATATCTATAATTATATGGGTAGAGGAAACAGAAAGCTTTTTTGCAAGTATACTAGCCAATAGCTGGCTTTCTGCATCTATGCCCAAAGGACGCTCTACCTTTATTATCTTATCATCAGCTGGCGCAAGGTTTAAGGCACCCCCCCAGACAATGCAGCCATTTGTTCTTTCCACAATCTTTTTCATTTTACTTAAAGGGAAAGAAACAGGCGCCAAAACCTCCATAGTGTCAGCTGTTCCAGCCGGGCTTGTTATTGACCTGGAGCTTGTCTTAGGCATTGTTAAGCCGGCTGCAGCAATTATCGGGACAAGTATCATTGTTGTCCTGTTGCCTGGAACACCACCAATGCAGTGCTTATCAATTATGGGGTATCTTCTTAACTTCAGGGTCTGCCCCTGCTCAGCCATTGCTTCAGTAAGCATGATTGTTTCTTTCTGTGACATTGCTTCTGTATAGCATGCTGAAATAAAATATGTCAGCTCAATATCACTAAGCTTGTTATGGACAATATCCCAGATAACCTGGTGTATCTCTTTTTTTGTTAATATACCGCCATCAAGCTTTTTCTTTATTATTTTTAAAGACAAAGGCTTCTTAGCAATGGATATCTCTACTTTGTCCTTGTCCTTAAGCCCAAGGGAATCAATTACCTCTTCAAAAACCCCTAATCTGCCGCGAGGCACTGCCTTCTCACTTTCGGCAATGTCTACAACAACTGTCTCTATCTTTTTTCCCTTCCTTATCTTGATTCTGTCCAGAACATAAAGGTCAAGCTTGTGCGCATCATCCTGGTTAAGTATAGCTACCAAAGGGCCGCCAGTAGCAATGTCCATATCTTTAACCTTTAAATTCATTTTATGAAGAATAAACTTCCTCTTTCTGATTCATAGATCTGAAGGAATGCTACAAAAATAGCCAGAATAACCGGCCCAATTATGACGCCAATAATCCCAAAAAAAGATATGCCTCCAACAACACCCAGCAGGACAAGAACAGGATGTACCTGAGATCTGCTTCCTACGATTCTTGGCTTTAATATATTATCTACTGTTCCAACTATTAATGTGAAATAAATGATCATGATGATTCCTTTTGTGACTTGTGTGGAATCATTTAATGAGAGTGCATTAAGAATGTGGAATACAGCTATAGGCATCCATATTACCGGTGGTCCGACAAAAGGTATTATTGAAGCTATGATCATCAAAACCCCCCATAACACAGGAGAAGGGATGCCAAATATGAATAATCCCAAGCCGCCTAGTATGCCCTGAGCCAGCCCGATTATTAATGTGCCGTAAACAACTGCATAGGTAACATCATTGAATTTTTTCAATACACGCTCCTTGTGGGGTTTTGATAACGGGATCAACTCCTTGAATTTATGGTATATGAGGCTAGCATCCTTCAGCAGGTAAAACATTATGAATATCATAATAAAAAAGTTAAGCAAAATAGCCGGGATAGAGAAAACAAAATTGGACATCGAGTCTATAACAAAATTTGTTGATCTTTGCGCAGCTTTTTCCAGATGATAGCTTGTCTTGGGGTTCTCCAGTAATTCTTTTGTGAAATCAGATATGCTGCACAGCATATTCTCTTTTCCGTCGCATGCAGCAAATACCTCGCCGCTTGAAATTCTTTGCTTTGCCATTAAATATACTACATAAGATTCTTTGGTAATCGTATTTACCACGAAATAGAACGGGATAGTAAGAAGCAAAATAGTAATCAGTATAATAATAGTTGCTGAAATGTTCCTTGATTTTGTTTTCCTGTTGAGCTTTGCATAAAGCGGATAGAATATATAAGAAAGGATAACCGCTGCAATAATTGTTGTTAGAAAAGGCTTAACTATCAGGAAAGACAAAACAAGCATAAATAGGAATATAACTAAGAAAAAGTACTTAAGATACTTTTTGTTGTTTTGTTTAGCCATCTTTTTAATGGGCCCACCCGGAGTTTCCCACCACAAATCTGTGATTTAATGGGTCTCGAACCGGGGACCTCCGCCGTTCCAAACACCAAGCTATAGCTTGCGCATGTCGAGGCGACGTCATAGCCACTAGACTATGAGCCCTTACGGTCTAGTAGGGAAAAAGGGTATTTAAATCTATCTGTTTG
>JAHWIC010000036.1 GCA_019322805.1 Candidatus Woesearchaeota archaeon | reverse complement strand
GCTGTCGTCGCTTCGCTCCTCGTCGGCCACCCACTGGAATGTGAGCGAGTTCGCTGTGACTTGCGAGGCTCGCGAGAGACTCGCTCGCCATTCCACTCGAGCTCACTCGCATGTCGCGGGGGCAACCCCCGGCCGACCAGCGCCGTGGCTGGATTTTTTGGTCTGCGCCATTGTTATTTTTTGCTCCTTAGAATAATCAGGGTCTCATCCACTTAATCTCCCAATAGGTTACGTCGCCTTCTTCATCAACTACTCCAACTAACAATCTTTTCTTTGTAGAATGTGCAACCCTGTTTTTAGCAGAAAACTCATACCAGGTTAAAGAAGAGCCTTCGTGAACCGGGTAAACAATCCATCTTGCATGGTCTTCACCAGGTTTAACGCCGCGGTCATAAACCCTGAAATCAGCTCCAAACTTTAAAGCTGTTTTTATAATGTAACCACGATTCCTAATATCCTTGAAAACACAATATCTTATCCAAAAGTTCTTGTCTTTTTTTCTTGCTTTTTTCAGGAAATCCTCTTTCTTTATTTTCTTTTTCTTTCCATCACGAACTGTTAGCTTGCCTTTCTCTAGCAAATAAAGTGCTTCGAGCAGAGAAAGCTGAACTTTTCCATCTTCAAGTATTGTGCCAAACCTAGATTGGTTATAGAATTCTCTAGCTGCATCTGAATTCTCAGTTAGAACCCGTTCTCCGACAAAAATCGCTTTGACTGGAGGGGTTTTTTCTGACTTTTTCTCAGTCATGTTATCTAGTAATAGTAGTTAGCTTAAAAAGGTTTCTTCTAAAATTAATTATTTTCAATATTGTAAATAATTACTAAACAAAAGGATTATATACCTCATTTATTTCCAAATTGTTATGCAAGTAACGTTTTTAGGCACTTCTTCAATGGTGCCAACCAAGAAAAGGAATCATACCTCTGTTTTGATTAGCTATGGCGCTAATGGAATTTTGCTTGATTGCGGGGAAGGAACACAGCGCCAATTAAAAATTGCTGGAATAAAACCAACTCAGGTTACTAAGGTTTTAATCAGCCATTGGCATGGTGATCATGTTTTGGGTTTGCCTGGTTTGATACAAACATTGGGTGCTTCTGAATACAATAGAACTTTAGAGATTTATGGACCAAAAGGAACTAAGCAGCACTTTGAAGATATGTTCAAGGCTTTTGTATTTGATAAAAGAATTGAGATCTCAATTAAAGAGGTTGGCTCTGGTGTTTTCTTTAAAGGAAAGGAATTTTCATTAGAGGCTTTGCCTTTAGAGCATAATATAGAAACATTAGGTTACAACTTTATTGAAAACGATAAAAGAAGGATTGATGTTAAAGCTGTAAAGAAACTAGGAATTCCAGAATGTCCGTTGCTTGGAAAATTGCAGGATAATAAATCAATTGAATTTAAAGGAAAGAAAATAAGCCCAAAAGATACAACTTACGTTGTTAAAGGCAAGAAGATTACTTTTATTGCGGATACAGTTTATTGTAATAACGCTGTAAAGCTTGCTGATAATGCAGACTTATTGATTTGTGAGGCCACATATTCCTCAAAACTAGAGGGCAAGGCTAATGAGTATGGTCATTTAACAGCTAAACAGGCTGGATTAATAGCAAACGAAGCAAATGCAAAAAAGCTTGTTTTAACTCATTTCTCAGCAAGATACAAAAACACGCAAGAGGTTGAGGAAGATGCGAGATCTGTTTTTGATAATGTGATTTGTGCTGAGGATTTTATGAAGGTTAGGCTATAATGTCGAGAAAATCAAAAGGAATTAATGCAGAAAGAGACCTTATTCATAAATTCTGGAGTATAGATGGCTGGTCTGCTGTCAGAATTGCAGGCTCAGGCTCAATGAAATATCCTTCTGCAGACATCTTAGCGACAAACAAACTAAGAAAGCTTGCTATAGAATGTAAAACAAGCAAAGAAGCTAATAAATATTTAACAAAGGATGAAATCGAACAACTTAAAGAATTTGCAAAAATCTTTGGAGCAGAACCTTGGGTTGGAGTGAAATTCAACAGAGAAGAATGGTTTTTCCTGAATGTCGAGGATTTAAAGCATACAGGAAATAATTTTCTTGTATCGATAGATATAGCAAGAAACAAGGGTTTATTATTTGAAGAATTAATAAAATAAGGAAATTATAAAGAAAAATTTATTTTCTTTTTCTGCTTACTGCTCTTTCGATTCTTTTCTCGGCGCGCTCGATCTTGACTTCTTCAGCTGCTATCTTTCTTGTCATCTTTTCGATGTTTTCATCCATCCTTGCTACGCGCCTTTCCATCAGAACCAGTACCCTTAAGGCGTATACTATTGCAGCTAAAGTGCCGATTATAATTGCAAGTGTAACTTCCTGAACAGATAAAACTCCTGCCATGGTTTCACCTCTTTTTAACTATCTTTTGATATTTTCATTTAAAAGAAGTAGTTATATTTAAATGTTTGGTTTTAATCCCTTAGTACTTATTTAGAAAAATAACTTTCAAATCTTTTCTCTATTGCACTAGCAAAGAATTCAGAGTTAATCCAAATGCCAATATCGCAGCTAGGGTGGGTTTCTTTATCATCATTCAACATAAAGGTTATCTCTTTTCCATCAACTACGCAGAACCTTGCTTTTGCATCAGTTTTCTTGAACTCTGCTATCTTAGCTATATCCTTAAGTTGGCTATTATCTTTAGTAGGGGCTGCTATTCTAATCTTAACGCCGCGTTGTTTTGCTTTTGTTAGAACATTTTTCAGCGCCTCAACCTTTCTTTTGATTCCTTCTTCGCTTGTTATAATTGTCACTGTTTTTTCTGCTTTCTTTATTCTAGACCTTAGATGATCGTATAGGTTTTCTCTTCCTTTTATGCTTCCTGTTAAATCAGTTGGCTCAACAAGATTTGATCCTTGTGTGTGAAGTGCGCTTAACTCTTTTATCATATCGCTAGAATGAATCTGGTTGATGAGGCTTACTCTTTTCTTTGAGTCATCCTCTATCTTTTTCTTAACTCTCTCTATAACATCCTCAGGAGGAACTGCAATGTATCTTATGGGTTTACCAACCTTGCTTACTATAAATCCTTTCTTTTCAAGGCTTTCTAGAACATCATAGCTTCTTGACCTAGGAACATTTGCTATATCTGACAGCTCACCAGCAGTTGAAACGCCCCTAGAGAGCAAAGCAGTCCATAATTTAGCTTCATAAGTATTTAGCCCAAAGTCCCTTAGCTTGTTTAAAAATTCCTTTTCTACTATCATTCTAGGGTGTAGAAATAGAGCTTCCTTTATAAAGCTTTCTATTTTTGCTATTTTAGAGTAGTGAAAACACTTATGTTACTCTAATAGTCAGTGTCTTTTTAGATACGTACTGGTCTTTGATTGACTCAACCAAGGAAGCATCGTCACCATAGTAAACTCTCACGTAGTACGTGTAAGTGCCTGGTTTTGTTGGAGTTCCATCAGCTACTTCATCTCCTACCTTAAGGTTGAGTGGCCACATCTTCTGTTCACTTGGGGCTATCTCAGACACAAACTGTCTTTGATCTAACCAATCATTCACGTATTCTGGGTCTATGCCTTCTAATTTATTTGAAGATTTATCAACTGCTTCTTCAAACTCTACATTTATCTTGAAATAAAATGGCTTTGTGTGAACATTTATTAAGCCAAAACCGAATGTGTAACTATCTCCTGCTTCCATTGTCCTAAAGCCTTCAGAGATAGCAAAAGCATTCATTAAATTGGGCTCTAATTTGTTTTCGATCTTGGTTATGATTTCTTCAGTTAGCTCTGCTTCTTTTTGCTCAGTTCTCCTTGTTGGTGTTGGTGTTGTTGATGAGGTTTTTGTGGGGGTATAGCACTTATTATTAGAGCTGCATTTATTCACACAATCGTCATCTGTCTCGCATGCTTTTCCATCAGTGCAGGGGTCACAGCTTCCGCCGCAATCAACATCAGTTTCGTCCTGATTTTTTATACCATCAGAACAGCTTTTTTCAACGTCTTCACCAGCGCAACCAGTAATCAACAAAGAAATCATTAATATCGCAGAGGATATTAATATTGGAGATAATGTTGTTTTGTTCATTGTAGGAGATAAGAATGGAGTATTGTTTTTATAGTTTATCATAATGATAAATAAGGCAAGAGAAAGATTTATAAAGGGTAGATGATTTCTTATAGGTATGAATGATTCCATAAAAAACAAAAAATTGAATTTTTTTCTAGTTATAGCTATAATTATTGGAATCATTATAGGTTAGTTCTACAATCTTTCCTAGATTGTAGTCATTGTTTCTGATTAAAAATGATAATCTTAATAAATAAGTTGGAACAGGAGGATAAGAATGTTAAAGATATTTGACACTACGCTTAGAGATGGAAGCCAAAGTACTGATGTTAGCTTTGGTCTGAGAGACAAAGTAGAGTTAGTTAAGGTACTAGATGATTTTGGTGTTGATTATATAGAGCTTGGATGGCCTGGTTCTAATCCAAAGGATATGGGATGTTATCTAGAAGCTGCTAAATTAAAGTTAAAAAACAGCAAGGTTGTTGCTTTTGGTTCTACAAGAAGAAAAGGTGTAAAGGCAGAAGATGATGCAAACCTGAGAGCTATTCTCAAAAGCAAGGCAAAGGTTGCATGTATTTTTGGCAAAACCTGGATAGAGCATGTTAAAAAGCAGCTTAAGGCAACTGAAGAGGAGAATCTTGCTGCAATAAAGGACAGCATGGAATTTCTTAAAAAGAACAAGTTAGAGGTTCATTATGATCTTGAGCATTTTTTTGATGGGTATAAGGATGATAAGAGGTATGCTTTAGAGTGCATAAAAACCGCAGCAAAGGCTGGAGCTGATGCCCTGGTTCTTTGTGATACGAATGGCGGCTGTCTGCCAGAGGATATAGAAAAGATCATAGGGGAAGTTAAGGAATTTATGAAAAAGGAAAAGATAAATGCTGTGCTTGGCGTGCATATGCATAACGATTCTGGCTGTGGCGTAGCAAACACGCTAAAAGCTGTTGAGCTTGGCGCAACACATGTGCATGGAACAATAAATGGTTTAGGTGAAAGAGCAGGAAATGCTGATTTATGTCAAATAGTCCCTGACTTAGTTCTTAAGAAAAAAATAAAGCTGCCTAAAATAAAATTAAAGAAGATTGTTGAGGTAAGCAGACTAGTTTATACTCTAGTTAATCTTAAACCAGATGACAGACAGCCCTATGTAGGAAGGCACGCTTTTTCACATAAAGGCGGAGTCCATGTGGATGCTATTATGAAAGGGGCTTCTTATGAGCATGTAGATCCTTCGAAAGTAGGAAACAGGAGAGAGGTTGTTCTTTCTGATCTAAGCGGAAAGGCAAATATTGTAGAGGTTGCAAAAGAGTTTGGCGTTAAAGTAAAGAAAGACGACATAAGAGTAAGGAAGATGTTAAAGGAAGTTGAGCAAATGGAGAAAAAAGGCTATGATATTGGCGGACTAAAGGCAGAGAGGTTTTTGCTTCATGAGAAGTATTTTGGAAAATATCCTAAGCTGTTTAGGGTAAAGAAATGGTCTGTTAAAAGTGAGCATGATGATGAGTTAAATAAAGAATATTCAAGCTGTATGCTCATAGTGGATGCTAAAGGCAAAATACAAAAATTCAGTGAAAGTGTTGAGGGAGGTCCAGTAGATGCTTTGTACAAAGCATTAAGAATAGCTATTGCAAAGAGCTATAAGAATCTCCAAGACATAAAACTGCTTAATTATAAGGTTAGGATCTTTGAGGAAAAAGGAGTAGAAAGCTCTGTCAGAGTCTACATAGAGTTTAAGAATGGTAATGAAGAATGGGGAACAGTGGGTGTAAGCACCAACATAATAGAAGCTAGTTTTAAGGCTATAGTGAAGGGGTTTAAGTACTACCTTATGGAGAATCTCAAATAGGCATATTTCCATAGGAAATAAGGGGGGTTTATAAATAGAAATATAGCCATTTAAACAACAAAATTCCCCCCATCTGATGGTTGGTAGTTAGATGTATAAAAATAATTCGTTGGAATTTTGTGTGCTCAAAAACCGCCTGCATAATGAGTGGAATTTTGAGTGTCGAAAACCACTTCATGTTGGAGACGCTTCAAACTGCCATCGGCCTAGGGCAGGTGGTTTTTGACAAATAAGAGTATTTAAATAAGTTTGCTCCTTTTTAAATGTTTATAAAGAAAGTAGTGATTTAAGGCTAAATAATCCTTTTTGGATAATAAGAAGGTTAATTTGGCTTTATTCTTTAAGAATAAGGAAAAATCGGGGGTATTTTAAAAATGGCAAAGAAAAAAACCGAGAAGGAAACAAAAAGAGACATACGGGTTGTTAATATCGTCGTATCTACTTCTTTAGAGCATGATATCCCATTAGAAAAGATGGCAGCTACTCTAAGCAATACAGAATATAACCCAGAACAGTTTCCTGGGCTTGTTATCAGGATAAAAGAGCCTAAAACTTCTGCGCTTATCTTCAGCTCTGGCAAGGTTGTTTGTACTGGAGCAAGAAGCATGGACAAGGTTGAGGAAAGCATAAAAAAGATAATCAAAAGCCTTGAAAAGATCAATGTTAAGATAAAGATAAAGCCCGAGGTAAAGATACAGAATATTGTTGCTTCTGGTTCAGTTGGTATGGATTTAAACCTAAATACCCTAGCTATGAAGCTTGACAATACTGAATATGAGCCAGAGCAGTTTCCTGGTTTAGTGTACAAGCTAGCAGAAGCAAAGGCCACATTCTTGTTGTTCAGCAATGGAAAGATTGTTTGCACAGGAACAAAAAGTGAGAAAGAGGTTCATGCTGCTTTGGATAAACTAATCGTGAACCTTAAGAAAGTTAAAGGCAGATAGTTTTTCTTTTTTAATTTGATCTAGGTGTTTAGATGGAAGTATCTGAACAGATAAAAAAGTTTCAAAAGTTTATTGACGAGAATTATAAGGCAGAGCTATTGGAAAATATAAGAAAAGAAAATAATTTCTTGGTTATTGATTTTTCTAAACTTTCTAAGTTTGATCCAGACCTAGCAAACCTGCTTATAGACCAGCCAGAAGAGGTTATAGGGGCTGCAAAACTTGCTGTAGAGGAATTTGATATTGGTGATATAATAAATAAAAACTTCAATATAAGATTCAGCAACCTACCAGAAAGCCAGCAGATAATGATAAGGAATATAAGAAGCAAACATATTGGCAAGCTTCTATGGAGTGAGGGAGTTGTAAGACAAAAATCTGATGTTAGACCTCAGGTTACTTCTGCAAGGTTTGAGTGCCCTAGCTGCGGGAATATAATAAGTGTTTTGCAGCTGGACAGCAGCTTTAAAGAACCGACAAGGTGCGGTTGCGGAAGAAAGGGCAAGTTTAAGCTTATGAGCAAGGAGCTTGTTGATGCTCAAGGTCTTGTTCTTGAAGAGTCTCCTGAAAACCTTGAAGGCGGTGAGCAGCCAAAAAGAATGAATGTTTTGCTTAAAGAGGATTTAGTCAGCCCACTAAGTGAGAAAAGGACAAATCCTGGCAGCAAAATAATTGTTGTTGGCCAGGTAAAGGAAATACCAATAATTCTCAGAACAGGCAGCAAATCTACAAAATTTGATTTATTGATCGAGGCAAACTATATCGGGGCTGTTGAAGAGACATTTTATGAAATGGCAATAAGCGAAGAGGAGGAAAAACAAATAATTGAGCTATCAAGGGACCCCAAGGTTTATGATAAGCTGATTAATTCTATTGCACCTTCTATATACGGCTATAACAGAATAAAAGAAGCTTTGGTAATGCAGCTTATGGGTGGGGCCCATAAAGAAAGAAGCGACGGTACAAGGGCAAGAGGGGATATGCACATCTTGCTTGTAGGAGATCCTGGAGCTGGAAAGTCTCAATTATTAAAACGTATAAGCGGCGTTGCACCTAAAGGGCGCTTTGTTAGTGGAAAGGGCGTGAGTGGTGCTGGCCTTACTGCTTCTGTTGTCAGGGATGAGTTCCTTAGTGGCTGGAGTCTAGAAGCTGGTGCATTAGTTTTAGCTTCAAATGGTTTGTGTGCGATTGACGAAATAGATAAAATGAATAGTGAGGATAGAGACGCCATGCACGAAGCTCTAGAAGGGCAGACCGTTACTATTTCAAAAGCAAATATACAAGCCACTTTATTGGCAAGAACTACTGTGCTTGCAGCAGCTAATCCAAAATTTGGAAGGTTTGATCCATATGGTATAATTGCGGATCAGATTAATCTGCCACCAACATTAATCAATAGGTTTGATTTGATATTCCCAATAAAGGATTTGCCTGATGAAACTAGGGATAAGGAAATGGCTTCACATATATTGCATTTACATCAAAGCCCCGATTTCTTAGAGCCAGAAATAGAAACTGGGTTTTTAAAAAAATATATCGGATACGCAAGGCAGAATATAAACCCGAAGCTAACTGACGGTGCTGTTGACGAGATAAAGAAATATTATATTAAGATGAGGCTTAGTGGTGCAGCAGAAGAAGGGGTAAGAACAATACCAATCTCCCCAAGGCAGCTTGAGGCTCTTGTTAGATTAGCTGAGGCTTCTGCAAAAGTAAAGCTTTCTGATAAGGTTACTAAGAAGGATGCAAAAAGAGCAATAGATCTCTTAAGTTATTGCTTAATGCAGGTTGGGTTTGATAAAGAAACAGGAAAGATAGATATTGACAGGATAGCTACTGGGATTACTGCATCACAAAGAGGCCACATAATAACGATAAAGGATATAATCAGTGAGCTGGAAAACAAGGTTGGCAAGACCATCCCAATAGATGACATAATGGATGAAGCCCGCAATAGGGAAATAGCAGAGGAAAAGGTTGAAGAGGTTTTGGAAAAGTTAAAGAGAAGTGGGGATATCTTTGAACCAAGACGAGGATTTATACAAAAACTATAGGTTCAAAAAATTCGAAGAATTTTAGAACCTCCAAACATTTCATTTTTGTAGGTGCTTGTATGGAAAAGCAACAAAAAAGGCAGGTTGCATATAAGGTCAGGATAAAGGACATACTTGATGGTGAGTATGTTAAAGAAGAGGGATGGATGCCAAATTATGTAAGGTTGGTTGATGGCACACGGGTTTCTAGGGTAAATATTATCGGAACGGTCGTGTTAAAAACAGATGAACAAAATTATAAAAGTATCATAATTGATGATGCTAGCGGCAAACTTCCTGTGAGGGATTTTGAAGAACGCCGGCTTTTTAATGGAGTTGAAATAGGGGATGTTATTTTGGTTATTGGAAGGCCGCGTGAGTTTGGTGAAAAGTATATCGTTCCGGAGATAATAAAGAAAATAAACGATCAAGGATGGATCGAGGTAAGAAGAGCCGAACTTAAAAAGCCAGAGCTTAAGGTTAGTGAGGAAAAGGTTGATGTTATTGCGAGCCCTGCTGATAGAATATTCAGTTTAATCAAGGAAGCTGATGAAGGCAGCGGTGTTGATATTGAGGATATAATAAAAAGATCAAAGATTTCTGACGCAGAGAAGATTATAAGGGGTTTGCTTGAAGAGGGGGAGGTTTTTGAGTTAAAACCAGGAAGAATAAAGGTTCTAGAATAATTCTAAAATAATAGGGGGGTTACATAAACTTCTAATAACGCGCCCAACAATAAAAAGGCTAGTGACAAAAGCAATAAGTCTGAGGTATCAACAAGCAGGTTCATCAGGTTCCTTGAATTTATATCGTGCTTAATTACAGCCACGGATACCAAGCCACCAACAAGACCTGCATAAAGATAACCTAGTATTTCTGGTATTCCGTGTAAAGAATACCTTAATATGCCTAAAGATACTGCCTGGAAATAACTTGCTATTTTTGTTATTCCAATTGCGGTTGCATAGCTGCTTATATGAGACCTTATAAAACTCCCCATAGCTGCCCCTATTACTGTTGCGTTCCATGTGAGGATAAAGATAGCCCCAGCTCCGTATACGAAAGAGAAAATCAAGCAAAAGACCATAACCTTAACATTGTTAAATAGAATCTTGATAAACAAAGCAAGAGAGCCCACCAAGTTTCCAGATATCTGGTTGTTTATGTCTGATATGGTCTGCACTTGTTTTTGAAATAAGAATGCCACTGTACCGGAAGGCAAAAACACATACCAAACAACTGTTGAGATTGCAATTCCTAGGAAGAGGAACAGATAAAAAGCGATTGCCTTTGCGTGCTCTCTTAATAATTTCCCTTCTTCCTTTATCTTTATTTCTTTACTTTCCTCAAGCCTCATGGTATTGTACATTATAGGCACGCAAGCCATTACTGTCAGGAAAACCATAATAAAACTGGCCTGCCTCTCGAAAATCCATAGGGATAGGAAAACCCCCACAGTAGAATACAAAAACCCTATGAAAAACATCTCCCATGGTTTTTTTTCTGCTTTCAGTGGGAATATAAGTGACTCTAGTACCATGGATCTAACTTTTTTATTGGTGTATATATATTTTTTGGATTAGGGTATTGCTCAATCAATCAAAGAGCATCAATAAAAAATATCATTAGAAAAATAATAAATCCGACTTTTGCCTTATCCCCCTAGCTAAAGCAAAAATCATCTGCTGTCATAAACCAAAGTAAGCGGATGACATCCTCCCCGCACTAAAGTGCGGGGTATCCCGTGGCTAGGCAAAAGCAGGTAGTTGCCTTTGGCGGTTGTTAGGTAGGCGGTAGTGACCCTGGCTATATTTAATGTAGTTTTCAATTACCATTGCTGTGACGT
>JAHWIC010000015.1 GCA_019322805.1 Candidatus Woesearchaeota archaeon | reverse complement strand
AGAAGCAGCTACTCAAGATACTTCTTCAAAATAAACTTCTTGCCGATTCTCCTAGTTGTCTGCCGTATGCTTTAAGGGTTTTGTGCAAAGGCTGAATGAAGTGACACGTGTGAGAAAAGGTTTATAATCTCCTAACAATTTCTTTATATGCATGGACCTTGATAAACTATTTTGGATAGTTCCTCCAGCCATTATAGTGGGAGTTATTGCGTATTTGATTAAATTTTTTGGTAGGGTCATTATAGATTTTATTCCTTATTGTGATGATAGGAGATATGCTGCTGAAATTAATGGCATTACTTTTTTTATTGCATTTGTAATGTTGCCTTCAATTTACGCTGTAGCTATCTATCTTTTACTAGAGAAAATAACAGGAATAACAAAAATAGGCTTCTTTCCGCTTTTTATTTCTTCAGTATTATTAGCCTTTCTTTCTCTCAAAAATGTGATTATTTCGCTTGATTTTTTTCATAGGAAGAAAGTGGTAAAGAAATATGAAAAATTGACAATAAAAAAAACAAAAGAGGTAATGTCCAGATTGAATCTAGATCAAAAGAAGTTAAGTGAGAGGGTTAAGTCGCACAAAAAACCAATTAAAAATGGTTGGCTACAATTAATATGCAGTATACTAATATTATCTGGAATATACCAATATTTCTATGGTAACATTTTATTAACCGCTTTAAATGTTACTTTTATCATAAGTTCCTATCTTTTTATAGTGACTATATTTGCTATGAATAAAAGGCGAATTCAAGAAATAGAAATTAATTTGAAGAAAGGTGGTAAGGTTAAAGGGTTTTTATTAATGCATAGCGAGGATAAGATTCGGGTAAAAATAAAAGAAGATGTACATATAATCAATTGGAATTCGGTAGATTCTTACAAATTCTTACCAATTAAGAAAAAATGACTAAACTCTCCCTTTACTCATGGGCAGGCTATGGCTTCTTTAGTGTTGTAGACCACTGGTCACCTTCACCTCAAGAATTCTAGCTTTATAGCTTCTCTAACCCCAAAATCGCTGTTTTTGACCACTGGTCAACCGGGCGTAAAGTATTTAAATAAGTTAATCTATAAGGTTATTGAGAAGTTAAAATGGCTCTATTGACTGATAATGAAATTAAAGAAGCAATAAAGACTAAAGGAATAGAGATAGCGCCATTTGATGGAGAGCATTGCCTTCAACCTGCTAGTTATGATCTAAGAGTCGGTAAACGTGCTATAATCACAAAATCAATGGGTTTAGAAGAATTAAAAAAGAAGGTTGAAAAAGAAGAATCTACTGAGATAGATGTTGAGAAAGCAGGGTCAATGACAGTTCCGGCTGGTGGTTTTGCTCTGGTCACAACGTTAGAAAAAATTAAATTTTCAAATTTGTATGCTGGTCACATAGGAATGCGTTCTTTTTTCACAAGGAAGGGATTATCTATTTTATCAGGTCTTCAAATAGATCCTGGTTTCGAAGGTACCCTAGTTTTGGGACTTTGCAATCTTTCACCGAGACAATTAACTTTGGATTACGAAGACAGGATCGCTACTATTGAGATACATAAATTAAATAAAGCGACAGCAAAGCCTTATATTGGAAAATATACGGAAGAACAAATGGAAGGAAAAATACCTCAACAAGACAAATATTATTTACGAACCATTGAGACTATGTCTATGTCCGATTTGACGAAGTCTCTGCTTACATTATCGGGAAATATAGATAAACTGAGCAAACAATTTTGGTATTTTTGGATTCCTTTAATAATTGCAATTATAGTTGGAATTATAGTAATGTTATGGGGATAATCAGGAATTCCGAGATTTTTAAATTAAAATTCTAATAATATTGGTGTTTTCAATGGCTAAAAGGAAAAAATTATGTAAGACGCAAATAACCAACTTAAGCAAACTTGAAAATATAGCATCAACAGCTACGGTAACAACTGATATACTTCCATTGACAAATGATGAGAAGTTTAAGACTAACTTTAGATTTATAGAAGTAGGGAAGCACGGTTCCACTTTTCACCTTAACTATTACAGAGTAGATGGGAATACATTAGATCAAGACAGGTATATAATTAATAAGGACAAAGAGATAATCAAATTAAAACCAGGATCAGAACATCATCTTAATAAACCACCAGCAAGAATTTGTGAAGCCGTTGATTGTGGATCATGTGCGCCAATAACTGCAGAAAAAGAATCCCAATCGGCAGTCTTAGGATTGGGCACTTTAGGAAATATGCGCTTAGGAAGCATTGTTGAGGATTTTACTCCCCCTTGTATGGAAAAGAAGAAGGAAAAGAAAAAATGAGAAGATACAGAAGCAGACCACAAATAAGGGGGAAATCTGGCTATCGTAGTAAGAGAGTTCTTAGTATATCCCCGGGGAAGTTAAGAATAAATCCTTATGGTAAAACTAGGCTAGAAGTTGGAGTGAATCATAACAAAGGAGTATATGGAAATATAACAAATTGGTCTGTCAAAAAGACAAAACTAGGTTTTGGGGTAAGCACCAAGGGTGGGCCATCAACGTTTGCAGAGCATAAGCCATTCAAAAGGACAAAATTAGAAGGTTCTATGGAAGCGAAAGGGTTTGATGCTGGGATAAAGCAAAAAATTGCAGAAAATACTTCTGTTAAAGGAGGAGTAACACAGACAGGAAGATATGTTGAGCTAAAACACAAAAAGAAAGAAGTAAGATTTCCAATTTAATATCATTCCACTTGTTTTCTAGCTCACTTCTTAGTCTCCTTCCCTATATCCTCCAAAACATCCTCCCCTTTCTCTGTGATTCTGAAAAACTTATTCTTCCTTCTTTCAGATGTCAGACATTCAACCAAGCCTTTGCTTTCAAGCTCTTTTAATGTAGTGCTGATATGACTAATAGGAGAATTAATGCTCTTTGCAAGTTCTGTAGGGATTTTATTGCCTTTTCTAAGTTCTGTAAGAATTCTAAACCTTAATTTCCCGCCCATTACATAACTCATTAAATTCCAATCCATGATCACTGCTTAGTTACAACTATATTTAAACTTAGTTATAAGAAATTGTAACTATTATGTAACTAAGGTTATTAGAAAAAGGTCCTTTTCTAGGTGCATGGAGAGCATATTACAGCAATACAAAAAATTAGGCATTTCTAGTAAAGTCTTACATTTAGTAAATAAAGAACTGAAACTTCCAAACGAGAGATTAACGCCCTTTGCTAGAGCAAGAAGGCAGGAGGCTCTAAAGGAAGCACTTTCATGGAAAAAAGGTCCTGACCAGAAAAACCGCAATGTTACAAAATTATATTCAATAAAGGAATATACTATAGCAATAGCTAAACCTGGTAAAGAGGCTGCTCCTGAATATAAGGGATGTAGGCATTATAAGACTCATGTAAAAACAAATAATCCAAACGACATGCTGCCTATGATTCTGAAATCAGGAGAGAAATTTGGTAAAGATTTAACATTTGAAGGTATGTTTGAAAAAATAGAGACATTAATGCGTGCAGATTTATTTGGATTGGAGTTGATGGGATCATTACTTTTTCGAGCAGCATTTATGTTAGACCATAAAGAAGATAAGAATGGGAATTGGCGTTATGAGCCTCCTAAAGATGTTTTAGAAATTCTAGAAAAGAGGATTCCAACTGTTTCTGATATTCCAATAAGAGTATTTCTTCATTTTTTAGAGGTTTTATCTCTAAATGAAGATATTAAAGTTTACACTCTAGGCCATGATGATTTTAAGGATTATGGTAGGATTAATACGTTACTTACTTTCACAAATCTAATAGCAGTATTGCTCAACCGTAGAAGTTTATCAAAATTTGCAGGCGGTTTTGCAAGACCCCCTTCAGGAATGTCTCCTATTCCTAAAACTAAAGTGGCAGAGTTCTTTCCTCTTTTGTCTGCTGACTTTTCACAGAGAAATTTGGATTAAACCTTCCTCATAACCACACATCTATTCGTCTTAGTCCCTTGATACTTGGTTTTTCTGCTAAAAGCTTTAGAAATCTTAGGTGCAGTCATGTAATTGATCAGGATTTTTTCAACTTTAAAGCCCACTTCATCAGCTAATTCAACAACTAAGTTATCTAAATAAACTTTCTTGCCTTTATGTTTTACGTCTCCAACTTCTATTATGCAATATTTTCCTTTCTTGAGTAGCTTATACATCTCTTTCATGCTTTTTTTAATGAAAGCACTGTATTCATCCATGTTATCTGTTTGGACCAGCACTTTCCTTAATTTTTCTCTATCATAACCCAAAAACCAGAACCTTAACCAGTTATCATCTATGTAGTTGATTACATTCAAGAATGGTGGAGAAGTTACGATTAAATCGACTTTCTTCTTTAGTTTAAGACCTTTAGAGATATTTCTTTCATAGACACCAGAGCCCTTTTGTTCCTTTACATTATCCCTAAGGATAGTCTCTGCCTTTAAAATAATCCTAGGGACAACATTCCTAAATTCAGGTTTAGTGCCTCTTTTCTTAGATTGTGCTTTGATTCTCTCTTTAGAAAGAGAAATGACGTTAAAAGTCCAAACAGAAAAAAAAGCCTTAGAATGGCCATGTAGTCTTCCTAAAATAATTGCCCTTATTAGATTATCTACAGCCGAATTTTTCAACTGTTTCTGTAGGTTCATCAATTGAGAATATGTTTTAGGATGGTAAATATGTTTGAAACCTTTATAGCCATCTAGAATTTTCTTAGAGAAATCAATTTTTTTAAGCCTATCTTTAACTTGTTTTAAAGTAACTTTCTTAAGTTTAGCTCTAGCTATTTGCAAAGCTAACGGAGAGATATCAATTCCTTGACCAATTCTATCTAATTGATTTGCCTCAAAAACTGTTGTTCCTCTACCGCAAAACGGATCAAATACAATATCTCCTTTCTTAGAATAAGCTTCGATAAAGAATTTAGGGATTTGTGGGGCGAAACAAGCCTGGTAAGGAACTACATAGTGTAGACTATGGCCTTGTCTTTGTTTTTGTATCCAGAATTGTCCTCGATCAACCTTAACTTTTTTCCCACCGACGAGCTCAAATTCGGATTTACCCCCCATATCAATAATATCTTGTATCCTCTTTTGCATATCGCAGATCGATCGGAGGATCTATAAAAAGATCTCCTTTTGTTACAAAACCCTGTAACACAACTATAAATACTTCTTAGATCTTATTCTAACCATGCACCTCACTCAATCCACCCTCGAACGCACCTTCACTGTCAAGCACAGAGGAAAAACCTACTATGTTAGTTATCTAAACTCAGATGGCCCCATCCTGGGTCTCCTAAACAGACACCATTGGGAAATTTTGGATGAAGAGCTGGAAGAACTAAACATTTATGTGTTCAAAGACACAACAAAACAAGAATTAAAGCAGATTGACAGGAATGTAGAGCTGGCAAATAAATTAATCGAGTTCTGTGTTAAGCATTCTAAAAAGAAATGTTTATAAGTTAATAGCCATTAAATAGGATTACATGAAAATAAAGATTCTTAATATGGACTACAAGGAAGCCGAAAAAGCTTTACCAAAGAAAGAACAGATGACGTGTATACTAAAAACTAAAGACGATAAAGAAAAGAATCTTAGAGGAATATTTTATTTGAATGATGCAATATTCTACTATATGCGTAACTTTTATGTTAGAATTAAATCCGGAAAAATGAATAAGGTATCTCCTTGGTTTGCTTATCTTAAAATAAATGGAAAACTTATAGGTGTTGATAATTTTGTAGGTTCTGATCTTCAAGGATATGAAGGAGAAGGCAGAGGAGCCAGCATCAAGATATATTCGGTCAGCAAAGATGGACAAGACAAAATCATTTCACAACTAGAGTTGTTTGGAAGTGTAGAGGCTGATATGTGGGATGCGGCTAGAAATGTCAAAAAATACAAAGACTTAGCAAAGAAATTAAAAATACTGCAAATGAAGTTTCGTGAAAAATATAAAGACCATAAAGAAGTAAAAACAATGCCTAAATCAATGTATAGTCAAATAATAGCAACTGAAGAAGAAAACAAAGAATATGGTAAAGTAATGAACGCTATGGATAAGATAGTAAAAGATGAGTTTAAGCGCGGGTTAGAAAGAAATAACATTCAAATAATTGTTGTAAATACTATTGATGAATTTGAAAAGGAATCTAAATAATGTTCTTGGTTCTTCTAATTGAAAAGTTTTTTCTGAATTGAAAGCAAAAACCCACCTAAACTCAGATGGCCCCATCCTAGCTCGTCTAAACAGACACCATTGGGAAATCCTGCTCTGTAAACGAAGAACTGCAGAAGGGGGTGGGGAACGTTAGTAAAAGAAAAACAAAGAAGATAAACTATTCCCCCTAATTATTTTTCTATTGATTTTTTATTGATTGAAATAGATGCAGTTAACATTATTAACCATATTTCTTAAAAAAGAAACTTTAGTTAACACTATTAACTAAGCAGGATTCTCTCAATCTTATACTTCACACCCCACTGGTCAAATACCTCTCTGAGAATATCCTCTTTTTCTGTTGGAACTAAAATTGATCCTGTTCCTAGAAATTTGCCAGAGACTTCTTTCAAAACGCCTTCAAGACCATAACGACCTTTCAATAAATAATGGAACTTAACCCTTTTAGAAGGGGAAAAATGTTTCAAAGTATAAACAAACAAACTACTGCTCTCAAAACCAAGAACAGATGAAAATCTTTTACCATTTTTAACACTATACCCTTCGTTAAGAAGTGTCTTGACAAGAGTATTCCCCGATACAAAAGAACTTGCTGTTAAGATGTTTATGTGAAACTTCAACTTAAACTTATCTGTTAATTTTCCAAGTGAATCGACCAAGTCAAGGCTTTTACTTTCATCTTCATCTTTAATAAGCACACATAAATCTACATCATTTGGATTAAACTTGCCCCTCATAAATGAGCCAAATAAGATAACATCCAAAATCTTGCTTGATTTTATCCAAGATTTAATTTTCTTTATTGCCGAGGACAATTCTTTTTGCATTTTCAACTTCCTTCTTAACAAGTTCAGCTATTGTTTCGCTAATCTCTTTGCTATAAGAATCCCTGTAAAACCTGAATAATTTAGAAGCTGCATTATACAAAGAAGGAGAAGATGCTCTTAACAGGTCAAACCTTTCAGTATGATTTGCGCCTATTTTATTTAGCTTCCTCAATAACTCAAGATCACAAAGTTCAACAAGAGCTTTATAATAAAGGGTAACAGCAGCGTTTAGTTTTCCCTGATTATAAGAATACTCAGGCATCTCAAAGTATTCTCTGAAATTCTTCTCTATAATCTCTTTTTCAACCATCGTTAATGGTATTAACTTTTAACTAATATTTAAAGCTTTCGGTTAATAGTGTTATCTTAGTAGCTGTTTTCTGGTTAAAGGTGTTTAACTAGATGGCCCCATCATGGGTATCCTGAATCTTAGTTGCATGTTATTTGTTGCTTCTATGTGGTAGTAAAATACGAAAGATTTATATATCAATATTCTTTCTCCATGGCTAAAATGTTAGAGCTCAAGGTTGAAAAGATTGACAATTTATTTTCACTATGGCAGATCCTATAAAAAATCCGGAATGTTTTGAAGTTTATAGAGTAAGGTCTTACACGCCTGGAGATCAAAAAGGCTTACTTGTAGTAGATAATGGTTATGCTGCCTTAGAAATAGCGATGGTTTTACCAGAAGATGAGCTGGCTAGATCAGGCGGACAAGAAGCTTTTGAAGCTCAGATAGGAAATTTTAGTTTTTTTGAACCAACAGAAACTTATGCAAAGGAACTTAATAAAAGGGCAACTGAAGAAGAAGATGCGCCTTTTCCTATAGGTCTTACTAATGGTTCTCGCGTAATTTCTTTAGAAAGACGTGCAGAGTTGTATGGAGCAAAACCTAGTAAAGGGCATTTTGCTGATTTTAAGGAAGAAAAAGAATTTCGAAGAGTTTATAGGGGGTCTGATAGTAGAGTAAATAATTGGGGGGACTGTTATGAACCACAAAATGGCTTTAATCCTATAGATAAAGGAATTGTGGAGTTAATCAGAAGATTAAATAAAATTCCTTTTCTTTATACAAAAGGAGAATCTTGTTCTGGTATTCCTGCAGATCATAAAGGTGAATATGTAGCTTGTGTTAAAGATTTTGGAATTGGCGAGCAGGAAATGGGATATGTTCAGTTGAGGATTGATACTACGGATTTAAGATATTCTGCTTTTAAAAGAGGTTTAGAATTGATAGCAGATGTAGATTTAGTGGAAACAACATATAAAGATAAAGATGCGCCTTTACAAAGACAGAGTGGTGTTAAATATATGGCAATTAGAATATTAGTGCCAGCACATATTTTAGAAAATCCTGGTTCAGATGAATGGAAAACCTTTATGCCGGATAAATGGAATGGTGTAATGCAGATTGTAAATCTTTTTTATGAAGGTACAGTTAATGAACGTCTGCTTGATCAAGAAATAAGAAGTACTCGAAGAAGAAAGGAAAAAGAATTAGCTGAAAATTTAAGAATTAAAAGGAACCTTAAAGGCAAATAAAATTCTTTATTTTAAGTTTTAGGTAAGCGGCGCACCAACCACACCAGGGGGGTGGGGAACAGCTGTAAGACACTAACATCAAGGAATCAGTATTCCCCCTATTGAGTTTTCAATTATTGATGATTTTTTTATTGATTTAAGAACAAACTATTCCCCCTATTGATTTTTTCTGATTTAAAGTTGCAATTGTGAGATAAGCTTTATAAACAAGATTCTATTAGTACCCCTTAGGAGTTAAAATGACTGATGAATTGGATTCTTCACCATTAAGCCCTGCACAAAAAGCTTCCTGGATGATAAGTGCACTAGCTCATGCTGAAAGAGGCCTAAAAGCCAACCTGGATGACTTTGATTATTTCTCAGACCCTCTCAGATACCCAAGTAAAACAGAAGATCGTGAAAGACTTAAAGCAAAGTTAACAGAGGGAAAGGACTGGGATAACTTATCTACAGAAGAGAGAAAGGAATTCTATTTTGGGATAATAGCTAATGCCACATCTCGTGGCGTTCACCTTGAAGGCCCTACAGATGGTACGTTTTGCGGCTTAGTTAGGGTAGTTGAAATGGCACTGGAGGAAGACCCTCAAGAAGCTGCAATTTACGATACTATGGCTATTTTATATTCAGCATCCCCTAATGCAAGAGAAATTAGCTTAGCTGTTAAGTTATACAGGAAGGCTATTGAGTTAGAGCCAGAGAATGATCAGACTTACTGCAACCTCGCTACTTTTTTAGACCAAAAAGTAGGACTTTTTCCTGTAGCACTAGAATTTCTAGAAAAAGCTTTGGAAGTAGAACCAGATAGTGTGGATGCTCATTATCGTATTGCTTCCTTATTGCACCATAGAGAGTTAGACCTTGCTAAAGCAGAACACCATTATAAAGAAGCAATCAGATTAAAGCCGGATATTGCTGACTTCCATGAACACCTAGGTTTATTGTACCAACAGACAGGAAGAGAAAGAGAAGCACAGGCTGAGTGGAAGATAGCAAAAGAACTCTCCAAATAGAAACGTGTAATTCTAAAATAATATATCTAAACTCAGATGGCCCCATCCTATCCCTCCTAAACAGACACCATTGGGAAATCCTGCTCTATAAACAAAGAACTGCAGATGGGGGTGGGGAACAGCTGTAAGACACTAACATCAAGGAATCAGTATTCCCCCTATTGAGTTTTCAACTATTGAATTTTTTTATTGATTTGAGAATAAACTATTCCCCCTATTGAGTTTTCAATTATTGATGATTTTTTTATTGATTTGAGAATAAACTATTCCCCCTAATTTAAGTTTTCAACTATTGATTTTTTTCAAGCTAATGGAATGCCTACATCATCAAGGACCTTATTACGCCTAACCCCAAACCAATAATAGCCATTAT
This sequence comes from Candidatus Woesearchaeota archaeon, assembly GCA_019322805.1. Lineage (GTDB taxonomy): Archaea > Nanobdellota > Nanobdellia > Woesearchaeales > JAHWIC01 > JAHWIC01. The sequence continues at coordinate 23,210 of JAHWIC010000015.1, read as the reverse complement.
CGTAGGCAACGCAAAGATAAAGAAGAAGATCTCTATGCCGTTGTTAAGCTTGGGTTTCTTACCCATCTTAAGGACATCTGAACCTAAGCTTGCATCTATTGCAACAAGCGGCAGGCCTATAACAGTAACGCAAGAACCAAGAAGTCCCAGCCTGTAAACCCAAACCTTCCAGCCTTTGTCTAGATCTATAAGAGCCATTTTAACCTTTCCTCCTCAGCTTTCCTAAGGACATTACCTTTCTGCTGAACCATTCAAAAATCTTAAGGACACCATAAAATACCAAAGGAATCCAAGGCAGTATGAGCAAACTTACAAAAGCTTCCGGCTCATTATTCGCAATTGCAACAAAAGGAACAGATATTATCCCTATTACAGTTCCAAGCACAACCAATATCAAAAACACCGAAGCATACGCAGCCATCCCATAGAAACCAATGATTATGCAAGAAGCCAGCCATTCAATGAGCCATAAAGGGATGACAAGGATCTGCCTTAACGGAATCTTCCATTTCTTTAGCAGGATAGAAGAGTAGCTCTCTTCAGTTAGTATAGAATTTCGGTAAAACCACTTCATAAACCCAAGCAATTCCTTTGCCAGGCTGAATGACCATTTGGTCATGTTTACAATCAATTCAATCAGCTTTGATCGTTTTGCTATTTTAATCCCCCCAGCTTAGTTTTTCTATAGGAGGTTAATTGAATATTATTTATAAGCATTTTCTCTAAAATATCTTAAGGCTATCTTATTTTAAAACTTCCCCTTAAATCCAGCCAAACCAAAACAATCCACAAAGGGGTGGGGAACAGCTGTAAGAGAAGAACTAAGGACATGTATCTATTCCCCCTAATTATTTTTTTATTGATCAAAACCGAAACATAGTCACTCCGCTGCGCTCCGTTCCTAGCTTCGTTTTTCTCCAAAAAACGAAACATTTATATATAAACTTAACTTTACACCTATAAACTAAAATGGATACATATAAACTAAAGTTTACAAAACTCCAAAACAGAATATTCAGGCTTCTTTGCATAAAAGCAGGGGCAAGCCTGAACCAGAGGGAGATAGCAAAGCTGCTAAAGGTATCTCCAACTGCAGTAAATAAAGCTCTAAAAGCTCTGGAAAAGACAGAGCTAATCACAGTTAAAAAGATAAAAACCATGAATCTCAAAGCTGTAAAACTAAACAGAGACAACCCCAGAGCAATAAAACTGAAAAGAATAGAAAACCTAAGCCAGATATACGAAGCAAAACTGGATGAATACCTTGAAGAAAGAGTCCCTGGATGCACCATTATCCTCTTTGGAAGCTATTCATTAGGAGAAGACACAGCAGAATCCGACATTGACATTGCAGTTATAGGATCAAGCGACAAAAAAGTAAACACCATGCAGTTTGAAAGCCTACTCCAGAGAAAGATCTACCTTCATTGTTACAAAGACTTTAAAAGCATACATAAGAACCTAAAGGTAAATATAATAAACGGCATTACATTGGGTGGAGCTGTTGAAATATGAGACCATTAAAAAACTTCAATGAATTCTTAAAGGAAGGCATTGTTAAGAAAAGAAGCCCTAACCAAGCTAGGGCTAATTCTCTTGTTGGAGAAGCAGAGAAAAGAATGAAATTTGTCAGTGAAATCATGAACAAGATAGGCCTTACAAACGAAAATGCAAATTATTTCATTGAGAACTCGTATGATATACTGATAGAATCGGTAAGGGCAAAGCTATTGGCAGACGGATTTAGCTCTTCAGGGGAAGGCGCGCATGAAGCAGAAGTCGCATATATGAGAAACCTAGGATTCTCAGAGAATGAAGCAAGATTTATGAATGACTTAAGATATTTCAGAAACGGCATATTATACTATGGGAAGGATTTTGATGCAGATTATGCCAAGAAAGTGATTGATTTCCTGAATAAGATATATCCAAAACTAAAGGAGCTTTCAAAATAAAATACCCTACAAACCCAGTCCATCTTCGCTTTCTCTCCTTAAAGAATACCTTCACTGTTTCTGACTTCATTCCATTACCTAAACTCAGATGCCCCCATCCTAGCCCTCTTGAACAAACACAATTGGGAAATCCTGCTCTGTAAACAAAGAACTGCACAAGGGGGTGGTTTGCCGAGACGAAGTCGAGCGCAACTAGGAAAATCTCTGATTTTCCGTGGGGAACAGCTGTAAGATATGAACAAAGGATATGTATCTATTCCCCCTATTGATTTTTTTTATTGATTTAAAGCCTGCTTATGAAGAGGATTTTTAGGGAAAAGCCAAATTCACAGCTTATCCATTATCTTCAAACACTCGTTATAGAACTCTACAGCCCTGTTAAGTGAGGTCTTAGCTTTGCTCTCTTTAGCCTTTTCACCTATATTATATGTAAACTTAGCGCGCTTATCCATTTCAAAGTCATATTTTATCATCAATTCCTTGGCTTTTTCCGTTCCTAGCAGCTCCTGGCTTTCTTCCTGCGCTTCCTCAAACTCTTCAATATACTGCTTAGCAAGCTTGCCGCTAAGGTAAAAATAGTAAACCAAAGCGAAAAACGTTTTCTTATGGATTCCAATCTCAGATTTAACCTTTAATCCAAGTTTTGCCAATAAGGCGCCAGCCATGTAGAACATAGAATAATAAGAGGTATTGATTATCCAGAGATAGGATTCGAAATCATCACTTACAAATTCAAACTGTTTCTTCACAATACTATCAGAAGAAACCTTGCTCAGTATCTTCGCTGTATTCAATGAAGCTAATGCATTCTCAACATAAAAATCAGCCAATTTCTTATTCTTCTCATCTTTGGTTATCTCTCCTTCATTCCTCAGCCTAGCAATACTTTTCTTTATCTCCTCCAGTTTCTTATCATCTAACATCTCTCTCGCCTAATAATGCATAATATTGCTCAGCACCATATAAAATTATATGGTTGTTAAGGGTTTCGTTAATAACGTTAAGCTCATCCCTTTTATGAAGCATTTCTCTAAAGCTCTCTTCAGGAATTACATTAATATGAAAACCTTTAGCAGACACAGATAACACAGCTTTTAATTCCCTCTCAAACTTTTCACTCTCAGAAGGCAGAATAGCCAATAAATCTACATCTGATCTTCTTTTCTCCTTGCCAGCCGCATAAGAGCCAAAAACAAGCAAAACAAAGAGTTTAAGTGATGATTTCTTAATAAAATTTAACACATGGACCTTAATCAAATCATGCTTCTTAAAAAAATGCTCTTTCCTGATATTCTCAACATAAGCCAAATCTTCTATATTTTTCTTGTAATTCAGCCTTAATCCACTTTTATCTTTCAAAAGAAATCCTTTGGAAATCAATTTCTTTATAGAGGTATGAACTATTTTCAAATCCTTTTTAATCAGCCTTGAAACTTCCCTAATCGTAAAACTGTCTAAAACCCTGGATACAAATAATTCAAGCACTCTTATTTCAGTTTTAGTGAATATCATCGTTGTATTTAACTACTACATATGTTGTATTTTGGTACTACTATATAAAGTTTTCGGTTATGCAAGTAAGCTAAACTCAGATGGCCCCTTAAGGGTCTCCTGAAACAAAAGATCCACAAGGGGGTGGTTTGCCGAGACGAAGTCGAGCGCAACTAGGAAAATCTCTGATTTTCCGTGGGGAACAGCTGCAAGAGAAGAACAAGCCCTTGTATCTATTCCCCCTATTGATTTTTTATCAATCTGTTCCAGATTTCTTAAAATCAGCCTCTTCCAGAAGAACTTCATCAAGCTCTTCAGGATTCAGCTTGATAGAATCGCAGATAACATCTAAGCAGCCAATTTTCTCAAAACGAAGCTTATAATGATGTTTCTTGTTCTTTGCCCATTCAAGCTTAAAATCTCCAGGAGTCATCTTTTTTTCAGAAACCCCCTTATAGTGCTCCAGCCATTTAGAGTTCAAAACCTCAAAATGGCCGTGGCTAGGTTCTTCTTTTTTCTCAGGAGAATAATCAACCCATTTAAACACAGGAGCATCAACAAAAAGAATTGTAACAGATTCCTCATCATGATCAAGGTAGCTTACCAGAAGGTCTCCTTTCTCTAAAGTAAAGCTTGGATCTTCATGCAGAAAAAACGATGTATGGATTCTCATACCAAGGTCTTTCAGCTCTTCTTCCATAAAGGCCTCCAAGGACTAGCTTTTTCAGCGGGTTTTTTCAAAAAAATAGGGCTTTGCTGGCTTTTAGATGATTTATCCTCAAAAGAATCACAGATTACATCCAGGTCACCAATAGAATTAAAACATAGTTTATAGTGGCGCTTTCCTTTCACATTAAGGGCCTTCAGCCATTTAGAATTCAATACCTCATAGGTATCATCTCTTTCACCAGCCCGCTCATCAAACTCTTCATAGACCCATTTAATGGCAATTACATTATGAAAATGAACAGTAATATCTTCTTCTCTCCAATCCTTGTATTTTAGTATAACCTTGCCTTCTTGTTTAGTTATCTTAGGAAACTCTGCATCAGCAGTGCTGAATCCAACTCCCACAGTTCTGAGTTCTTCTTCCATAGCCAACTAATAAGAATACAAAACATATAAACCTTTTCTTAAAATCCCGTAATTATTATGCACAGCTTTATATAGCTGAAAAACATAACTATAACCATGAGCATATGGAAAAAGATAAGAAAAGCCAGGGAAGGCCGCTGTCCTAGATGTATTATAGGAAAGTTGAAGGAACCTTTCACAGATTATCAGCGTACAGATAAAGGCGTATTTAAGATTGAGCAGTACCGATGCCTTACATGCAGTTATACAAAAAAAGTAAAGACCAAGACAGATATAACAGATAAAGACATCGAAGAAGCAAAAGAGATACTAAAGAAATACGAATTAACCAGATGCCCTGAGTGCGGTTATGTAGGCATGAAATGGGACAAGAAAAGGAAAGAGCTTTTCTGCCCAAACCATGGCATGATAATGGCTGACTATCCAAGACCTCCTCTTAAGGACGTAAAGGAAATCATAAAAAACAAGAACAGCAAAAAGAAGCTGAAAGAGATTATGGGTGTTAAGGATTACAGTCCTGCTAAATATGAAAAAGATCTAAAAGAAAAGGTAAACAGGCTGAATAAGGTATACAAAAAATGATGTGAAGCTGATTAAAAAGCACCCCTAACTGCTTCAGCAATTTCTTTCTCCGTAGAATCTCCTTCCTCAAGCGCATCATCTATAGTAGCATAGTGTGCCAAGACGTCATCAAGACCAAGAACTTCAAGTGTTTCCCTTACAGCCTCTTGTATGCCTATAAGCATCATCTCAAGCCCTTTCTCTTTCCCAGCTAAACGTTGCACGATTAAAGTTCCACATCCCCTACTGCAAATAAAATCAATTCCAGCCATGTGCAATACAGTATGATATCCCTGCTGGAATGCATACTCTATTGCATCTTCGAAAGCTGAGACGGTACTTGCGTCTATATAGCCTTCACACCTTACTATTGCTGCATTTACATCACCATGACTATACGGGCCTTCAACCGCATACCTGCAGCCGCCTTCGCTAAATTCTTTCTTTTCAAGTGCCATTTTTAACAGAAACTAAAGAACCCCTTTTTAGAGCAAATAATCAAACTTTATTTAAAAAACTTAACAAAAAAACCCAAACAAGGCTAAATAATCCATAAGTGGGTGGGGAACAGCTGTAAGATATGAACAAAGGAGATGTATCTATTCCCCCTATTGATTTTTTTCTATTGATATTTTTTTATTGATTTAAAGCCTGCTTATGAAGAGGATTTTTAGGGAAAAAAGCCAACAACATGGATGAGAACTGAGTGCAGAGGAAAAATCCATACGAATTAAATTGCGAAGCAATTTATGGCTTTCTTTAAGTGTGGATTTTTCCTTTGCGAATAGGATAAAATTTTCGAAGAAAATTTTAGCCGTGTTCGAATCCTATGTTGTTGTTGGCTTTTTTGACTTAGAATAAAAGAATCAAACCTGCTTATGAAGAGGATTTTTACTGAACTACAACAACACCCATTTCAACTAAATCTTTTCCAAAACATTTAAATAGGTCGAATCATAACTATTAAAATATGAAAAGAGCAAGAAGCTCTAAATCGGAAGCAGACAAATTAGCCAAAGCTATAACAGAAGCTCAAAAGGATCCGCAATTCATCAGAGAAATAAACAGATTCATTAAAGCTACGACAAGCATTCACAAGTTACATTAAATTCCTAAATTTCTTGAGTAAATCGCTATATTTTAAGAAGCCAGGAGTTCTCAGATTCTCTTTTAGGTTTATATGCTTGTAAGCTTTCAGGGCATGTTTCCCCAATAATGTTTCATTATCTGCAGAATACACAACATCAAGCCCATGAAAACTTGCGCATGCAACTATCATAAAATCTATCCTAATAGTGGTATCCCAGCCATAGATGCCTCTTAAAGTTCTGTAAGAATCGTAATATTTTCTGGCAAGGCTGGTAATCCTAATTGAATGTTCAAGAAAATGATTTCCTGTTATTCTGTCATACAAGCCCAATAAAAGAACCCTGGTTTTCTTGCTTAATTTGCTTACTTTGGGTATATCCCTTATCTCTTTTCTTATTGGCCTATAGCCGTACACAACAAATTCCTTGTCTTCTATTATTTTGGTTTCTATATTAGCTGCATCCTTTTCTTTTAATAACAGTCCATAGATATTTGTGTCAAAGATTACCCTTAACATATCTTAAACTGTAAGTTTAAGCTTATATAAATCTTGCGTCAATCACCAAAATAATCCCGCTGTAAACCACCAGATGGCCCCATCCTGGGCCTCCTGAACAGACGTAAGACTGGCAAATAAATTAATCAAGTTCTGCATAAAACACTTTAAAGATTATGAGCCTGCTTTTGAAGAGGATTTTTAAATGAAATGCAAACACATCTAAGAAATAGCCCTCATATTCCAAACAACCGATAGGCCGCTCTCCTAAGTCTGCCCATATTAACTAATTTTCTCATTTCAGCTATAGGTTTAGTAATTGGGTCTATGTACTTAGATTGCACCTCTTCTGCGGGCATGTGGAAAGCCTTAGGCCACTCTTCCCTTAGATTGTTTCTAGTGTCCAGAGCAGCAAGGTTGCCAACGAAATAAGCAGCACTGTCAGCATTAAATTTACCCTCATCCAACAAGCCGATGCATATTCCTGCATTAGCTCCTGATTCCCAAAAAGAGCCCTGAGAATCATCCTCCAGATATCGAATTAAATCCTTCACCGCTTGATTTGCCTCTTCAACGCGGTCAGGTGTAAACCGCTCAACAAGATACAAATATATTATGGACTCAAAAGACCAGATCTCTTTTAACTTTTTATCTAAATCTTCGTATGCACTCTTATATAATTCAGATTGGCCCTCTCTTTTTAAAGTCCATGCTCTTTCAATATCCTGCACAAATTCACATAATCTGCGTTTTGCTCTTCCCCTAAAATAATCATTGGCCTTCTTTAAGCGTCCCATATCAAAAGGAACATATTCTGGATGTTCTATTTTTGGTTGGTATTTTGGTTCAGCAGAACAAAATTGCGGAAGCAACAATGCTTCCAGCTGGCCGAAGAATTCCATAACCTCAAGCGTGGTCCCTACTGAAGGCCCGTCATAATCTTCTGGAACTAACTGCCAGCTGCCATCAAACTCCAGAACCCCACTTGCTTCTTGGCGAATACTATGCAGTAACTCGTGTGCCAGTGCGTGATAGAACTGGCTGGTAATGTCCATGTCACGGCTGTCAGGAATTAATATCTCATTCCCGATTGCCAGATGACCCCCAACCTTGTCGTGAGGTATCATGTCATCATAAGCGTTATACCTGGCAAGCTCATTCTCTCCCAGCTCTGCCTTGGCTTTCTCTCGCGCCTCTGCATATGTTAATCCTAATTCTTTTTTACACCATTTTCTAGCCTTGGTATGAAGCGCAAGCAGCAATTTATAGTATTCCTGTTCCTGTTGCCGGGATCTTATGCCTGTTCTCTTTAAGTTAGGCATAGCATACTCTCTTTTTACTGTTCCTTCAGTTCTCAGCCTGTCTAAAACCCAGCCTGAAAAAGATGTTGCAAAATCGTAAATTTCTTGCTGTGCGGATTGTTCTGGCATTTTATGCTCAATAAAGTTTCAGATTATATAAATCTTTCTATTTTTTACTACCACCTAGGAGCTACATTACCAAAATAAACCCGCTGTAAACCACCAGATGGCCCCATCCTGGGCCTCCTGAACAGACACCATTGGGAAATCCTGCTCTATAAACAAAGAAGTGCAGATGGGGGTGGGGAACGTTACTAAGATATTAACGAACAGAATAAACTATTCCCCCTAATTATTTTTTTACTATTGATGTTTTTTTTATTGATTTAAGAATCAACTATTCCTATTTTTCAACTTTCTAAAAATCTCTCTATCTCTTTTTTCTTGTCAAAAACCACCGATCAGAGACCGGTGGCATGAAGCGGAAGCTTCATCTTAGGCTAAACAGACCAGTGGTTTTTGAGCATGCTCAGAAATATACCATAATCGCCAGACGCATTAGACCTCGTCCATCAATCATAGACTGATGGTATATTTCTGACATATCAATATTAAGAGAAACGTGAGTTTCGTGTGTTTTCTTATACCTGTTTATAAAACCGATCTTATATAATTCTTCTAAAGCATCCTTTGTTTCTTTTCTTCCAATTAAATGCTTAGGCAAGCCTTTAAACAGATTTCTTTCTTCAGTATGAGATGCACCCCATTTTGGCGGAGCAAAATTTCTTAATTTTCTGATAAAGAATTTCTGTAAAGACTTCTTATCCATGACTATAAGGTTTTAAAAGCCGTTTATTAATATTATGTACAATCATGATACAGCACTGTTTCAAAACGAAACATTTAAATACTAGTTATGTTTAACTAATACTACAATGGAAAAGACATTATTTGTAAAATTCTTAGGAGATTCGCCAAAGATTAGGGTATTGGACATGCTAATAACAGGAAGAGAGCTGGACTACAGCATATCAGATATAGCAGAACAAGCAGAAATAGGAAGAGCTACTTTCTATAGAATGCTGGACGAGTTATTGAAAAACAAAATAATCCTGCCTACAAGGAAATTCGGCAATATACAGCTTTACAAACTTAATCAGAAAAATGAGTTTGTTAAGGGGCTTATTGAGCTATACGATCGCATCACAAAGGTTGCTTCTGAGAAAGAGATTAAAAGGCAGAAAGGGTTAGTGCTGGCTTCCGGGTAAATCAATTCTTCATAATAAGTAATCACCAAAAGAAACCTGCTGTAAACCACCAGATGGCCCCATCCTGGGTCTCCTGAAACAAAAAACCACAGATGGGGGTGGGGAACATAACTAAGGATATAAAGAGAAACAAACTGTATTCCCCCTAATTATTTTTTATTAATTCACCAAACACCGTCAGGAATTGAAGAAACACCATAAAGATCCATAACCCTCGCATCAATCTGCTTATCTAAAGCTTGGCCACTAAGCCTTCTATCAACTAATCTGGCAAACCTCTGCTGCTCAGGCATAGGTATTGGCTTTATTGGCAGCCTTTCAAGGGTTTCGATATCAGTCTGCGCCATTGCCCTGCCAAACTCAAGGCTGATTAAATGGTAATAATGGTTCATAAGAGATGAATTAAGGACAGCCAGGACATATTTCAGGGAATATTCAGCACCTTTAGGCACCATAAAATGCAGATTATCAAGGTGGTAATAACCTTTATCATCATATGCTGAGATAAGGCTGTCTCCTGTCTTGCGCATAAGCAGCTTATCCTGCAAAACAAGCTCAGGGTCAAAGCCGCCGGACCACAATACTTTAGGGTCAACCCTTATGTAGTTGCCTGCATAATCAACTGAATATCTCGTAACCTCGCTTCCAGAAACCAAGCCTCTTTTCCAGTTAGCGCCCTTTTTAGTGTCACTTACTATTCCTCTCTGCCCTACCTTGGAGCGGATTCCGACATGAATCTCCACCATATCACCAAGGTCCATTGAATCTCTTTCCATTGTTTCTACAAGCTGCTTGGATGGAGCATCAAAGAACAGCCTGAACCTGTTGAAAGGCAGGGCCTCAAAATAATCCTGCCTGTAGGAGTGGCTCCTGAAGTTTCCTGTTTCAAGGTCCTCTTCTTTCAGGCATAATTTTGCAGTAAGCCTGTTGCCGGCTCTTGCTCTTCCATCTGGCTCCTTTTGCAGCATAATAATTACCGGCCTGCCAACAACACCATACTGCCAAAAATCCTTCTGGAACAGAACAACTTCTTTGATCTTGCAGGTGTCCAGGATGTGCCTCCTTATTTTTGAGAAATACCTGCCAAGCAAAAATGAGTCTGGCACAATAAACCCGAATTCGCCTCCTTCTCTCAATAATTGGAGCGCTCTGTCCATAAACACAGCATAGATGCTGATTTTATATTCTGCTGAATTAGGGTAAGCATGCCTGATAGCATCCAACAAGTCCTTTTTGCCTTTTCCCCTTGTCCCTCTTGCTCCAAAGCTTATATAAGGAGGATTTCCAACAACTGCATCAAATGGAGCTTCTCTTAGTAATTCAGCGTATGAACCTTCAGCAGCCTTCTCAAGAGTGTCTCCAGCAGCAATATTAACCCTGCCTAGAGGATGATCAAGGTCTCTCAACAAAAGGTTCATCACAGTGAGCTGCACCGCAAAAGGATTTATGTCAATACCAAATAGGTTTTCACTTAATACTTCAGAATGTACTGTCTCTTCAGAAGTTCCTGCTCTTAACCGCAGTTCCCTTAGAGCATCATACGCTCTTATCAAAAATCCTCCAGAACCACATGCAGGATCAAGCACTCTTGAATCTGGCTTTAAACCAACCCTGCCAACTATATAATCAATAACAAAATCAGGCGTATAAAACTGCCCTAAACGCTTCCTCTCTTCTTTGGGAATGTGCTGCTCATAAGCCCTGCCTATGATGTCCCTGCTTATTTTTGAGAAATCATGCTGTTTAAACCTTGATAATACAGTTGCTATAACCTCATCATCCCATTCAATATCTTCATATGATATATTATCAAACAAAGGGGTATGATAAAGTCCACTAAAGTAAGCTCCGATCTCTTCAAAAGCAAAGCTAACAAGCTTGTCAAGAGGCTCAGCTGTCATTTCTCTCCAATGTTTTATTCCTGCATCAGTCAGCTTTGGCTTAACAAAGCCCTTATCCTCACATATCCTTAAGAACAAAAGCCTGTTTGTAAGGGCATACGCGCCTTCTTTGCAGAGCTTATCAATTAATCTGCTGTCACTCGGGTCCATCTGCACGCTTCTTGCCCAGCTGTCAATAACGCTCTTAAAAGCTCTGTCAGACTTGTATCTCCTGCTAAACTGCGTATACAGGCTTGTGTATAAAACTTCCCTGCAGAAAGCAAGGTCGCCAACAAGTGCATTGGTTGTTATCGAAGCCCTGACATGCTCTACCCTTTCATTCAATGCCTTTTCACTGCGCAAACTCCTCTTTGATGCATAAGCCTCAAGCTGCGGAAATATTTGAGGCAGGCTGCTTAAGTCAGTAGAAAAAAGCACTCTATCTCTTGGAGCAGCTCCCTCAACAAGTGATTTATACAGCCTTGTTTCAATGCCACTGGTCAACATAACCCAGTTGATGCCTTCATCAAAAGCGTATCCTAAGGCCTGCTCAACATGGCTGTCCAGGTTTTCATCAAGGCTTTTTGTCTCTACGATCATCCTTGGCTTTCTGCCAAACATCAAAGCAATATCTGCTCTTTTATTTCTCACATGATGCTCAAAATCCATGTCTCTCCTAACACTATAACCTAAAAGCCCCAACAAAGGAATAGTCAGCTTTATCTTTACATTCTCTTCTACACTGCCTCTCCTGCCCTGCCTTACATCTCTGTCTATATCAATACCAGCTAATTCCTCAACCTTTTTCAATTTAGCATTTGAAACCATTTTAACCATCAAAACCCCAGAATTATAGAGGGGTTTACTCCCTCTTTTTAACCTTAGAAGTGCTTCTTATTTTATAAATGTTCCTAGAAATCACAAGGGGGTGGGGAACATAAGTAAAACATAAAGAGCAAGAATAAACTATTCCCCCTATTGATGTTTTTTATTGATTTCCTCTTTCTCAAACACTGACTTTTAAATATTAAGTCAAATTCCCTTCTCTAAAATGCGCTTTAAACGTTTGTTAGCAGCAAATTACGATGAATTAGTTAGTGCTGAATGCAGAGGAGAAGTTGAAGAATTCTTAAGAGCAACTGAAAGTGTAAAACATCTAGAAGTAGGAACAGTAAAGAGAGTGACAAAGATTGCAGCCCACATTATAGACCAATTCCCAGGCTCATTGGATGATTTACTGGAAAGGATTTACCAGTTCAACATGGAAGGAGCTGAAATGGCAAAAACATCAACTGAATTCAGGCCAGATCATATGAAGGTTCTGAGAGCACATTTCTACGGGCATGCAGGAAATATAAAGATGAAATTACAAAAAAGAACAGGAGAACTAAACCATGCTGAGACTGCATACAACTGTTTTATGTTAGCTGCAAGCGTAGGAGATAAGGTAGATCCTGAGCATTCTGCTTTCAGCAGGGGTTTTGCAGCAACAGCTGCAAGGATTATATTCACAGAAACAGGAAACCCTATGTGGGGAGAAAGAGAATACAAGGCAGGTCTTGCTTCACTTAATGGAAACGGAAAAGATGAATTCAATGCTGTTGGATACACAAGGGTAGCAGAAACAGCCAGGGCAATGTTTGAATTAGACATACTTCCATTGGATGAAAGGCTTGAATGGGCAAGAAAATCATATGATGCAAGGATGGAATCAGGCAAAGTAAGGGTAGAAGCAAAAGATGAAACAGCTCATCACGAATACAGCAAAGGAGCGGATACAGCAAGTGCAGTTCTAGAATTAAACATTCCAATAGAAATAAGAGTTGATTTTGCCAATAAATCCTATGACGGAAGAATAGAATCAGGAAACCTAAGAATAAAGATAAATGACGAAAACGCTTGCTATGAATTTGGCCTTGCAGGAGATATCTGCCATGCAATGTTTGAATCAGAACAGCTTCCAATGCATGAAAGGATTGAATGGGCTAAAAAAGGGTATAAAGTAAGGATAAAGGCTGGAGAACTAGCTGAAGGAACTGATGATAAATTCTATGCTCATGTCAATGGTTACGCAGGAGATTTAGCCATGGCTATAGCAAAGCAAACAAGAGACAAAAGCTGGACCAGAAAAGCTCTCGATTGCTACAACAGATTCCTTGTTTATTATGGTGAACACCCGGATCCCAGAATGAACGGCATTATAGCAAGGATAAGGGAGAGTGCTGCTTTCATAGGAGGAATACTAAGGTCATCGAGGTCTTCCGGAAGGTATAGAAGATAGTCTATTCCCCCTGATTTTTTTAAATGGTGATATTTTTATTGATTGATAGAAATCTGCAATTAAACTCTACCTAATATGTTGGCGAAGAAGCAACTTCTCTAAACCTCTTTTCATCTGAATCGTAAACAAAACCATGCTGTGCTAAATAAGGGATAATGGCTCCTAATTCCTCCCTAGGGTCGCAAAAAGGATCATATTGTAACGCTTCCCTTATATCTCGATTTAAAGATGTAGCAAGATGCATAGGCTTCATCTCAGCTTCTTCAAATAACTTAATGATCTGCTCCGGAGTCTTTATATTATCGCAAAAAGCTTGCACAAACATTGCAAAAAAATCTCCTAATGGTGCCATACACATTTTAGAGTGAGGAATCAGGAGCTGTTTTTAGCTCTTTCTGTGAAATTTCATCACAAGGGGGGGATGTTAGTAAAGATATAAAGAGCAAGAAACCTGTATTCCCCCTATTGATTTTTTATTGAAAGAATTCTTTAAGTGGGCTAGAGAAGTTTAAAATTTCTCCTGATTTCAGGTTATATCATCAAGCTTAGCTTCACTTTTTCTTTCAGTGCTTTTTTTCCCTGATCCAGAAAAGTGCAAATAAAGGGACCAACCTACATAAGCAGGAATAGAAGCAACTTCTGCCAGATACTTGAAAGGCCTTTTAACTATTCCCCATATGCGCGACCAGGTATGATAAGCCACGATATTACTGCGAAATCTTCTGTATTCCCCATCATCAGGACATGCCTCAAGAGCTGCATTTATCTCTCTCACAGCCCTTCCATAGTTCTTAAAATGTCCAAATTGAATCCTGGCGAGGAGGTAAGCTCTCCTGCCTGCATCCTCAGCTTTCTCAGGGCACATCTCTTCCAGTATTCTATATGCTCCAAATTCTCCGCGTATTCTGCCTTCTTCAACCAACTCTTCTATTTCACTAAAAGTGTAGAATGATCTTCCGATGGATCTTTCCAGCGCATCTTCAGACGGAAAATCCAACTCCCAGGGATTTTCATCTTCATCTGACATTTTATATATGTAAATCTAGTATTATTTATATAGATTCTGTAAATAAGAATAAACTATTTTCCCTAATTATTATTTCTTCTTTGATTTCTTTAACCTTGACTTCAAAACATCCATCCGTTTCATATAATTAGCGAGCTCTTTTGCCATGTAATTCATGCTTTCAACAGAACCTCTTCCTTCAGCTTCTTTAAACTTAGCAATATGCTTCTGTAACTGTTTCTTATAACCTTCTAATTGTTTCCTTACTTTAGCTTTTCCCATAATAATCGAACCTTTTTGAAATATGAAGCAACAGATTCATAAAGCTTTGAAACATCATTGTAATCTAAAGAATGTGCACTTATTTTCTTATCATCTCTGTTCTCCCTATACATACTGTTAAGCTGTCTAACCTTATCAGGAGAAATCTTGATGAGCTTATCAACATTTTTGTTAGAATAGTTTTTGCCTGAAATCAAACATTCAATCATATGCAGGCCACGTAACCTCATAATTAAAGGATAAACAATATTTGGCATGCTCCCAATATCCTTTTCCTTTATCCACTCACGAGCAATCTTCAAGGAACTTTCAGTTGTTTCAATATACCATCTAGTATTCGCCTTAGTCAACTTAGTTTTTCTATACTTCTCTATAAGCTGTTCATTCAAAATTGCTTTAGCTTCCTTCAATATTGGCAACACCAAAACAGCATTAGACTCAAGTGTTTTCTCCAAGCCTTCGATTGAAATGGAAACAATCTCATACTCATTTATCCTTTTCTTAAGCTTGACCCTGCTATCAGTTATAACCAAAACATCTATATCTGAGCCAGGAACCTGCTCACCACGAGCATAAGATCCATACAAATAAACTCCAATCACATGCTCAAGCCAGGGCTTAACAATCATCAGGATCTCTTCCTTTATCTCCTCTGTACTTTTACCTACCAGAGTAATAACTACCTTCTGTCCAACAAGCTCTTTAGGCAGGTAAATATGCCCACCATTTCCAATCTGCTGCACTGTCTTGGTTATTTGCTCTATCATGTATATACAGTATATACTCCCCATATATAAATCTTTCTATAACACAGGGGGTGGGGAACAGCTGCAAGAGAACCTCTAACAGAAGAAAATATTCCCCCTAATGAGTTTTCGTTATTGAATTCTTTTATTGATTTAAGAAGAAAATATTTCCCCTGATTAAATTCTTTCTAATGATTATTTTTATTGATAATTTTTCCGCAACATTTATAAACCATCTCTAATCACCTCTTTGTATCAGTATTCCCGTCAACTACTTCCAAAGTAGGAGGGTAGAATGGATAAGAATCAAGTAACACAGGCATTAGAGAAGGTAAAAGCAAATTCTCCTAAAAGGAATTTCAGGCAGAGTTATGATTTAGTTATTAATCTAACGCATATTGACTTGAAGAAAGCTGAACATAAGGTTGATTTCTATACGCAGCTAAGCCATCCGACTGGAAAGCAGATAAAGGTATGCGCTTTGGTTGGTCCTGAACTACGTGAAAGCGCTAAATCAAACTGTGATGAAGCAATTCTTGCTGATGATTTTCTGAAATACAAGGATAAAAAGTCAATAAAGAAATTAGCAAACAGCTATGATTATTTCATAGCTCAGGCTACAATCATGCCAAAGATCGCAACAGCTTTTGGCAGGGTCTTCGGCCCAAAAGGAAAGATGCCAAGCCCTAAAGCAGGTTGTGTTGTTCCGCCAAATGCAAACCTAAAGCCATTGGTTGATAAACTAAAGAAAACTGTAAGATTAAGGACAATCAATGATCCTGTTATAAGATGTTTAGTGGGAAAAGAGGACATGAAGGATGAGGAAGTCATGGATAACATAATGTCCATCTATGACCAGGTAATACACCATTTACCAGAGGGCAAGCATAATGTGAAGAACATCTGCCTAAAGCTCAGCATGGGTCCTGTAGTAAAGGTAGGAGAAAAAACAGAAGAAGAAACTAAAGGAAAAAAGAAAGCAAAGCCAAAGGCAGAAGCACCGAAAGCTGAAGAAAAGCCAGCTGAGGCACCTAAGGCCAAAGAAGAGCCAAAGCCAGAACCTAAAGACAAGCCAAAGGAAGAGGCTGAAAAATGAAGGCTCACGTTTCAGACGCAAAAAAGAAGATTGTAAAGGAGATTGTTGATTTAATCAGCAGGCACAATATTATTGGAGCAGTAGATATGGAAAACCTGCCAGCTCCACAGCTGCAAAAGATGAGGGAGCAGCTAAGAGACAAGCTTACAATCTTCATGACAAAGAGAAGGATCATGAAGATAGCTATTGAAAAGGCAAAGGAAAAGAAACAAGGCATTGAGCAGTTGATGCCTCACCTTACAGGAATGCCTGCATTAATATTCACAAATGAAAATCCTTTCAAGTTATACAAGACATTAAAACAAAGCAAAAGCCAGGCGCCTGCAAAAGCAGGACAAACATCACCTAAAGATATCACAATACCGGCTGGACCTACTTCATTCATGCCAGGCCCTATTATCGGTGAATTAGGTGCTTTAGGAATAAAATGTGGTGTTGAGGGCGGAAAAGTAGCAGTAAAAGAGGATTCTGTTGTTGTAAGAGAAGGAGAGGTAATAAAGCCAAAGGTAGCTGAACTGCTGTTAAGATTCAACATCCAGCCAATGGAGGTTGGATTGAATGTTACTGCTACATATGAAAACGGAGTTATATTTGGCAAGGATGTCCTTGATATTGATGAAGAGAAGTTCAATGCTGACCTAAGAAGCGCTATATCAGGCGCATTCAATCTTGCTATATATACTGGTTACCCTACAAAAGATACTATTGAGCCATTGCTTGCAAAGGCATTCAGAGAAGCAAAGGCATTAGGATTATCACAGAATATTATTGACGATAAAATAATTGGTGATTTACTGGCAAAGGCTGAAAGAGGCATGCTTGGCTTAAAGTCAACTGCTAATATCGAAACAGCTGCAAAGCCTGCTGAAGCTCCAAAGCCAGAAGAAAAAGCTGTTGAAGTAAAACCTGCTACAGAAATTGAAGAAAAGAAAGAGATGCCTTTGGAAGAAAAAAAGGAGATGCCAATTGAAGAGAAAAAAGAAACTCCTCCAGTAGAGAAGAAGGAAGAAAAACCAATTGAGGAGAAAAAGGAAGAAGTGATTAAAGAGATGAAAGAGGAAGCAAAGGAGATAAAGAAGGATATTGATGAGTTAGCAAAAAAAGTGGAAGAAAAAGAGCCGGAAAAGAAGGAAGAGATCAAGGAAGTGGCAAAAGAGCTTAAGAAAGAGGTTGATGTTGAAGAAAAGCAGGTTGAAAAAGAGATTGAAGTTGACGAACAAATAGCAAAGAAGCTAGAAGAGAAGAAAGAGACGCCAGTAGAGGAAAAGAAGGAAATTCCAATTGGAGAAAAGCCCGAAGAGCCAAAGCCAGAAGAACCGCCAACTGAAGAAAAAAAGGAAGAAGTAATAAAAGAGCTAAAGGAAGAGGCAAAGGAGATAAAGAAGGATATTGATGAGTTAGCAAAAAAAGTGGAAGAAAAAGAGCCGGAAAAGAAGGAAGAAATCAAGGAGGTGGCAAAAGAGCTTAAGAAAGAGGTTGAGCTTGAAGAAAAGCAGGTTGAAAAAGAGATAAAAGTAGACGCAAAGATAGCAGAAAAAGTGGAAGAAAAGAGAGAATTAGAAAAGCCAGTAAAGCCTGAAATAATGGGCACTGTGTTCCCAAAAGAAGAGGAAGAGATAAAAGAAGTGAGAAAAGATGCTGAAGTAGCAATAAAAGAGATTAAAAAAGAAGAAAAAAAGGAAGAAGCTAAAGCACTGCCAGAAGAAAAAGAACGAATTGAAAAAGCAGCTGAAATACTTAAAAAAGAAGTTGAAAAAGAGGAAAAACAGGTTGAAAAAGAGCTCAAAACAGAGGATAAAACCGCAAAGATGGTTGAGCAGATGAAGAAGCACATTAAAGGCACAACACCAACTGCACAATCCCTGCTAAAAGAAGTTGAAGCTGCTCCAAAACCACAACCTAAGCCAGAACCAAGGCCTCAACCAAAAAGAGAACATGTTCCTACAATTGAAGAATTAAGAAAAGGTCAAGGAAAGAAAGCACCAAAGTTAGGTATTACTGATGTTCAAGGCTCAACAGCTAAGGAGAGCCAAAAATCAAGCGAAGATGTTCCTTCAATCCAAGAATTAGCCAAACAAAAGGAAAAGAAAGAAGCAAAGGATGTAGAGGAACTGGCTAAAAAACTAGTCAAGAAAGGTACTTTGAGGAGGTAGAAAAATGGAATACATATATGCAGCTATGTTGTTGCATAAAGCTGGACAAAAAGTAGAAGAAGCGTCTGTTAAGAAAGTGCTAGAGGCTGCTGGCGTCAAGGTAGATGACGCAAGGGTAAAGGCCCTGGTTGCTAGCTTAGAAGGCGTTGATATAAAGAAAGCAATAGAGACTGCTGCTGTCGCTGCTGCACCTGCTGCTCCTGCACCTGCTGGAGAAGCTAAGGCTGCTGAAGGTGAGAAGAAAGAAGAGAAGAAAAAGTCAGCAGAAGAAGAGAAGAAATCAGAAGCTCAGGCAGCTGCTGGACTAGGCGCTCTATTTGGTTAAACTATTTAACCAATCTTTTTTTACTTTAAAATGCAACAAATAGTGAACGTGACTAAGTATGCTAACACCGGAACAGAAGAAAGAGCTATTTAGGAAGCTGGATGGAAAAAAGAAGGAAATATCCGTACTAAAGGAAAGGTTAAACCAGATAGATGAACAAAGGGAAGAGTGGTTCAACAGGAAGGAAGAGCACAAAAGCAGGATAAATGACATAAGGGAACAGGTAAAGGAATTCAAGGAAACCCGTAATTCTTTAACAGCTCAGGTCAAGAAAGACAAGCAGGAAAGAGACAAGCTCAATAAGCAGACAAAAGAGCATATTTCTGAGATAAATGAGCTTAAGACCAAGAAAACAGGCCTGATGAAAAAGCTCAAGATAGAGGAAGACCCCTCTAATCTAAAGTATCTTATCGATAAGCTGGAGCAGAGCATAGAGACAGAAGCAATGTCGTTTGAAAAGGAAAAAAAGGTCATGAAGAAGATAAAGGAGCTGAAGAAGAAGTATAATGAGTCTAAAGAGGTAAACAAGGTAAGCGATGATCTATACGAAGCTTCCACAAAAACAAGGGAATCCAAGAAAAAAGCAGAAGTGCTCCACCAAAAGATACAGGACAGGGCAAGGGAATCCCAGAAAAAACATGAAAGCATGATTGAGTTAGTCAAGCAGCTTGACGAACTGAAGAAAAAGGAAGAAGACGCTTTTATGAAATTCACAGAGTTCAAGGTCAAATTCAATGATGTCAACAAAGAGCTGAAGGAAAAACTTGCAGAACTCAGCCAGATAAAGGGCGAGATAGACAAGCATAAGCTTGAAACAAGGGAAGAGAAAAGGAAAAAAGTTGAGTCAATGCTGAAAAGCAAGGAAGAGGTGGTTCAGGAAAAGATTAAGAAAGGAGAAAAATTAACTACAGAGGACCTGCTTATTTTCCAGGGTATAGAATCGAAGGAATAGGTTATTTTTTCTCAGCAGGTTTGTCAGATTTTATAAATTCAGTATAATGGCATTTGCCGCAGACTAACCTGTCATTATGCTTTGCCATGAATATGCCTGAACCGCACTTAGGGCAGGACTTGTTTTTGCGCTCTGCCTTCTCTCCGGAAACCTGATATAATGAATATCGCTTGCTTGGCCTCTTTGGTTTTGTTTTTTTCTTTGCCATCTTTATTTCTTAGGAGCCTCTGGTTTTTCTTCTTTTTTCTCCTCTTTTGGAGCTTCTTTCGGAGCCTCTGCCTTTTCCTCTTTTTTCTCTTCTTTAGGCGCCTCTTTTGGCGCTTCCTTGGCAGCACCAGGCTTTCCTTTCTTCTCCTTTGGCTTAGGCTCTATCTTTTCCATGTCCTCTTTGTTAAGATAAGAGTAAGCAACCAGATCAGCTGTTCCAGAGCCAAAATGAGTGGATATCTTCTTAATAACAATAAGGTTTTCGCCAACCTTTAATTGTGAGGATAACTGCTTTCTAACCTCTGCAGCAGAAGGTGTTGCGCCCTTAAACTCAAGCCTTCCAGTAATCTCTATCCTGGAGAGCATAGGTTGTTCTTTTTTCTCAATAATCTTAAGATCCATAGTTTCACCTTACCTTGATTGCATACTCGCCGTGGACTTTAACTCCTACCTTCTTTGCAATTACTGACTTGTTTGCGTCAAGAACATGTAAACGGCCTTGCCAATTGTTAGAAAACTGGTTGCCCTTGCAAACCGGGCATACATTGCCTTCAACAAATATCTTGCATTCCTTGCAGACCTTCTTCTTCATTTTTTCTTCTCTTTAGCCTTTTTTTCTTTCCCTTTCTTTTCCTCTTTTTTCTCTGATTTCTCTTCCTTTCCCTCTTCAGCTCCCTCTTCCTTTTTCTGCTCTGCTTCTATCCAGTCAAGCCTTCCCAAGCCAGCCTGCCTCATTGTCAGGCCTATCTTGGGGTTCATCGGGTCTTTGTATGATACAGCTATTACCCTGCTTCTGCAGACATCATTAACCCTTAAAGTTTTCTTTGATTCCTTTCCAGCCAATGTCTTGTCTTTGCTGAAGCTAACAAAGTCATCCATTGCCTGTGAGATATGAATCATTCCGTCTATAGGCCCTATTGTCATAAATGCCCCAAAGTCAGCAATGTCCCTTATCTTTCCTATAACAACTTCCTGCAGCTCTGGCTTGAACGTAAGAAGCTTGAATTTAACATCATAGTAGGAAGCTCCGTCTCCTGGAACTATTATCCCTTCTCCTATGCTGTCTACCTCAGAAACATCAATAACCACACCAAGGTCCTGTGATATATAGCCTGTGTACTTTGCCCTTATCCTCTTTATCACAGCTTCATTAAGTGCTAAACCAAATAGATCTGGAGGTACTCTGATATGGTCCTTTAGTTCAACTTTATAAAACATGTTATAGTCCTCTATTTAAATGATTTGAATACAAGAAATATAGGGGATTTTTAAAGCTTTCGTTTATTTTCAGTCAATAAAAACCAAATACTTTTTCTGCCTCAAAACAATCAAAGAAACCCTTTTTTTCCTTAATTTCCTCTTTAATTCCATATCCTGCGTTGCAACAACAGTATCTTTATCTGCAATCCCAAGAATCAGCTCATCAACAGTTCCTTCTTTTGTTTTTATTTTTTTTATTTTTTTATTCTTAATAATTGCCAATGCAAGTTTTGCTGCTGCTTTATGTTTTCCTTTTTGTTCTTCTATTATTGATTCTAATTCATTGATTGTTTTGTCAATGATAAATAATTCATAAGGAAAATCGCATATCCTCTTTAATTCAGAAAATATATCTACCTTAAACTGGCTTACTGCCATCAAAAAGTTTGTATCAAGGATGACTTCTTTCATCTCTTCTGCTCATTATATAATGCCACAGCTGTTCAGAAGTGATTGGGTTTCTCTGCCGAGATACCCCCCACACCCCTTCCCGAGAGTTATGGCAGGAATAACCCCTGTCTACCAAAGCAAATATTGCCCCGTATCCATTAGGACCGCTAACCCTGGAAAGAAGGCCTCCAGGTTCAGGATCTTGAATTCCTTCAACCTGCAGGGTTGATCTCCCAACCCTGATATTACCGCTATATCCAACAAGAACAGCTATCTCTAACTCAGTAACCTGCTCTTCGAAAGTCATCTTTTTAGAAGTCCTAACTAAATGTTCTGC
The DNA here is from genome assembly GCA_019322805.1 of Candidatus Woesearchaeota archaeon. GTDB lineage: Archaea > Nanobdellota > Nanobdellia > Woesearchaeales > JAHWIC01 > JAHWIC01. Next base: position 1,039 of record JAHWIC010000015.1, on the reverse strand, counting down.
ACACATATTTACCTCAATGAATCAAGTATTTTTTTGGTTTTCAAGGCATCTCCAAAAGGATCCGGGCTTTCGTTTATTATTGTTGCATCAGCCTTGTGTTTAATAAGGGAATTAAGCAATTCTTTTATATCTTTGGCTTGCGTCAAAAGATGCCTTTTCTCTCCTTTAGCTGTCCACTCTATACCTGAGAAATGAGTATGCAAATGCTTTATTCCCTTCAGCTTGTCAAGTATTTTGTCATAAGTCGTTTTCCCTTGTTCTCTTGCCATGATATGCGCAAAATCCACACAAATCTCGCACTTAATCTCTTTTCTCAGCTTTAACAAATCATCCAAACCAGCAAACTGTGATGCTTTTCCTGTTGTTTCTGGAGCTAAAACAACATTCCATTTTTTTGCCTTTATCGTATTCTGCATATCAGTAAGTTCCTTAACCATGATTAGATAAACATCTTCAGGATCTTTTTTGCCATAATAACCAGCATGGAAAACAACATACTTAGCACCTAAATAATGAGCACGCTCAGCACTCATAAGAATCCTTTTTTTAGAAGCAGTTACCTTAGGTTTTTCTTCTGACGATAAATTGATATAATAAGGTGCATGAACAGAAAGATCAACATTAGCTTGTTTAGCAAGCTTCCCAACCTCAGAAGCAGTAGCATTATTCATATGAACGCCATGCGTGAATTCAACTTCTAAAGCACCTAACCCCGACTCCTTACAATGAGCTAATCCATCAGGATAACCTAAGCCTGATGTTCCTGCCGGTCCAAGTTTTATCATAAGGCAAGGCTAGGGATTATTGTTTATTAAGTTTACTCTTAATTTGAAAAAAATCCAGCCACCCACGGCGGGTCGACGGTCAAAATCTCTCCGAGATTTTGCCCTACTCGGCACCCCGTAGGGGGCAACCCCCGCCTCGCCGACCGCAGTGGCTGGATTTTTTCTTAGACCACAACAACAATGGCGCAGACCGGCCGGGGGACGCCCCATCCGGGGTGGCAGGTAGGGCAAATCGAGCGTAGCGAGATTTGACC
>JAHWIC010000051.1 GCA_019322805.1 Candidatus Woesearchaeota archaeon | reverse complement strand
GCTATTTGCAATAATATCGAGCTTGCAATAGCTGCAATCAGATATTTGTTTTTAAAGACACCAACTCTGAACAGGGATAAGTCTTCTGACCTGCAGTTAAGCACATTAGTCATCTGGAACATCATTAAAACAGTAAATGCAACTGTTTGAGCGTATCTTAGGTCTGTTTCAGGATTGTATAATTTGAATAATCCTAAGGTTCCAAGCATCATTATAGCACCAATAACAAACATTAGCATGCCTCGCTTTTTGTTCATAATTCTTTCCTTTGGATCCCTTGGAGGCATTTTCATTATCCCTGGCTCAGGAGGATCAACGCCTAGAGCTAAAGCAGGAAATAAATCAGTAACAAGATTAATCCATAAAATCTGCAGAGCCAGTATTGGCAAGGGAAACCCAACAAGCATTGCAATAAATATTGTCAGAACCTCACCCATATTGCTGGAGAGCAGGTAAAAAACAAATTTCTTGATATTGTCAAATATAACGCGGCCTTCTTCAACAGCATTTACAATCGATGTAAAGTTGTCATCTGTAAGAATCATGTCAGATGCTTCTTTGCTTACATCTGTTCCAGTTATACCCATTGCAATGCCAATATCAGCCCTCTTTAATGCAGGCGCATCATTAACACCATCGCCGGTCATAGCAACAATGTGGCCTTTTGCTTTTAGTGCATGGATTATCTTCATCTTATGCTCAGGATTAACCCTTGCATAGATTGCTATGTCTTCTGCTCTTTTTTCAAGGTCTTTTATCTTTTCAAGCTCTTCTCCTGTTATTGCTTGCCCTTTTATGCCAAGCTCCTTTGCAATTGCTTCTGCAGTTCCAATAAAATCACCTGTAATCATCACAACCTTGATTCCAGCTTCAAGGCATTCCTTTACGCTGTCCTTGACCTCTTTTCTTGGAGGATCAATCATCCCCTGCAGGCCAACAAATATCATATCGCTTTCAATCTCTTCTTCGTCTTTTTCCTTATCTAATTCCTTATAAGCAAAACCAAGAACACGCAATGCTTCTGAAGCAAAGTTTTCATTTGTCTTTAGGATCTTTTTCCTATCTTGCCCAGTAAGAATTCTAGCCTTTTCATTTATTAGGATCCTATGGCATAGATTCAATATAACATCAGGAGCACCTTTCATATAAGCAACGCGCTTTCCGTTAACTTTATGTATCGTAGTCATCCGTTTTCTTTCAGAACTAAATTGTATCTCATCTGTTCTTGGGCATTCCTTTTGCAGTTTTGCTGTATCAAAACCTGCTTTCTTTGCAGAAACAATCAAACAGCCCTCAGTTGGATCACCAATTATCTTGTACTTGTTATCCTCTTTCAGATGTTTTGCATCATTGTTTAATGCTCCTATCTTTAGCAGCAATTCAAAGTTTTTAGGGTCTTTTGAGAACTTTCCCTCTGGTTCATAGCCTGCTCCAGTTACATTTACAATCTCGTTATTTGTAAGAAGCTTTCTTACAGTCATCTCATTATGTGTTAGCGTTCCTGTTTTATCAGAGCAAATCACATTACAGCTGCCAAGAGTCTCAACAGAGGGAAGCTTCCTGATTAAGGCATGCCTCTTTACCATTCTTTGGACGCCTAAAGCAAGAGCAATAGTCACAACAGCTGGCAAGCCTTCTGGTATTGCTGCTACAGCTAATGCAATAGCTGCAAAGAACATCTCTTTGATATTATGGCCTCTTAAGACTCCTACCAGAAATACAATAATGCTGATAGCAACAACAAGAATTGTTAATAATTTTCCAAGCCGCTTAAGTTTTTTCTGTAAAGGTGTTAACGCTGGCTTTGCTTCCTGAATAAGCTTTGCAATCTTTCCAATCTCTGTTGTCATCCCTGTTCCTGTTACAATTGCCTTGCCTCTGCCATTAGTGATAACTGTTCCAGAAAAAACCATATTTTTGCGATCAGCAACAGAAGCCTCTTTCTTGAAAACATTTAATTCCTTTTTCACAGGCAGCGACTCGCCTGTCAGAGCTGCTTCCTGGGTTTGAAGATTTATCAATTCAATTAACCTTGCATCAGCAGGGATCTTTTCTCCTGTTGAAAGGATTATAATATCACCAGGAACAAGCCTTACTGCCTCAATCTGTTTTTCTTCACCATCCCTGATAACAATAGCCTTTAAGCTGGCTAGTTTCTTTAAAGCTTCAATTGCCTTTTCTGCTTTGTATTCCTGGCCAAAGCCAAAGATAGCATTAACAACTATAATAAACCCAATTACAATGGCATCTATGCCAGCTTCTTTGTCAGCTGCAACTATCCTTATTAGCAAAGAAATGACCATAGCTACAATCAGAACCCATACAATAGGGCTTTTGAATTGGGCTAAGAATATCTGCAAAGGAGTAACCTTTTTCTTTTCCTTTAGCTCATTTAAGCCGTACTTCTCAACCCTTTTCTCTGCTTCTTTTGTAGTAAGGCCTTTTTCAGAAGTATTGAGTTCCTTAAATACCCCTTTTATTTCCTCATTATGGTATAGCATTATTCTGCCTCTTGTACTGCTCCTTCAATACCTGGCTTTAGTTCCTCAAACTGGATATACCATTTGTTAGCTGCAGTGTCATAAGAGAACACCACATTGTACTTCTTTGACTTGTCTAAAGCAAACAAAAGAGGCATAGGAATAGTAGTTTCATAACTGGAGCCTCTCTTGTACAGCTTTCTTTTGAACAGTGTTGTAGTAACCATTTTATCGCCTACTTACTTTTTTATCAATTATAAGTCTTAAATATATACTTATATATAAAGCTTTGCATTCTTGTCTCCTAAACTCACTCATAAGCTGTGTATATAAATATACTTATTTTTATACTTAATCAGAAAGCAAAGAACAATAGAAAAATCATTATTAGGCGAACAAACAGTAAAAATAATCAATAAAAAGAAATCAATAGAAACAAATCATTAGAAAAATATTAAATCTGATTTTCGCTTTATCTTACACTGGAAAGCAAAAATCATCCGATTCTGTTTCTTAAGAACCATAAGCAGATGAAAATTCCTTTATAGCAGTTCTGAAAGGAATTTTCAGATTTATTAATTGTTATTAAATTGAAATTAAAGGTATCAAACTGGATCAAGTGCGCAACTGATTGTGAGTGCTGAAAGTAAACCTAATGATTAGGGTTAATGCTGACAATTAAAAAAATGATAAGAAATAAATGATTTAATTTAAAACC
>JAHWIC010000014.1 GCA_019322805.1 Candidatus Woesearchaeota archaeon | reverse complement strand
ATGATAAAAAACTATGACCCAAAAACAACAGAACCTGAAATACTAAAGTTCTGGGATAGCAATAAGATTTATGCTAAAGCTAAAGATAAGAATAAAGGCAAAAAGCAGTTCTATTTCCTGGATGGACCGCCATATACTTCTGGCAGAATTCACCTTGGTCAAGCCTGGAATAAGGCTCTAAAGGATTGTGTTTTAAGATATAAGCGAATGAAAGGCCTGGATGTTTGGGACAGAGCTGGCTACGATATGCATGGCTTGCCAACAGCCCATAAGGTTGAGGAAAAATTCAAGATAAAAAACAAGGATGAGATTCCAAAGTTTGGTGTTGCTAAGTTTGTTGAGGAATGCAAGAAGCTTTCTTTAGGAAACCTAGAATTAATGAGCAAGGACTTCATAAGATTAGGAGTCTGGATGGATTTTGAGGATCCATACAAAACAATAGAAAACAGCTTTATGGAAGGTGAATGGTGGCTGGTTAAGAAAGCTCATGAGAACAAAAGATTATACGAAGGAAAGAAAACAATGCAGTGGTGCGCTAAATGTGCAACAGCATTAGCAAAGCATGAGCTTGAATACAAGAATGTAAAAGAGAATTCTATCTTTGTAAAATTCAAGGTAAAGGGAACTGATAATGAATACCTGGTTATATGGACAACAACACCCTGGACTTTGGCTTTTAATCTGGCTGTGATGGTTAATCCTGGATTTGATTATGTTAAAGCTAAGGTTGAGAATGAGATCTGGATTGTTGCTAAAGGCTTGGTTGGAGCTTTGATAAGCGGTGTTGCAAATAAGAAATTTGAAATCGTATCTGAGTTTAAAGGTGAAGGGCTTAAGGGTTTGAAATATGAGCATCCATGGTCAGATGAAATCAAGCCATTTGCAGGGATTAAATCAGAGAAACTGCATACAGTTGTAATGTCCAAGGAATATGTTGACTTATCATCAGGCTCTGGCTTGGTTCATTGCGCTCCTGGCTGCGGTCCTGAGGATTATGAAGTTGGCCATAAGGAAGGCTTGCCGCCATTCAACAATATCGATGAGTCAGGTGTCTTTCCAGACAATATGGGCAAGTTTAAGGGTCTGGTTGCTAAAAAGGATGATAAAAACTTCGTAGATTCTTTGGAAGAAAAAGGCGTGTTGATTGCTGTAACCCCAGTTGAGCACGAATATGCCCATTGCTGGAGATGCCATAAACCAGTTATATTCAGAACAACAAAGCAGTGGTTCTTTAAGGTTGAGGATTTGAAAGAAAAGATGCGTGAGTTAAACAAGGAGGTATTCTGGCAGCCAGACTGGGCTGGAAATAACTGGTTTGATTCCTGGCTTGATAATCTAAGGGATAACGGGATTACAAGGCAAAGATATTGGGGAACTCCTTTGCCAATTTGGAAATGTGACAAATGCGGTGATTATACTGTTGTTGGCTCTATAAAGGAATTGAAGGAATTAGCTGGCAAGGTTCCAGATGACTTGCACAGGCCTTATATCGATGAGATTACTATAAAATGCAAATGCGGTTCTGAGAAGAAAAGAATTCCAGATATCCTTGATGTCTGGATAGATGCTGGAACAACATCATGGTCATGCCTGGATTATCCTCAAAAAGAAGAGCTGTTCAAGAAACTATGGCCCGCTGATTTTATTCTTGAAGGCAAGGACCAGATTAGGGGCTGGTTTAATCTATTGCTAGTTGCATCAATGATAAGCATGAAAAAGCATTCCTATAAAGCAGTTTACATGCATGGCTTTGTTTCTGATGCCCAGGGAAGAAAGATGTCTAAGTCGCTAGGAAATGTTATTTCTCCTTATGAGGTTATTGACAAGCATGGAGCTGACACCTTAAGGTATTATATGATTGGCGGCGCAAACCCTGGTGTTGATTTAAACTATAATTTTGAAGATGTTAAGATTAAAAGCAAGAACTTGAGGATTTTATGGAATCTTCATAAATACTCAATAGACTTGACGAATAACTATGGCGTAAACCCAACAAAGCTTAAGCTTATGGATAAGAAGTTCTCAACAGAGGAAACATACATAATATCAAAATTAAATTCAACTATTAAGAAGGTTACAGAGGCTTATGGGGAGTATAGGGTAAATGAAGCTCCATTGATGATTGAGGAGTTATTCCTAGAGCTATCGAGAACCTATATCCAGCTAACAAGGGATAAGCTTACATCTGGAAATGAAGAAGACAAGAAGGTAGTTGCGTATAGTATATATGAAGTATTGCTTGGTGTGCTTAAGCTGTTCTCTACAATTGCTCCTTTTATAACAGAAGCAATCTATCAGAATCTAAAAGAAACCTATGGGCTTAAAACTGAGAGCATTCATCTATATGACTGGCCTTCTTTTGATGAAGCAGAGGTAAAGCCTGAGCTGGAAAGAAATATGGATATTGCGCAAAGCATAGTGCAGTCAGTTCTCTCTGCCAGAGAAAAGATTAGCCTGGGTGTAAGATGGCCGCTAAAAGAGATAGTTATTGTTACAAGGGATAAAGGCATAATTGAGGCTGTTGAAAAACTTGAGGACTCGATTAAGACTCAATCCAATGTTAAAGAAATCAGGTTACAGGAGAGATTATCCGGATTAAAGCTAAAGGTAACTGCTGATTACAGCTCCTTAGGCCCTGATTTTGGTGACCTTAGCCCAAAGATAATTGCAAAGCTAAGCATGGACAGCCCTGAAACAATAATGGATCATGTTGAAAAAGAAGGAAAATACACATTTAAGGTAGACAGCAAAGAGGTTAATATTCTGAAGAAGCACCTTAAGATACAGAAAGCTGTTCCTGAACCATTTGAAGAGGCTGAATCAAGGTATTGTATTGTTTATCTGAATAAGGAAAGGAATATGGACTTGGATGCAGAAGGCTATGCCAGAGAAGTGATGCGCAGAGTTCAGTCATCAAGGAAAAAGGCTGGTTTGCAGAAGAAAGACAGGATTACTCTATTCCTTAAAGTAAGCGAAGACTTAAAAGAGATGCTATCCAAATGGGAAAGCCAGATAAAAGATAAAGTAGGCGCAGATAAGCTTAAGATTGATGTTTCAAACCCTGCAAGAAAGCTTGCAAATGTTTCTAAGGAAAAGGTTAAAGGTAAAGAGTTTGAGATACATTTTGATAAGACAGAATAGAACATGTACAAAACAGAAGTTCTTACCAATTTCCTTGCAAAAGAGCCGATTGTAGATGAGAAGCCGATTATAACTGATGAAGTAAGGAATAAATGGAAGGAGTTTGATTTAAAGAATATAAAAAGTATTCTTGTGGTTATGAACCAAGGTTTAGGGGATCATTTGTTGATTCTGCCTTTGTTGAGGATGTTAAGGAAAAAGTATCCATCTGCCAGGATTGGTATTTTTTGCCACAAAGGATATTCTATGGTGTATAAGATAACAAAGGTTGTTGACAAAATAATTCCATTGGGCGAGGAAAAAGAGGATGATTATGAACTGGTTATTAACCTGAATCCTCCAAATGATAAAATAGAAGAAGCATTACACCTATTCAGTCCGAAGATAAAGGTTGGATTAAAGACTAAGGACAGAAAAGGATATGATTTTCTGGTCGAGGACTATCTTGTTTCAAGACCCATACATTATCTGAATTTTTTAAGAATACTCAACATTGATGCTGATATCAATAAAATGGATTTCAGAATAAGCCTAAAGAAAGATTTCAAACTAATAAAAAAATTCAATATTAATGAAAATAATAAAATAATATCACTATGTGTTGGCTCCAGCAACCCAAGGAAATGTTTGGACCCTTCGAAATATGCTGAATTAGCCAAAGAATTATCTGCTGAAGGTTATGAAGTAATCCTGCTCGGAAAGAGTGTCTTTATTGATGAAAACAAAAAAGGTGCAGCAATTTCAGAATCGTCAGATAAAATAATAAATTTAATTGACAAAACCAATCTTGAAGAAGTTATGCAGATAATTAATATTTCTGATCTGGTTATTTCTAATGACAATGGTTTGATGCATTTAGCAGCTGCTTTAGAGAGAAAGATTATTGCATTATTTGGCCCAACAAATCCAATCATAGGGGGTCCAAATAGTGACAAAACTGTTGTTCTTAATGTTACCAAAGAGAATTGCGATAAGAAGAGCCTGCATTATTGCGAGAATATATCTTGTGGAAGATGCATTGATAAGATTGAGGTTAAGGATATACTGAAATTAATTATTTAACAAATCTTTAAATATTGTTCTCTTATTCTCTTCTTTCATGCCTAAAAAAACAAGCGAAAAGGCAGTCAAAGAACACTTGAAACGCAAGGAGGATGAATTAGATAAATTAAGGGAGGATAACCTTGCTCTGCTTAAAGCTGCTCTAAAACAGACTGAGATTAATAAGGAGCTTAAGGAAGGGATAGAAAAGATTACAGAGATTAACAGGAAGCTTAGTGAGAGATTAAAGAAAAAATCAAAATCATCAAAAAAATAATCAATATTAAGAGATCAATAAAACAGAATCATTAGGAAATAACCAATAAAAAAAGAAATCAATAGTTAAAAAATAAATCTGATTTTTGCTTTAAATCAATAAAAGAAAATCAATATTAAAAATCATCATTAGAAAAATAATAATTCCGATTTTTGCTTTATTCAATTAGCTAAGGCAAAAATCGTTGAAAACCACCTTCGGTGGTTTTTAACGTGCTCAGAAATCATACCTAATAAAATCAATAAGTATGATTTCCGACACATCCGCTGTCATGAACTAAAGTAAGCGGATGAAAATTCCTTGAGCTTGGTTGTGAAAGGAATTTTCAGATTTAATTGTTTTTTAATGATTTAAGCCTGATGATAAATTAAATTGATAATAAAATGACAAAACTAATTAAAAAAGAAGCAGAAGCTGATTTTCCTACTAAGTATGGTAGCTTTAGGATTTATGCTTATGAATGTGATGATGGAAGTCATCACATTGCCTTGGTTAAAGGAGATGTTAAAGGGAAGGAGAATGTTTTGGTAAGGGTCCATTCTGAATGTTTAACAGGAGAGGTTCTAAAGTCTTTAAGATGCGACTGCAGTGCACAGCTTGACAAAGCAATGCAGCTTATTGCTAAGGAAGGTGGTGTTTTGCTTTATCTTAGGCAGGAAGGACGCGGCATTGGTTTAGTGAATAAGATCAAGGCTTATGCTTTGCAGGATAAAGGGCTTGATACAGTTGAAGCAAATGAAAAGCTTGGTTTTAGAGCCGATGAAAGGGATTACACTGTTGGCGCACAAATACTTGCTGATTTAGGGCTGACAACAATAAGATTGTTGACAAACAATCCAAGAAAGATAGAAGGTTTGGAAAAATATGGTTTGAGAATTGTTGAAAGATTGCCAATTATTGTCGAGGCTAATGAGAATAACAAGGAATATCTTAAGACTAAAAAAGAGAAACTTGGCCATATGATGGAAGATAGGGGTGTTGTTAAAGACTAAAACCTCAGAACCTTCATAACCTCAGCAATATCTTTTTCTTCAACAACAAATATTGTATCTGTCCAGCATGACAAGGTTTCTACGATATTGATTCCATGCTCTCCGAATAAGGAATAAAGGTAAGGAACTACTCCTGCAGTTGTTTCAATCTCTTTTGGGCTTTTCAAAGTAATCTCAACTAATTTTGTATTCTCCTTGATTATCTTGTTCTTGAATAGTTTCTTTATCTTTGCAGAATATTCTTCAGCTGCAACTATAGTTATAGCAGATGTTCCTTCAATTATATGAAAAATATCTCCTTTTTTCCTTGCCTCTTTTTCAATCTCTAGCAAGCCTTCTACATAAGCTATTTTTTCAACTACAACTGCGATTATCTTGTTTTTTACCTCTACTTTGCTTTTCTTCAGAATCTCCAAAATTCCTTTCTCTAAAGTTTCTTCTTTCCTGACTTTTCTGTAATATCTTCTGCAAGCTATTAATATTGCATCAAAGTTCTTCTTTAAATCAATCTCTAAATCATCTGCAATCTGTCTTGTTAATTTTGAGTAATTGATTAGTCCTTTCTTTAGGGAATCCTTTATACTTGGATGCTCTGAGATATACTGCTCTGTTAGCTTAGTTATGTTAGGCATTTTAGATTCCTAATATTTTCTTAGCTTCCCTTACATTATAATTAAACCAGTGCCTGCTTTTTCTTTTATAGGATAAACTGATCATTCCTATGAGGATTTTCAGCTCATACAGTTTCTTCCTTTTCTCAAATTTGTTAGAGATAACTCCGCCTGCTTGTTTGTAGGCTTTATGAAATATTGGCCTTATCTCTGGAAGTTTTTCAAACATCCACCACTCTGATTTTATTAGGTCAAGCTCATTATGGCCTGAGATAGCCCATTCAAAATCAATTATGCCATTGATCTTGCCCTCGTCAGCAATTATGTGGGAGAAATGATAATCCTTATGTATTAAGCATGGCTTTGATTTTATATCAAGTAATCCTTGATGCTCTTCTACATATTTTTTTGTTTCTGTGATTATCTCCTTAGGCACCTTGTTTATTTTCTTTATTTTGTCTAATTTATGCTCCAGGCCATAATCAAAATAAGCTCTCCAGTCTTTGAACTTAGGTTTTATTTCCTTCCCTACAATCCAGCCAAATCTACTGAATTTTATTGAATGTATCTTTGCAAGATATCTGCCAGCGTCGCTTATCAGTTTCTTGTTCTTTGTTTTCAGGTATATTTTACTTAATTCCCTTCCTTCTAGTTTTGATAAAACAGAATATGCATAAGGTATGAGCCTCTTTGACGTATCTATCTTGTAAACCTCAGGAACGGGTACATTTGTTCTTTTAGCTAGAAGGTCATACAGATATTTCTCTTTTACTGCTTTCCAGCTTTCCCTTGGATAAATCCTTAAAACTACGTTTTCCTTACTAGAGAGCTTAACATCATAGGTCCTGTTAATCATCCCCTTCTTGAACTCTCTAATGCCAACTACCTTAGCCTTGGGAAAGAGCCTTCCGATTATCTTCTGAGCATTGGTTTTTTGCAACATAGAAATCACAGCAGTTCTATCCCAAATGAGCGAAGCTTTTTGATTGTTTTATCATCAATTGCTACTTCGCCTGTGTCAATGAACTCTTTTAGGTTTTTTTGCATTTTGGAATACCTGGCAATACTCCCAACAGGTGATAAATAAAAGAACTAGTATATAAATGTTTTGTTTTGGACATTTAAGATTGGATTGGGACTTTAAGAAATCTTAGCCTTCTTTAGGAAGCCCGGCATACGCTACTTTAAATTCCTCATAAGTATAAGTGCCAACCTTTACTATATCAACTCCAGCCTCTGCTAATGAGTCTACCCTTTCATTTAGTCTGCTTAATAGCTGAGCCATAAATTCTAATTTCTCATTTGCAATTGACTCAGGATCGGAATCAGTAATGACATTGCTTAGCAAATCATGATATGCTTTATTAGTGCCTACAATATCATGCGGAGAATCAAGAAATGGATCCGGAGCTTCAGTTAACAATGCTTCTTCTTCCTGTCCATCACCATAATCAAATACAATGCAATATTCGACAATATGCCCAGCAAGTCCTTTTTTTAGACTTATTTCTACATCTTTACCTTTTAATCTATCTTCAAGAGGTGCTTCAGACTTTTCAGAATCTTTAGCCATTTTAACGTAATTAATACGGCTTTATATTTAAAGTTTTGTATATTTACTATTCGTAGGTAACGTCACTTTATAAATGTCCTAAATAAGACATTAGTGTTTATTTTGTCCCATTCAGGTCGATAAGTATATAAATAAAGCAGCCATTTTCCAGACTATAAGATTGACAAGGTGATGTGCTATGAATGTAAAAGAAATTGTGAAGAAAATTGAAAACACGCCTGTGCCTAAAGTAAACAAAGTTGCTATTGCTTATTCTGGCGGCTTAGATTCAACTCTAGGTATTGTTTTGCTGAGAAAAATCTACAAAGCAAAAGAGATTATTGCAATAAGTGTAGATATTGGCCAAGGTGATGAAGAGATAAACGAAATGAAAAGAAAAGCAAAGATAATGGAAATAGAGCCAATAATGATTGATGTTAAGAAAGAGTTTACAGAGAAATGGGTTGCTAAGGCAATACAGGCAAACTCAAACTACAATGGATATCCTGTAAGCACTTCAATGACTAGGCAGTTAATTGCTAAAGTTGTTGCTCTCAAAGCTAAAGAGCTTGGCTGTGATGCAATTCTTGAAGGCTCATCTGGAAAAGGGAATGACCAATACAGAATGCATAATGTCTTCAAGATGTTTGCTCCTAAGCTTAAGGTCTTAGTTCCTGTAAGAGACTTTGACCTGACAAGAGGAGATGAAGAAGAATTATGTAAGCATTGGGATGTTCCTGTAACAGAGATCATATCTGGCGGAGATGACAAGACAATGTGGTGCAGGTCAATTGCATCAGGTGCTATTGGCCTTAATCAGCCATTACCCGATAATATCTGGCAGTGGTTAGTTGTTCCTGAAAAAGCAGCTGACAAGCCAGAATTCATAACAATTGAATTCAAGAATGGAGTTCCAATAAGCTTGAATGGAAAAGAGATGCCATTAGCAGAGCTAGTGCCAGAATTGAATGTGATTGCAGGAAAAGCTGGCGTTGGAAGGATTGACATGTTTGAAGATGGAATAATGGATCTAAAATCAAGAGAGATCTATGAGGCACCTGCAGCACATGTTATCTTAAAGCTGCACCATGATTTAGAGCAGTGGTGTTTGACAAAAGATGAAATCCAATTCAAGAAAATGGTTGATGCAAAATGGGCTATGCTTGTTTACCACGGAATGGCTTTCCATCCATTGAAGAAAGACCTTGATGGTTTTGTTGCTCAAAGCCAGGGTGTTGTCAATGGCAAATACAAGGTTAAGCTGTACAAAGGAAACATAGAGATTACTGAGCGTGAGTCTGACTCAGGATTGTTTAAGCCTGAAATAAGATCAATCAAAAGCAAAGGCTTTGACCAAAGATGGTGCGAGAATGCAGCTAAGGTTAGAGGCTTGCCGTTTGAGATTTTGGCAATGAGAGGAGGAATTGAGTAATCAATCAAAAAAATCATTAGAAACAAAAAAAATAAATCTGATTTTTGCTTTATGCAAACGTTAAGGCAAAAATCATCTGTTGCCATAAAGTAAAGTAAGCGGATGAAGATTCCTTTAACTTGGGGGTGAAAGGAATTTTCAGATTTAATTTTTTTCAATGATGATTTTAAGTGATGATTAAATTTACTGGTGAAAACAAAATGTCAACTGGAGTAAATACTGTTAAAGGAGTAACATCCTTAGGAAAGAATGTCGGAATAAAAAAATCAAAGAAGGACTTTGCAGTTATTTGCAGCTCTAAGCTATGCAATGCTGCTGCAGTCTACACTCAGAATGAGGTAAAGGGCGCTCCTCTATACGTTAATATGGAGCATTTGAAAAATGGAAAAGCGCAGGCTATAGTTGTTAACAGCGGAATCTCAAATGTTTCAACAGGCAAGAAAGGATTGAAAGATGCGCACGAAATGGCTTCATTAGCTGCAAAAGAGCTTGGAATCAGGAAGGAAGATGTTTTGGTCGCTTCAACTGGATTGATTGGCGCTTATTTGCCAATGGATAAAATCAGGAGAGGCGCTAAGGGAATTAAAAAACAGCTTTCAAAACAATCAAAAGCAGCAGAAGCGATCATGACAACTGATTTGGCAAAAAAGGAGATTTCAGTTAAAGTCGGAAAGGCAACTATCGGAGCAATTGCAAAAGGAGCTGGAATGATTCATCCGAATATGGCTACAATGCTTGCCTTTATAGCAACTGATGCTGAGTTTCCATCAAGCAAGCTGAGAAAGATGTTAAAGCAGTCAGTTAATAAAAGCTTCAATATGCTAAGTGTTGACCAGGACACAAGCACAAGTGATATGGCAATCTTAATGGCTAATGGTTTAGCTGGAAAGGTTAATGAAAAACAGTTTCAGAAAGCACTTGACTATGTTTGTGTTTACTTAGCTAAATTAATGGCTAAAGACGGAGAAGGGGCATCAAAGCTGATAATCTCAAATGTAAAAAATGCAAAAACAGAGAAAGACGCTAAAAAAGTTGCAAAGTCAATCATAAACAGCAACTTAGTAAAATGTGCTGTTTTTGGAAATGACCCTAACTGGGGCAGAATAATGGGTGCGGTTGGATGTGCAGGAGTTAAGATCAATGCAGACGGGATTGACATTTATTTTGGCAAAATGAAGATTGTTGCCGGAGGGATTGCCACTAAGTTTGACAAGAAGAAAGCGACAAAGATTCTGAAGAAGAAAGAGGTAGAGTTTACAGTTAACCTAAACCAAGGAAAGCACAGTGCAACAGCTTACGGCTGTGATTTGACCTATAAATATGTTAAGATAAATGCCGCATACCACACGTAAAAATGGAACACATCAAAGAAAAAGCAAGCACACTGATTGAAGCGTTGCCTTACATAAAGAATTATTGGGGCAAGATAGTTGTAATAAAGTATGGCGGAAGCGCAATGGTTGACAAAAAGCTGAAACAGTCTGTAATGACTGACGTTGTTTTGCTTAAGCACGTCGGGATGAAGCCGATTATTGTTCATGGAGGAGGCCCAAGTATATCTGAAGCAATGAAAAAGGAAGGGATTAAGCCAAGATTCGTTAACGGCTTGAGGGTCACTGATGAAAAAACAATGGACATTGTAAAAAAGGAATTTGAGAAGATAAACAAGGATTTGGTAAACATGCTGAAAGACCACAAGGTATGGGCGCAGAGCATAACCGGGGTTGATAATAAGCTGATAGAGGTTACGCAAAAACATAAGAAACTGGGTTTTGTAGGAGATGTAAAAGAGATTAACCCTACAATCCTAAAGACCTTGATAAAGGTGGGCTATACACCAGTCATCTCACCAATCGGTGTTGACAACAAAGGTCAAGCCCATAACATAAATGCGGACACTGCTGCTGCATCAATTGCAATCGCATTAAAAGCAGAGAAGTTCACAATACTAACTGATGTTGATGGCGTTTTTGAGAACAAAAAATTAGTTCCTACACTGACGATGAAGCAGGTTAGAGAGAAAATAAAGAAAGGGATTATCCATGGCGGCATGATACCTAAGGTCAAGGCATGCAAATATGCAGTCGAGAGAGGCTGCAAAAAAGCTCATTTGATTAATGGGCATATAACCCATGCTTTGTTATTGGAGATATTCACAGATAAAGGAGTTGGAACTGAGATAATAAGATGAAGGCTTCGAAAGTAAAACAATTAGAGAAAAAGCATGTAGTCCAAACCTATACAAGAGCTGGTTTTGTTTTAGAAAAAGGCAAAGACTGCTATGTGTTTGACAAGGAAGGCAAGAAATACTTAGATTTAGTGGGCGGAATAGCATGCACTCCAATCGGTCATGGCAATAATTACCTGGCTTCAAAAGTTTTTGAGCAGGCAAAGAAACTGCTTAATGTTTCAAATCTTTACTATACAGAGCCTCAGGTTGAGTTAGCTGAGAAGCTTGCTAAATTATCTGGCTTGGATAAGTGCTTTTTTTGCAATTCAGGCGCAGAAGCAAATGAAGCTGCAATCAAGCTTGCAAGAAAATATGCAGGAAAAACGCAGATAATTGTGATGAGCCATGGTTTTCATGGACGTACTTTTGGTGCATTAGCTGCAACATGGAAGCCTAAAATCAAAAAACCATTTACACCATTAGTTCCGGGTTTTAAGTTTGTTAAATACAATGATGTTAAGGCTATTGAAAAAGCAATCTCAAAGAAAACAGCAGCTGTAATGCTTGAGCCAATCCAGGGAGAAGCTGGAATCATAGTTCCTGATAAGGATTATCTGAAAAAGGTCAGCGCAATTTGCAAGAAAAAGAAGGTTTTGCTTGTTTTAGACGAGGTTCAGTCAGGAAATGGCCGTACAGGAGAGTATTTTTGCTTTAAGCACTCTAAGATAAAGCCTGATATTGTTACTTTAGCAAAAGGTGTTGCAAACGGAATTCCAATGGGCGTAATGATTGCTTCAAATAAAGTAGCTTCTGGTTTTGGAAAATCAGATCATGCAAGCACTTTTGGAGGGAATAATCTTGCTTCAGCTGCAGCAAATGCAACAATTGACTTTATTTTGAAGAAGAAATTAATGAAAAATGCTGTTAAAGCTGGGGATTATTTTATCAATAAACTAAATCAATTGAAATCAAATAAAAAATCAATAAAAGAGGTTCGCGGAAAGGGTTTGATGATTGGTGTGGAATTAAAGGAAGAAGTTAAGCCAATTGTCGAGAAATGCTATAAGAAAGGTTTCATAATTAATGCCTGCGGTAAACATGTTTTGAGGTTTTTGCCGCCTTTAACAATTAAGAAGAAACAGATTGATAGCGTGATTAAGGCTTTAGGGGAAGTACTATGAAAAAAGTCGGAATAATGGAAATCGCCTTCGGCGATTTAATCCTCCCCACTAGTGCACAAAAAGTGAGTGTCCCTCCCCAAACAGGTGAAGTAGATGGATAAAGCTAAAGTAGGTATAATAGGCGCGTCAGGATATACAGGCTATGAATTAATTAAGCTCCTGAGCAAGCATAAGAAGGTTAAGTTAGTTGCTTTGAATAGTGTAAGCTATGCAGGCAAGAAAGTATGCTCGTTGTATAAAGATTTCAAGGATAAATCATTAAAATTTACCAATTATTCAATCAATGAAATAAACTCAATGGGTATTGATTTACTGTTTTTTTGTCTTCCACATAAAGAGTCTATGAAATTCATCAAAAATATTAAAAAAAATATTAAAAAAATCGACTTAAGCGCAGATTACCGCTTTAGTAATGCTAAAGAATATGAGAAAGTTTATGGGGTTAAACATATTGATAAGAAAGGGCTGAAGAAAGCTGTTTACGGTCTTCCAGAAATCAATAAAAAACGAATCAAAAAAGCAAATCTAGTTGCTAATCCAGGCTGTTATGTTACTGCATCACTGCTTGCGTCATTACCAGTGCAGAAATTTGCAAAATACATTGTTTTCGACTGCAAATCAGGCTGGAGTGGTGCTGGAAAGAAATCAGCTTTTGCTAAGAATCCAAAAATCATTAAAGATAATTTAGTTGCATACAAACTAACTAAGCACCGCCATAAGTATGAGATTGAACAATTTATCAAAAAGATATCATTCACACCGCATGTTATTGATACTTATCAGGGTATGATGTGCACTGCTCATATTTTGTTAAATAAGAAACTCAATAAAAATAAAATCATTAAATTCTATCAGCAGTTTTATAAGAACCAACCTTTTGTAAAAATTAAAAAAGAGATTCCTCAAGTAAAAGATACGCAAAAAAATAATCAATGCCATATCGGCGGGTTTGAATTAGACGAGAATAATCAGCTTGTTGTTGTCTCAACAATTGATAATTTATTAAAAGGAGCATCAGGACAAGCTGTTCAAAATATGAATTTGATGTTAGGGTTCAAAGAAACAGAGGGGTTAAAATGTCCTTAGAAATCAAAGATTTCTGGGACATTGAAAATCATGGAGGGGATTTTCAATGAAAGAAAAAGTTGTACTTGCATATTCAGGTGGCTTAGACACGTCTGTAATATTAAAATGGTTATTGGAAAAAGGCTATGATGTAGTTTGCTATCTAGCTGATCTTGGGCAGAAAGAAGATTTTAATGCTGCTAAGAAAAAAGCTCTAAAGATTGGAGCTTCAAAGGTTTATATTTTGGATTTGAAAAAAGAATTCATAACTGACTTTATCTTTCCAGCTATAAAAGGAAATGCAATCTACGAGGGCAAATATCTGCTTGGAACTTCTTTAGCAAGACCATTAATTGCTAAGAAACAGATTGAAATAGCAAAGAAAGAGAAAACAAACATTGTTGCACACGGCGCAACTGGAAAAGGCAATGATCAGGCAAGGTTTGAGATGACTTATTACACCTTAATGCCTAATGTGAAAATCATTAGTCCATGGAAGGATAAGGAGTTTCTAGCTCAGTTCAAAGGAAGAAGCGATATGATTGATTACGCTAAGAAGCATGGTGTACCAATTCCTGTGACAAAGAAAGCACCATACAGCTCAGACCCAAACATAATGCACATTAGTTATGAGGCTGGCGTTTTAGAGGATCCAATGTACACCCTGCCAGAGAAGGCATTCCAGCTTACAAAGTCACCAAAAGACGCTCCAAACAAAGAAACTGAGCTAGTCATAGAATTCAAGAAAGGGATTCCAGTTAAAGTAGTCGACAAAACACACAAAATAACAAAGACAAAGCCTCTTGAATTATTCAGTTACCTAAACAAGGTTGCTGGAGAAAATGGTGTTGGAAGAAATGACTTGGTTGAAGACAGATTTGTAGGAATGAAATCTCGCGGCGTATATGAAACTCCTGCTGGAACAGTGCTGAGAAAAGCTCACTTAGATATAGAAGGACTTACAATGGACAGAGAAGTAATGCAGATTCGTGATTCCTTGATTCCAAAGTTCTCGCAATTGATTTACTTTGGATTCTGGTATGCGCCTGAGATGGAATTATTGATGACAATGATAGATAAATCTCAAGAAAACGTTTCAGGAAAAGTCTACCTAACATTATACAAAGGAAATGTCAATGTTAAAGGTAGAGAAAGCCCTAACAGTTTGTATGACGAGAAAATCGCGTCAATGGATGAGCTTGGAGGCTATGACCAGACAGATGCAATTGGTTTTATCAAGCTGAATGCTTTAAGGTTAAAGGCTTGGGCTAAGAAGAAACCGAAAAGTTTATAAATAAGTTCTACTTAGTTAAACTTAGGTGAACTAATATGGTACAAGCACTGGTACAAATTGATGATAACACCAATAGGGTGTTAAATGTGGTTAAAGCCAAGTATGACCTTAAGGACAAGGGAGAAGCTATAGAATTAGTAGTTAACAAGTTCATTGAGGTAGAGAACGAACCAGAATTAAAGCCAGAATTTATCAAGAAAATAAAGCAAATACAGAAACAAAAGAGCATTAGGGTAAAAGACTTCGCTAAAAGATACGGCTTAAGCTAAAATGTATGATTTAGATATAAAGCCGGAAGCAGATAAGATATTTAAGAAGCTCTCAAAAAAGAATCCTAACCAATTGTTAGCGATTCACAAGAAGATCCAAGAGATAAGGTCAAATCCAGAGCACGAATATAAATTCTTAAGAAAGCCTTTGCAGACATTCAATAGAGTCCATATAGACAGGCACTTTGTTCTTATATTCAAGATAAAGCATGAAGAGAAAGTAGTAGATATCTATTACTATGACCATCACGATAATGTGTATAAGTGGAGGCCTTAAGGCTTTGGCTAAAAGAAAAAAATAATTTTTTTATTTTCTTAAATCTTTGAATTTTACAGAATGCTGTTCTCCAGCAGAACCCCAGTTATCCATCTCAGTTTCATGTATAACTACAGTTACTGCCTGAGCAGGAATCCCCATCTCAGTAAAAACCTCTGTAATCTTCTTCATTACTTCTGGTTTTTTCTCCTTATCCATTGGCCACGTTTCAATTGTTACAATTGGCATTTTATCACCTCAGATTTAGTTTGATGCAAAGTTTCCATTTAAAAATCTTATGCTTACCTTTATATATCAACTACTACTACCTACAGATGAAATGAGGTCGCATAAGAAGTATATGGAATTAGCCTTGAAATTGGCTGAAAAAGGCGTTGGTTTGTGTAGTCCTAACCCTGCTGTTGGGTGCATTATTGTTAAACGAGGTTCTATTGTTGGCAAAGGCTACCATAGAAAGGCTGGTGATGCCCATGCTGAAATCAATGCTATTGAATCTGCAGGGATAAAGGCAGAAAACGCAACTATGTATGTCACCTTAGAGCCATGCTCGCACTGGGGAAGAACACCGCCTTGCACTGAAAAGATTATAGAAGCTGGTATAAGGGAAGTTATTATTGGAATGAAAGACCCTAATCATAAAGTAGATGGCTACAAAGAGCTTAAGTTCAGGGGAATAAAAACAAAGATAGGCATTTTAGAGCAGGAAGCAAAGAAGCTGAATGAATACTATATCAAGTACATTAAGACAAAAAGGCCTTTTGTTATTCTTAAGGTTGCAATGTCGCTTGATGGAAAAATTGCAACTGCAACTGGTGAATCAAAATATATTACAGGAAGGGAAGCCAGAAAATATGTCCACCAGATAAGAAGCAATGTTGATGCTGTTATGGTTGGAATAAACACTGTTATGAAGGACGATCCAAAGCTAACTCCAAGAGAGGTTAAAGGAAAAGATCCTTTCAAGATTGTTGTAGACTCTACTTTAAAGATGCCCTCAAGCAAAAAGCTGCTGAAGAATCCTCTGAAATTGATAGTTGCAACAACAAATAAAGCAAGCAAGAAGAAGATGAAGAAACTGCAGCAAAAAGGAGTTAAAATCCTGGTAACAAAAAGCAAAAGAGGAATGGTTGACCTGAAAGAGTTGATGAAGGCCCTTGGCAAATTAGAGATAACAAGCATCATGATAGAAGGCGGCTCTGAATTAAATGCTTCTGCGATAAGAGAAGGAATTGCTGATAAAATGCTTTTGTTCAGCGCTCCAAAATTAATTGGTGCTGGTTTAGGTGCTATTGGAAATTTGGGAATAAAGAAACTGGATAAGGCTATTTCTCTAAAGAACATTGAAACTAAAAAAATCGGAAGGGATATTCTTGTAGAGGGCAGGTTATGATTTCTAAGGTTGAGGACGGAATCAAGGAAATAGAAAGAGGCAAATTCGTCATTGTAGTAGATGATGAAGACAGAGAGAATGAAGGCGATTTAGTTATTGCTGCAGAAAAGGTAACTCCTTCCAGGCTTAATTATATGATAAAGAATGCCAGAGGGATAATGTGTGTTCCTATGACAGAAGAAAGGCTTAAAGAATTACAAATTCCATTAATGGTTGAGAACAACACTGACAAATTCAACACCCCTTTTACTGTTTCAGTTGATGCTAAACGAAATACAACAACAGGTGTTTCTGTTTGCGACAGGCTGGAAACAATAAAGGTGTTGATTAATCCAGAGTCAAAGCCTGGTGACTTAGTAAGACCAGGCCATGTTTTTCCGTTAAGAGCTAAAGTAAATGGCGTTATCGAGAGAGCAGGGCATACTGAAGCAGCTGTTGAATTATGCAAATTAGCTGGCTTGTATCCTGCTGCAGTTATTGCTGAGATCATGAATGATGATGGCTCTATGGCTAAACTAGAGCAAATTGAAGAATTTGCTTCTAAAAGAGAGATTCCTATTGTTACTATAAAGGATTTGGTTGAGTATTTAGAAAAGTCCCAAATGGGACAATAATGTCTATTTTGTCTTATTTAGGTCGATAAATATATAAACAAATACAGCTACTTCTAGAGTATGACCAAGCTATGGGATAAAGGCTATGAGCCTAACAAGGAAATTGAAAAGTTTACAGTTGGGAATGATTATATCCTAGATAAAGGCCTAGTTAAGTGGGACTGTATTGGTTCAATCGCACATGCTTCTATGCTTAAGAAGATTGGAATCTTAAAAAATAATGAATTTTTAAAATTAAAAAAAGAATTGAAAAAGATTATTTCTGATAAAAATTTTAAAATAAAAATCGAGGATGAAGATGTGCATACTGCTGTTGAGAACTATCTGACTAAAAAGCTTGGTTCTTTAGGTAAGAAAATACATACATGCCGTTCAAGAAATGATCAGGTTCTTGTTGATACAAGGCTTTATTCCAAAGATAAGCTATTGACGATTAAGAACAATTTACTTGGATTAATCAATGCTCTAGTTAAGTTTGCTGAGAAAAACAAAGAAATCCCTATGCCTGGCTATACTCATACACAAAAAGCAATGCCAAGCTCTGTTGGTTTATGGGCAGGTGCTCATGCAGAGGCTTTACTTGATGATTTGAAAGTCTTGAATACAGCTTATGATATCAATAATCAATGTCCCTTAGGAAGTGCTGCTGGTTATGGTGTTCCATTGAATATTGACAGACAGCATGTTTCTGATTTACTAGGATTTGGAAAAGTGCAGAATAATGTGATCTATGTTCAAAACAGCAGAGGAAAGATTGGAAGCATTGTGTTAAGTGCTTTAACACAGATAATGCTGGATATTGGAAAATTGGCAAATGATTTGGTTTTATTCTCGACAGTTGAATTTGGCTATTTTAGATTACCAAAGGAATTCTGCTCAGGAAGCTCTATAATGCCTCAAAAGGTTAATCCATGTGTTTTGGAGTTAACACGCGGGAAGGTTTCAATTATGGAAGGTTATCTATTCCAAGTCCAAAACATAATCAAGAATCTTTACTCTGGCTATAACCGTGATTTGCAGTTAACTAAAGAGCCTTTGATGAAAGGATTGGAATTAGCAGAAGATACAACTAAAATCATTGAGTTAGTTATCAATGGAGTTAAGGTAAACAAAGAGGACTGCATTAAAGCCTGCACTCCAGAAATTTTTGCAACAGATTATGCTTTAGAGGTTGTTTTAGGAGGAACTCCTTTCAGGGATGCTTACAAAAAGGTTGCAGCTAATATTGATAAACTAAAGGCAATGGATCCTGTTAAAACAATAAAATCAAGAAAACACTTAGGTTCAACTGGTAACTTAGGTTTAGATAAAATAAAATCTAAGATCAATTCTGAGAAAAAGGCTTGGGATAAGGAGAAAGGTAGTTTTGAAGGAAAGCTAAAGAAGTTACTTCAATAAGAAAAATTTATAAACCTGTTCTTAAATAGTATTCTATTATGTTTTTCAAGATTTTCGAAGAGATATTCAAGAATTTCCCCAAGCTTAAGGTAGGGGTTATTATTGCAAAGGGTATTGATAATTCCAAGAAAAGCAGCAAGGTGGCTTCATTGTTCAATGAAGCAGTTGATTATGTGAGACTGACATTTACTCCTGAAAAATCCACAGACCCAAAGCTGATAAAAAAGCACCTGGCAAAAAGCCCTTTGATTTCAGCCTGGCGTGCTGAATATGAAGAGTATGGCACAAAAGAGCATTATAATACCAGCGTAGAGAGCCTAATGAGCAGCATATTGTCAGGAAAGCTGCCTAAAAGCAAGAATAACCTGTTAGATATGTGCAGATACCTGTCATTAAAAGAGATGGTGCCTGTAGGTGTTTATGACCTGGATAAGATTGAGGGTGATATTTACCTTGGCTTAGCTAATGGCGGAGAGAGCTTTATGCCAGCTGATTCTAAAAGGGCTGAGGTAATGGATAAAAATGATGTTATTTGCTATAATGGAAGTGATATATTGTGCAGGAGATGGAACTGGAAGGAAAGCGGAAAGGCAGAGGTAACTGAGGAAACAACAAATGCAATTATATTCTTTGATGTGCTTCCGCCGCTTATGAAGGCAGAGCTAAAGGTTATCTTAGCTGAGGCAAAAGAGCTCATAGATATGGCTTGCGGCGGAAAATTAATTTCTAAGATTCTTAGCAAGAAGGAAAGAACAATTGAGATAAAATAGTAAGCGAAAACTTTAAAACCTAGTTCCTAATTAAATTCTTGATATGGACATATTCGAGAAAGATATCATCAAAGCACTAAAAAAAGAAGTGAAACTAAAGGAGATAAAGCTGTCTAAACCAAAGCCAGAGTTTGGTGACTTTAGCTTTCCATGTTTTGTTCTAGCTAAGGAATTAAAGAAAAACCCAAATGAAATTGCAAAAGACCTAGCTAATAAGATAAAGCCAGATAATCTTATAACAAAAATTCAAGCAGTTGGGCCTTATCTTAATTTCTTTGCGAATAAAGGAAAATCTAATGAGATTGTAATAAATAAGATATTGGAAGAAAAAGATGGCTATGGCTCTTCTAAAATCGGAAAAGGAAAAAAAGCGCTAATAGAGCATACAAGCATTAATCCAAATGCAAGCCCTCACGTTGGAAGGTCAAGAAATGCTTTAATCGGAGACGCAATAACCAGGATTATCAAGTTTCAAGGTTATGATACAGAGGTTCATTACTGGGTTAATGATGTTGGAAAGCAGATTGCAATGCTTGTTCTTGGATGCAAAGGAAAAAAGAAAGTAAGTTTCAAGGATTTGCTGAAAATCTATATTGAAACTAATAAAAAACTTGAAAAGAATCCAGAGCTGGAAAAAGAGATTTTTGAGCTCTTAAACAAATTAGAGAAAGGGGACAAAGAGACAAAAAACAGATTCAAGGAAATAGTTGACACATGCGTTAAAGGCCAGACAGAAATCCTGAATGAGTTAAATATAAAATATGATGCTTTTGATTATGAATCAAAGTATTTATGGAGCAAAGAATTACCTAATATATTGAAAAAACTTGAGTCAGCAGGAAAGTTGTTTAAAGACGAAGATGACAGGCAAGTTCTGGACCAGAGCAATTATAAGCTTGGTATGAGAACCCCTGTTTTGGTCCTGACAAGAGCAGACGGCACTTCTTTATATCCATTAAGGGATTTAGCCTATACAATTGAAAAGCTTGAAAAGGGAAAAGACGAAAACGTTGTTGTTTTAGGCGAGGACCAAAAGCTCTATTTTAACCAGGTTAAGGCTGCTTTGGAGCAGATTGGCTATAAAGCGCCGCAGGTTGTTCACTATTCCTTTGTTCTACTAAAAACAGGAAAGATGTCAACGAGAAAAGGAAACCTTGTTTTATTGGAAGATTTCATGAAAGAGGCTGTTGAAAAGGCAAAGAATGAAATAAAAAAGAGGCATGAAAAGACAAATGATGAAAATGCCAGGAAGATCGCTTATGGCGCAATAAAATACAGCATCTTAAGGGTTTCTCCTGACAAGAATGTTGTCTTTGACTGGAAAATAGCATTAAGCTTTGAAGGCGACACAGGACCTTATTTGCAGTATGCTTATGCAAGAATCTGCAGCATCTTGAGAAAATACGGAAAAAAGGTTGGAAACAAAGCAGATTTATCTCTATTGAAAGAGGATGCTGAAGCTAAACTAATTAAGAAGTTAAATGATTTCCCAAGGATAGTAAGCAGCTCAACAAAACACCTAACACCACATTTAATTGCTAATTATCTTTACGAGTTATCGCAGAGCTTTAGTGAGTTTTACCACAGCTGCCCTGTTTTACAGGCGGAAGAAGAGCTAAAAAAAGCAAGATTATTATTGGTCAGCTGTGTTAAACAGGTTTTGAAGAATGGCTTGAACTTATTAGGCATTGAAGTACTAGAAAAGATGTAGTAGTAAAAGGCAACAACAATGGCGCAGACGAGGCGGGGGTCGCCCCAGTGACATGCGAGTGAGCTCGAGTGGAATGGCGAGCGAGCCTCTCGCGAGCCTCGCAAGTCACAGCGAACTCGCTCACATTTCAATGGGTGCCGAGTAGGACATTTGCGAAGCAAATGGCCGTCTGCCGCCTTTATTGTTGTTGCCGTCATAATATTGTGCGTATGGAATCAATGGAAAAGATGTAAAGGTTTAAATATAAATAAAACAAAAAAAGAGGTAAAATGTTAGACAGGATAATAGCATTGGTTATATTAATAATATTTTCAGCCTTCTTTTCAGGTGTTGAGACAGCCATGTTTTCTCTAAGTAATCTTAAGGTCAGGCACTTGGTTGAAAAAAAGAGAAGAAATGCTTTAGTATTACAAAAGATAAAACAAAGGCCCCATGATTTGTTGACTACAATACTTATAGGAAACAATGTTGTAAATATCGCTGCTTCAGCTTTAGCGACAGTGATTGCAGCTGATTTCTTTCAAAGCAATATTGTTGGGATTGTTACAGGGGTAATGACATTTGTCATCCTGGTTTTTGGAGAGGTTACACCAAAAACAGTTGCTTTAAGGCGCAATGAAGGAGTTGCCTTGGCTGTTGCAGGATTTATGAACTCATTAATGATAATACTGTATCCTTTAGTCAAATTACTTGACTTCATTACAATAGCACTTACTGGACGAAGAAAGAATCTTAAGAAACCAATTGTGACAGAGGAAGAATTGAAAACAATGGTCAAGGCAGGGGAAGAGGCTGGTGAGATAAAGGAATCAGAGCAGGAGATGATTCACCGCATTTTCAAGTTTGATGATATCGATGTTGCTAATATAATGACCGCAAGGCCGTATATGGTCTGTGCGAATATTAAGCTTAATGTAGGCGAATTGTTAAAATTATTTGCAAAGGTACATTACACAAAGCTGCCTGTCTATGAAAAAACTAAGGATAAGATCAAAGGAATAGTTTATCTGCACGATGCCTTGAAAGAAAAAAGCAGGAATACAAAGATTGAGAATATAATGAGAAAGGCTTATTTTGTTCCTGAAACAAAGAAGATAGATTCATTGCTTAAAGCATTCCAGGCAAGGCAGAGCTCTATTGCAATTGTAGTTGATGAGCATGGCATCATTGCTGGTTTAGTTACTATGGAAGATGTTTTGGAAGAAATCGTTGGAGAGATAGTTGAAGAAACAGATAAGATAAGTCCTGATATCAAAAAGATTAGCAAGAATTCATGGTTGGTTATTGGCAAGGCTGATATTGAAGAAGTAAATAAGAAGACTGGCTCTAGGTTCAGAGAAGAAGAAGATTTTGAGACTATTGGCGGCTATGTTCTGAATAAGATTGGGCGCATACCTGATGAAGGCGAAGAGATCAGAGATGGTAATTATGTTTTTACTATAGAGAGATTAGAGCATAATAGGATAATGGAAGTTAAGATTAAGAGGAAATAAAGAAGAAGTAAGTTTATTAAATAGCTGCTAATTCTATTGTTAGGATGAAACTAATCAAAGTTCCATTTTCAGCCGGCGGCTTAGGAAAGACAAAAGGCTGTGAATTAGCTCCAGATAAAATAGTTGAAAAACTGAAAGAATTCCACCTAAGCGAAGAAGGAATGCTTGTTAATTTTGATGTTGATGAGATTAAGGTTGATCAAAACAATATTGAAAAATCATTTAATGACATCATTGAAAATTCAAAAATAATTTTAAAAAACAATGATAAGCCAATCTTTATTGGTGGAGACCACTCTATAACATTTCCTTTGGTAAAAGGCTTTTCCTCAGTTTATCCAGAGCCTGGAATTGTTATCTTTGACGCACATCCGGACTGCCAGTCAGATTTTGAGCCCCCAACGCATGAGGATTTGGTCGTTGGTTTAATCAAGAACAATATAATAAAAAAAGAAAACATAATCATTGTTGGAGTAAGGAACTGGCACAAGGATGAATATAAGTTTATCAAAGAGAACAGAATAAAATACTTTGATATGAAAGAGCTCTCTATGGAAGGCATTAAAGAGGTTTCTGAGTCAGTAATGTCTGTTGCCAAGAACTTTGGCTCTTTGTATATTTCAGTTGATATTGATGTTCTTGATCCTGGTTTTGCTCCTGGAACCGGCTATCCTGAGCCAGGCGGATTAACAACCCGCGAGCTATTATTTTTCCTGCACAGATTAAAGAAACTGCATAACCTAAAAGCAATGGATATCGTTGAGGTTAATCCTGATAAAGATGTTAACGAATTAACCTCTAAGTTAGGTGCTAAATTGGTTGTTGAGTTAGAGTAGGGCAAAAATAAGTTATAAATTTGTTTGCCCTGCTATACTTAATGGCAGATTCTTTTATAACCAATTATTGTCTGCCATTAAGTTAACATAACCTTTAAATAATACCCTCTTCTTTTTCTCCTTATGAACATCAAACTAAAGTGCATAGAATGCGGCAAAGAATACGATGCAAAGGAAATCCGCTATAGATGCTATTGCGGAGAATTGCTAGAGGTAGTTCCAAACCTAAAAGCATTCAAAAGAACTGGAAAGCAGTGGAAAGAACACTTTGAAAAAGGTAAAGATAAGATTGCTTTCTTCAGATATAAAGATATTTTACTGCCTGATCTGCCTGATGATAAGGTCATTTCTCTGGAAGAAGGAGATACTCCCTTGTACAAAGCTAACAAGAAACTAAAGGAATTCTTTGGTGTTGATAGTCTATACTTGAAACACGAAGGTATGAACCCAACTTTAAGCTTTAAAGACAGAGGAATGGTTGCTGGTGTTTCATGGGCAAATTTCCTAGGAGTAAAGATAGTAGCTTGTGCTTCAACTGGCGATACATCAGCTTCGATGTCAGCTTATGCTGCACACGGTGATATTAAACGGGTAGTTTTGCTTCCAGAAGGAAAGATCTCATTTGAGCAGTTATCACAGCCAATTTCATCAGGAGCAATTACTTTAGGCTTAAAAACTGATTTTGACGGCTGCATGGAGATAGTTCAGGAACTAACTGAGAAACACCCTATCTATTTGCTGAATTCAATGAATTCATTCAGAATAGAAGGACAAAAAGCAATTGGAATAGAGGCTTTGCATCAGCTTAACTGGGAAGTTCCTGACTGGATTGTAATTCCTGTTGGAAATGCTGGCAATATCTCAGCTTTAGGAAAAGGATTGAGAGAGTTAAAGAAACTTGGAATAATTGATAAACTGCCTAGATTAGCAGGAGTTGAAACTACTGGTGCAAACCCATTATACAAAAGCTACAAGAATGGCTGGGCTGAGCTTAAGCCAGTAACTGCTAAGAAAACAGTAGCAAGCGCTATACAGATAGGAAATCCTGTAAGCTTTAAGAAAGCTAGACGGGAATTACAGCTTCACAACGGAGTAATGGAGCAGGTTTCAGACAAAGAAATAATGGATGCAAAGGCAATTGTTGATTCAACTGGAATTCCAATCTGTCCGAACTCAGGAGCAGCTATGGCTGGCTTAAAGAAATTAGTAGATGCTGGAACAATAAAGAAATCAGATAAAGTAGTTGTAATACTAACTGCTCATGGAGCTAAGTTTTCACAAGCAATAATTGATTATCATAAATCAAGCGCTAAATATGCAAACAAGCCGAAGTCTTTAGCTGCTAATCTAGGAGCTGTTGAAAAGGCATTAAAGTTATAAAATAATCAATTTAAAAATCAATAATTAAGAATAAATCCGATTTTTGCCTTAAAACCTATATCGGGATCAATTTCAAAAAATCAATAACGGAAAATAATAAATCTGATTTTTGCTTTATTGTCTTACTTAAAGCAAAAATCATCTTCTTCTATTTCTTAATATAACAGAATAAGATGAAAATTCCTTTATCCTAGTTGTGAAAGGAATTTTCAGATTTATTTTTATTTTATTATTGATTATTTTTCATTATTCCTAACGACCATATTAAAAAGGAATTTTCGGATTGATTATCTTCCTATTGAGATTTTATTTATTGATGGTTTTTTAATGATTGTTTTTTGGTATAGAAAATAAAAAGTATTATAAATAATTGTTAAACTTGGCTTTCTTATGAAATACATAATCTTCCTTGGAGATGGTATGGGTGACTATGCCCTTAAAGAACTGGACGGCAAAAGCCCTCTGCAGGCAGCTAAAACTCCAAACATGGACTGGATTGCTGCTAAAGGCCGCGTTGGCAGGTTGATTACTATTCCAAAAGGAATGCCTTCTGGCTCTGATGTTGCTAATCTATCAGTTCTAGGCTATGATCCAAAGGAATGCTATACTGGCAGAGGCCCATTAGAAGCTGCTGCCATGAATGTGAAGCTTGGAAAGGATGACATTGCTTTTAGATGTAACCTGATAACTGAAAAGAATGGGATATTAACTGATTATTCCGCAAGCCATATAACGAATGAAGAAGCAGCTGAGTTAATCAGAGCTATACAAGTAGAGTTCGGAAAGCCAGATATTGAATTTCATAATGGGGTTAGCTACAGGCATTTGCTTGTTTTAAAGAATAATTATTCTGAAAATGTTGAATGTACTCCGCCGCATAACGTAGTTGGAAGTAAGATAGCTAAAGTAATGGTAAAAGCAAAGAGTGTAGAAGGAGAGAAAACAACCCATCTGCTTAATAAGATGGTCTTAGACTCTAAGAATATTCTGTCTAAGCATCCTGTTAATGTGAGCAGGGTAAAGAAAGGATTTAACCCAGGCAATATGATTTGGCCTTGGTCTCCTGGCAAAAAGCCAAAGTTAAGGAATTTCCAGGAACTCTATGGAATAAAAGGAGCTGCAATATCAGCTGTAGATATAGTCTTTGGCTTAGGTATCTATGCAGGCTTTAAGCCAATCAAGGTCAAAGGAGCAACTGGTTTGTATGATACAAACTATGAAGGGAAAGCAGTTGCCTGCATAAAGGCTTTGCAGGATTATGACTTGGTATTTGTGCATGTTGAAGCGCCTGATGAAGCCAGCCACGCTGGTGATTTAAAGCTTAAGCTCAAAACAATAGAAGACCTTGACGAAAGATTAATTGGGAGGGTATTGAAAAAGGTTGACTTAAAGAACACAACTATTGCTGTTCTGCCTGACCATCTAACACCAGTAAAATTAAAGACTCATGCAGCTGAGCCTGTGCCTTTTGCAGTCTATGCTCCCAAAGCTAAGAAAGATTCTGTAAAATTCTTTAATGAGTTCTCTGCAGAGCTTGGTTCGTTAGGAACAATAAAGCCAAAAGAGTTTATCGAGATTTTATTAGGCAAAAATGGTTGAGATAAAGCCTTTCAAAGGTTTGTTCTACAACAAAGACAGCGTAAAGGACTTTAGATTTGTTGTAACACCACCTTACGATGTAATAAGCAAGGAGGAAAAGAAGATTTTCTTAGCTGATTCTCAGTATAATATGGCTCATATTCTCCTTCCTGAAGGAGATGATAGATATGCAAATGCAGCTGAGCTTATGAAAAAATGGTTGAGTGAAGAAGTATTAATTGAGGATAACGAATCCTGCATCTATGTTTATGCTCAGGAATATATCCTTAAGAAATACAGGAAAAAGCCAGTTACCAAAGTAAGGAAGGGGTTTATTGCTTTAGCAAGATTAGAGGATTATGATAAGAAAGTTATCTTGCCGCATGAAAAAACACTTTCAAAGCCAAAAGAAGACAGAATGAATCTACTGAAGGCAATTCATGCTAACCTTGGGCAGTTATTCATGTTGTATCATGATGCTAATGGTGTTATGACCCAGATAATCGAGGCTGAAACAAAAAAAGAGCCATTTATTGAATTTACTGATTCAAGCGGTATAAAGCATACCTTATGGAAGGTAACTGATAAGATTGAGGTTGATAACATACGCAAGGAAATGGCCAATAAGAAAATCTACATTGCAGACGGCCATCACAGGTATGAAACAGCTCTTAATTTCAGCAAAGAACATCCTGAGATAGAAGGAGCTCAGTACAGGATGATGACCCTGATAAATGTTGATGATGAAGGTTTATTGGTTTTGCCAACACACAGGCTTGTTCATAATCTAGAGAACCTTGACATTAAAAAACTTGAAGGTGATTTATTGAAAGAATTTGATTTAGAGATTTATGAGTTTGATGATGCTGATGAAGAGATGCAGAGGAATAAGATGCTTGATAGAATGAAAGGAAGATTCAAAAAGCATGTTTTTGGAATGCTCTGCAAAGGAATGAAAAGGTATTACCTTATTACATTAAAGGATAATGAAACAGTTGCAAACGAGAATGTCTCAAAAAGGCTTGATGTCTCGATATTGCACGACCTTATCCTGGGTAAATTATTAGGCATTGATGCAGAGGCTCTTGCATCCCAGAAATATGTTGATTATGTTAAGGGAGACCCAGAGGATGCAATCAAGGCGCTTAAAGAAAAAGATTATCAGCTAGCTTTTTTCCTGAATCCTACCAAGATAAATGAAGTTCTTGAAGTTGCAGATGCTGGTGAAACAATGCCGCAGAAGTCTACTTTCTTTTATCCTAAACTTATAAGTGGGTTGGTAATGTATAAGTTCTAATAGATATAATTATCACTATATAGTGGTTAAAAGCGAAAGATTTATATACTTGTAAATATTGCATACAGTAATATGACAGCGCATCTTGACAGACAAGCTGATGAAGAAAGATTAAGGGAAATATCTTCTGAATTTGGCCTGACTACAGACTTAAAGGGTATTGAAGGCATTGTTTCTGAAGTGCGGATGAATAGGGCTAAGAGGAAAGAATACTTTAATGCGCCATATAGAACAAAGGAAAGCGAGAGGCCAAGGCTGCCTTTAAGCCAGGCCGGTTATCTTGACCCAATAAGTGATGGTGATATTCTTACGCTTTATGAGTCATGGAAGGAGTATATGCAATTCTTTGAGCAACACGGACGTCGTGGACCTGATGTGTCAACTCAAAGAAAAGAGTGGGATAGATTTCACTCTCTGTGGGATACACTAAGACCATACATCAACAGGACAAGGCCATTTGGGCTAATACAGGCAGTGCATAAATATCTTCATGAGCGCGGCTTAGTTGAGGAAGCTGAGCCAGGAATAAGCAGAGAAGCATGGGAAAGGCTAATGCTAGACGTAACAGCCAACCATACACGAGCAAGGGAGAATGCTGCAAGAAGAATTGACAGGCCTCCTTTAGGGCCTGGAACTAATCTGCCTGCAACTGGCTGGCATAAAGGTGGACCTTATGGCGGCTGGTGTTACGGCAACCCAGATCATCAGCGTTGATTATTCTTAACCTATTCTACGAAACCTTTATAAACCGCATTTAGCTCCTCTCCTCTAATGGGAAGGATAAAGACGCAGTTGATTAAGAGAATCAGTAACGAATTAATTAAAGAACATAGAATGGAGTTTAAAGACAGCTTTGAGGATAACAAAGCAATTGTAGGAAAACTAACTGACGTAGAGAGCAAGAAATTGAGAAACGGCATCGCAGGTTATATTGCTAGGCTTCTGAAGGGAGCTGAATAGAAACAACAAATTGGGGGTTGACAAAAATGGCAGAAGACAACAATATCTTTATCGGAAACAAGCCATTTATGAACTATGTTACTGGCGTTGTGATGCAGTTCACAGCTAAGAACGCAAGTGAAGTGACTGTAAAGGCAAGAGGCAAATTCATCAGCAGAGCTGTTGACGTTGCAGAGGTTGCCTCAAAAAGATTTCTAGAGGGAATTGTAGGGGTTCAGAACATAAAGATAGACTCCGAAGGATTCAAGAATAAGGAAGGACGAGACGTTCGAGTTTCAACAATTGAGATAACCCTAAATAAAACTCAGTAAACTTTTTGATTTTTTCTTTTACTTTTTTGGGTAATTTTATATAGTTGTTAGTTTAGATTCTGCTTATGGGCCTATAGCATAATGGATAGTGCGACCGGCTTCGGTTTTCAAAGCAGAAACCGGTTGATCCGGGTTCGAACGCCGTTAAGTCCAAAAGGACTTATGGCTCGAAAGTCCTGGTAGGCTCATTTCATTAAGCGAAGTTAAACAGAAGTAGTCATTCAATTTACACGAGGATCTTGTCCATCAAGAGCTGTTCTGCGTTTTCCATCAAAGTGGTCCATAACTCCCGGAACGTATTCTTCACGAAATTCCTCTAGGGGGATATGTTCTCTTCTTACTAATACTGTTGGATTATAAAATGATATTGGATTCTTTATCTTAAATTGTTCAGCAATCTGTTCAACCTCTGATTGAGCAACAGGCATAGCTGTTATTGGATGTCTTGGAGCACCTTTTTCTATTTCAACTCTTCTTTGATGTTCTCTAACTGGCATTGTGCTTTCTTCATATCTTGCTGGATATCCTCGCAAAGAAAAATTTGCAACATCTGCTTCATTTTCGTTAATCCAGCAAGAAAGGTAACAGTGTTCTCCGAAAACAATTTCAGGAAGATCAAGGCTAGCATAGATTACTCTTTGTCTTGCAGCTCCTCTAGGGCTCTTGTTTAGTTTACCTTTCCTAACTCCCTTTTCAATTTGTCTTGCTATACACTCAAGACCTCCAGCAGAGACTGCTTTAGCTAAATCTTCCCTATCAGGGATCAAAAAATATACTTTTATCATTCCCATATCAATTATTAAACCAAAACTATTATTTAAATCTTTCGGTTTTTACTACTGATTAGTAAATAAAATGCTCATAAACAAAAAGATTTAAATACCACCTATCCATTCCCAACTCTATCATGAAAGCGAGTGGTTGTATTCCGAGTCAGTGAAGCTTTTTCTAGATACAACTCTATAAACAACCTGCATTCTTGCGATAGCTATATTAATGCTCATCGGGGCTGTGGTATAACCTGGCTATTATCCAAGGTCCGGGACCTTGTGATAGGGGTTCAAACGCTGTTAAGCTGTAAGGCTTATGGCTTGAAAGTCCTCTCAGCCCCATTATTCTTTAAAAATAGGAAACTTTATATAAATAAAATAGGAGGTAATCAGTAAAGTGGTAACAATAGGTTTTATCGGAGCTGGAAAGATGGCTGAAGCATTGATTAAGGCTATTCTGAAGGCTAAAATTACGAAGAGTATAATAGCTAGTGATGTAAGCGAAAAAAGACTTGATTATATCAAAAAGAACCTAAACATAAAAGTAACTAGAAGCAATAAAGAGGTTGTGAAGAAAGCAAATGTTCTGATTCTTGCTATAAAGCCTCAAAACATGGCAGATGTTCTAAAAGAAATAAAGAATGATGTTGCTAACAAGCATTTGATTGTATCAATTGCAGCTGGAATCAAGATTGATTATATCCAAAAACAACTAGGAGATAAAAACAGGGTTATCAGGGTAATGCCCAACACTCCATGCTTAGTTGGAGAGATGGCAGCTGGTTTTGCAGCTGGAAGATATGCAAAAGACAATGATATCAAGCTAGTTGCAACTATCCTAAATTCAGCTGGAAAAGCATTTGTTGTTTGCGAAGATATGCTTGACGCTGTAACTGGTTTATCAGGCTCAGGACCTGCTTTTATGGCATATATCCTAGAAGCAATGATTGAGGGCGGTGTAAAGCAGGGCTTGAGCAAGGATGTTGCTACAGAACTTGCAATGCAGACTATGAAAGGAACTGGTAAATTACTGCAGGAAACTGGTTTGAGCCCAAAAGAACTGATTGATATGGTTAGCTCACCTGGCGGAACAACTATAGCCGGAAGAAAGATTTTGGAAAAATCAGATGTTAAGAAAATCCTGATTAAAACAGTAGAAAGAGCTACAAAAAGAAGCAAGGAATTAGGGAAATGACTGCAACAAAACAAGCAAAAGAAGCAAACCAAGCAGCAATCAAATTAGCCTCAGCTGCAACAAAAGCGAAGAATGAGGCTTTGAAAAGAATAGCCAGTGCTCTAAAGAAGAATAAGAAGAAGATTATCGAAGAAAACAAGAAGGACTTACTTAATGCTGAAAAAATAAATCTAAAATATACGCTAATGAAGAGGTTAAAGGTTGATAACTCAAAACTAAAGGAAATGATTGAAAATGTCAGGAGTGTTGCAAAGCTGGAAGATCCTGTTGGTAAAACATTGTCAGCAACAGAGCTGGATAAAGGATTAGAGCTTTACAAGGTAAGCTGCCCAATCGGCGTTATTGGAATTATCTTTGAATCAAGACCAGATGCTTTAGTGCAAATCTCAAGCTTATGCTTAAAGTCAGGAAACGCAGTTATCCTAAAAGGCGGCTCTGAAGCAAAGAACACTAATAGAATATTATTCAACATAATCAAGAAAGAGACTGAAAAGCTCCTGCCAAAAGGATGGATTCAGTTAATTGAAACGAGAAAAGCTGTAAAAGAAATACTAAAGCTGGATGATTATATTGATTTACTAGTTCCAAGAGGCTCAAATAAATTTGTTAAATATATCCAGGACAATACAAGAATAGCTGTTTTGGGACATGCATCAGGAATATGCCATGTTTATGTTGATAAAGATGCAGACATAAACAAAGCTGTAAAAATCTGCTTTGATGCAAAATGCCAGTATCCTGCTGTCTGCAATGCGATGGAAACTCTGCTTGTACATAAAGCGATTGCAAAGAAATTTTTGGATAAGATGATCAGAAAATACTTTAATGCAGGCGTTGAATTAAGGCTGGATGACAAATCATCAAAAATGATTAGGATAGAAAATGATTTGACAAAAAAAGCAACTGAAAAGGACTGGAAAACAGAATATAATGACCTGGTCTTATCAATAAAAATTGTTAATAATGTTGATAAAGCAATAAACCATATAAACAAGTATGGCTCAAAGCATACTGACGCAATTATAACAAAGAACAAGAAAACAGCAAAGAGATTCATGGATTTAGTTGATTCATCATCAGTGATGGTGAATTGCTCAACAAGGTTCAGTGATGGCTACAGATATGGTCTAGGAGCTGAGGTTGGAATAAGCACAAATAAAATACATGCTCGCGGACCAGTTGGATTAGAAGGATTGATGATTTATAAATATAAACTGATTGGAAAAGGCCAGATTGTTGCAACTTACTCTGGAAAAAAAGCAAAAAAGTTCAAGCATATAAAAAAGAGGTGTTAGAATGATATATGAAATATTAAAGGCGTTCATTACATTATTTGTAATAATGGATCCTTTTGCAAGCATGCCAATCTTCCTCGGCTTGACAAAAGGACTTCCAAAGAGAAAGGTTGCTGAGAATGCAACAAATGCAATTACTGTTGCAGCAATCCTGCTCTTCCTGTTCCTGTTTTTCGGGTTGAGCATACTCGGGTTTTTCAGGATAAACATAAACAGCTTTACAATAGCTGGAGGCATTATACTATTGATAATAGGCATACAATATGTGCTGGGAATAAAATTTAAAGAAGAGAAAGTAAAGGAATACGATGTTGCTTCAGTTCCAATAGGAACCCCATTAATCACAGGACCCGGCGTAATAACAACAACAATCATTTTGGTAAATGAATTTGGATATATGATAACTATGATTGCTGCAGCTGCAAGTTTATTGCTGGCATGGCTGTTTTTGTTTTTTTCAGCAAGGGTGTACAGGTTCATTGGAGAGCATTGGGCAAGAGTATTGTCAAGGGTGATGGGCCTGCTGTTAGCTGCAATAGCTGTTGAATTCATAAAACAAGGATTAACAGGCATAATAGGATGATAAGAAAAGGTTTGAGGGAGGCAAAGAGAATAGTGATTAAGATAGGTACTAGTATATTAACTGATGAAGAAGGCAATGTTGACATCAGTTATATCAAGAAGATTGCCAAGCAGATATCAAAGTTAAGGAAAAAAGGCAAGGATATTATTATAGTCAGCAGCGGAGCTATTGGATGCGGAAGGAGAGAGCTTGGCATAAGAGGCAAAATAAGGGATATAAAGCTAAGGCAGGCAACAGCGGCTGTTGGGCAGAACCTGTTAATGCATGACTATCATATAGCCTTTAAGAAACACAATCAAAAGGTTGCTCAGATTCTAATAGCTTATGAATCATTCTTTAACCGCAAGACCTACCTTAACTTAAGAGGTTCAATTGACACTTTACTTAGACTGCATGTAATACCCATTATTAATGAAAATGATCCAATTGCAACTGATGAAATAGGAACAACCTTTGGTGATAATGATAAATTATCTGCTTTAGTAGCCTCAAAAGCAGAAGCAGATGTATTGATTATGCTTACTGATATTGATGGCCTTTACACCAAAGACCCAAGAAGATCTAAGGATTCAAAGATAGTCAGAACTGTAAAAACCATAGATAAAAAAATTAAAAGCTATGGCGGCCAGACAAGTTCCTTGCTAAGCAGAGGAGGAATGACTGCAAAGATAGATGCTGCAGAGATAGCAATGGATGCTGGCTGCAGCTTAGTAATAGTTAATGGAAAAGAGAAGAAAGTGCTGGAGAAGGTGCTTGATGGTAAAGACATTGGCACAATATTCCTTCCAAAGGAAAAGATTGCAAGCAAGAAAAGGTGGATAAAACAAGCTCCTGTAAAAGGAAGCATTATAGTGGACGAAGGCGCTAAGAAAGCGATGCTTAAAGGGAAAAATTTATTACCTGCAGGAGTTTTGGATGTTAAAGGAAGCTTTGAATTGGAAGATGTTGTAGATGTTGTCTGCGGTAAAGCATTCGCAAAAGGGATTGTTGACTATTCATCTGGCGACTTGAAAAAGGTAAAAGGCAGGAAAACTGCCCAGATTAGGAAGATGGTCTGCAACTTAGGCGCTGATTCAAGCTGCACAAATGTTTTCAAGCACGAAAATTTGGTGTTGTTATGAAAGAAAAACAGGTTGGAATAACAGCTAAAAAAGAGAATTTTTCAGAATGGTATACTCAGGTTATCCAGAAAGCTGACCTGGCTGATTATTCAGATGTTTCTGGATGTATTGTATTTAAACCAAACTCTTACGCAATCTGGGAACGAATTGTAGCTGAGGTTGATAAAAGAATAAAGAAGCTGGGTGTTAAGAATGCTTATTTTCCTTTGTTTATTCCTGAAAAATTCCTGAAAAAAGAACAAGCGCATGTTAAAGGCTTTTCTCCAGAGGTTGCATGGGTTACTCAGGCAGGCGGCTCAAAGCTTGATGAGAGGTTAGCTGTAAGGCCAACATCAGAGACAATAATGTATGATTCTTATTCAAAATGGATAAGATCCTGGAAGGATTTGCCTCTTAGGTTAAATCAATGGAATAATGTAGTAAGATGGGAGTTTAAGCATCCTGTCCCTTTTTTAAGGACTCGCGAGTTTCTCTGGAATGAAGGCCATACAGCTTTTGCAACAAAACAGGAAGCAGAGAAAGAAATCCAGGATATAATCAATATGTACAAAGAAGTTCTGGAGAAATATCTTGCTTTACCTGGAATTATTGGAAAGAAAACAGAAAAAGAGAAATTTGCAGGAGCTGAATATACTGTTAGTATTGAGTTGTTAATGCCTAATGGCCGCGCAATCCAGGGGCCTGATGCACACTCTGACGGCCAGAATTTTGCAAAAGCATTCAATATTTCATTCTTAGATCAAAATGAAAAGAAACAATACGTCTGGCAGAATACATGGGCTATAACAACTCGTATGTTGGGTATAATGATTGCAATACATGGCGATGATAAAGGAGCTGTT
>JAHWIC010000013.1 GCA_019322805.1 Candidatus Woesearchaeota archaeon | reverse complement strand
GAGAAGTGCCAGCTGCTCTGCCGTGATTCTTAAAGATTATAACATACTTTATGTTGTCCGATTTACTTAACTCGTCTATTCTCTGCCTGTAAACCCCGAAAACCTGCTTTATCCTTTCCTTAGGCAAATCCCATAGCTGTTTTTCATGATCAGGCGTTTCAACAATCACCTCATGCTTTCCATAACCAGCAGAAAAAGTGAAAAAACGATTATCAGTTTGGATATTTGGGTCTCCTTCTATCTTAACAGCAGGGAACTTATTCGGGAACCATCTCAGCTGCCATTTCCTTTTGCCAATCCTTCCAATTTCTGGCGGAGTTAAATTCTCATTTCCAGGGCAGAAAAAGCAAACTCCTTTTTTTTCCTTTACCTCTTTTTGCTTAAACTCCCTGGGCCTTTTCCTTCGCTCAGTTGCAAGGTAAACCCATCTGTTAAGAATGTAATCTTTTCTTAATTCCATTTTAATCAATATTTATAATCATTAGGTTAAATTTCATCTATCACAATTAGTTGTGCATTTGGTTGTATTTTTTATCACTTTAAATCATCATTTAATAACAAAAAATCAACGAAAAATGCTGACGCATTTTTCTAGTGTAGTAAATTATTTTATAATTTATACACAATCCGAAAATTCCTTTCAATTAAGGCGTATATTCAGCTGGTTGTGTGCCCTGTAAGTCGCTGTCAGGGGCGGGACAATCCCGCTGTATAACTGTGGTGGAGAGGTTATATGTGTTAAGCGATAGCTTAACACATTCTTGCCTTAAAGGAATTTTCATCACCTTCCTTTCCCTTAAGTCAAGGTATAAAGGGCGACAGATGATGATTTTTGCTTTCGGTAGAGAAGAAAGCAAAAATCCGATTTTTTTATTTTCTAATGATTTGTTTTTATTGATTTCTTATTATTGATTTTGGGGCAAAAATCAGATTGTTGCCGAGTGAAACAAGCCCTACTAAGGAATCTTTGATTCCTGTTTATTATTTTTCGTTATTGAATTTTTTAAATTGACTCTTTTTATTGATTTTTACCTAACCTTCTCAACTGCCAAATTATGCGCTTTAACATAATTATCAGCTAAATGGCTCCAATCAAGTTTTGGAGCAAAATGTTCAGCCTTAATCTTCTCAGCTATCCTTTCCTTTTTTGGGAGACTGGCATACCAGTAAAGCCTGTCTGCCATCTGATTAATTATATCATTGTCTGATTTATTATGCCTCCTTATAATGTATATGCCTACATCCTGGTCTTTTTGCCGAAGCAAAAACCTGCCAAAGCCAGCAAGGTCAGAGGTTATTGCAGGAACACCGTAAGCAGCTGACTCTAATGGTGTATAGCCCCATGGCTCATAATAAGAAGGGAATATACCAAGATGGCATCCCCATACAGCAGGGTAGTAATCCATATCCAGCAGCCTGTCTGATGAGCTTAGGTAGCCTGGATAAAAGATAATCTTGACTTTATCTTCTGGCCTGTTAAGCAAGCCGTTGTTCCTCAAACTATTTAATATTGGATCTTTCTGCTCACCCAATAGTTCATAGGTGCATAATGGCGGAGTGCCTTCTTTCTTGAAGCTTATCATATGCTTCTTGAATTTCATTAAGAAGTCGTCCTCAAATAATTTACTTTTAACAGGCATTTTTCTATGGACAAAGCTGTCGAGTATCGCTTTCCTGATATCAGGCAGCTCATCATCAACAGAATCCTGCATATCCTCAAACAAGGCTTTGTTCTCCAGGACACCAAGGTTAACAGTCTTGACACCCGCTGGAATAAAGAAAAACACAACAATTGTCCTCTCACTTTTTTCTTTCTTTAATTTGTCGTTTAACTTAGCTAATGCGCTTATTGTTACATCTAATCCTTTATTCCTAAACTCGTATCTTCCGGAGATATAGTAAAAGAGGGTATTTTCATCATCAAAGGTGTAGTATGGAAAGAAAAACGGTCTTGTGAACTCCTTGATCTTTGATTTATATCTTCCATGTTTAACAGGGATTTCTTCCAGGTTAGGCAGCTTGTCAAAATCAAGCCCGTTAGGCAGCAACACATCAGGCTTCCTTCCCAGGATGTGCTCCGATTCCATTGCAGTTATCTCGCTTACTGTTGTGAACACATCTGCATTTTGGGCGCATGCTTTTTCCACGCCATGCTTAGCCTGAACCCCATATTTTTTTGCCTCTTCATCAGGATTCATATTGCCTAACATGCCATACAAATCCTGGTTATTGCCTGCCAAAGTCCTTCCAAGCACAGTGGCATGAGTTGTAAAAACAGACGAGACCTTGATGTTGTTCTGCTCCATATAAAGCAAGCCTGCGCCAGAAAGCCATTCATGGAACTGCCCAACAATCTTTCCATTAAGAACTTTGGATAGCTCTTCAAGCAGTTTTCCAACAGCTGTTGACCACACAACAGGATCGTCAAAGTCTGAGCTGCTGTTTAAAGAATCAACTCCATAATCATCCCATAGATCGCCCTTAATCTTATTCTTATTTTTTTCATCAAACTTAGTACAATCAAGCAGGATTGCATTAGGCTTTTCCTTGATAAGCCACTTTCCGTAATAAGCAACTATACCCTCCTTCTTAAGCTTTCCAAATGCCTGCTTTAATTTATCTGACGCAACTCCTGGCTGGAATTCTATTATTGCTTTCTCATGGAAATAAGGGCCAACTGTAAAGAATTTGTCTTTGTAAACCTCAACCATCTGTGGCGCTTTTGAAGAAACAACTGTATATATGCCGCCTACCTTATTGCATACTTCCCAGGATGCTTCAAAAAGATAATCAGCTTTTGGCTCCATAAGGCTGTCTCCTATTACGCACTATAAATAGTTTTCCATACTATTCTGGAGGAGTAATCTAGATTTGTGGTAACACCATTTAATACTATCAAGCTATATCCAAACTACGTTCAGGTTGTACATATCATACTAAGAGGTTCTTAGTATTATCCGAAATATTTAAATATAAGTTAGTAAAGAATATAGTAATATGGCTACTGGTAGTGTTAAAGGAAATAGTTCCCCGTCGTCAAATGCTTTTAATGGAAACGGAAAAAGAACATTTAAAGAAATACGTCGCGACATCTTAAAGTTTTTATCTAACGGCCAAAACACCATCAATCATATTTCCAATGAAACTGGAATTAACTGGAAAACTGTTGAGAATCATTTAATTTACTTGATTGGACGCGGCTTAGCTAATGAGGTCTTCAGCTCAGAATATGTAAGGATCTTTGAATTAACCGAGGAAGGAAAGGACTTTGTATTAAGAGAAACACCTGTAAGGGTAGTTTCTAACAATAAATTGATACTGAGTAAAAAAGCAAGATTGTAAAGTAAGCTATACAATAGACTTGATAGAAAAAGAGGAATAATAGGAATGAAGGTTTTGATGTTTGGCTGGGAATTCCCGCCATTTAGTTCAGGAGGACTAGGAACAGCATGTTACGGCCTCACAAGAGGCCTTAGCAATAACAAGGTAGATGTAACCTTTGTAGTTCCTTATGCAAGGGGTGCAAAAGCTGATTATGTTAAGCTGATTTCTGCCGGCGGCTTGTCAAAGGTTAAGATAAAAGGTGTTGAATCGCCAATAGAGGGTTATATGACTTCTGAGGAATATGAGGATGCTAAGGAAGCACTAAGTCACGGAGGTGCAAAAAACGCTCCAAAAATCTATGGAAAGAATCTTTTTGCAGAGGTTGAAAGGTATGCAAAGAAAGCAGAATTAATTGCAAGGCATGAAAGGTTTGATGTAATCCATGCCCATGACTGGATGACTTACAAAGCCGGGATGAGGGCAAAAATGCTATCAAAAAAGCCATTAGTTATTCATGTCCATGCAACCGAATTCGACAGAACTGGCGGCTTAGGTGTCAATCAGCGTGTTTACGATGTTGAAAGGGAGGGAATGCATGCAGCTGATAAGATAATTGCTGTGAGCCAGTTCACAAAAAACAAAATAGTTGAACATTATGGGGTTCCTGCCGATAAAATACATGTTGTCCATAATGCTGTTGAGCAACGAGACATTTCTGAAATA
The DNA here is from genome assembly GCA_019322805.1 of Candidatus Woesearchaeota archaeon. Lineage (GTDB taxonomy): Archaea > Nanobdellota > Nanobdellia > Woesearchaeales > JAHWIC01 > JAHWIC01. The sequence goes on along the minus strand of JAHWIC010000013.1, from coordinate 30,902 downwards.
AAGAAAAAGGGCAGCAAGCTGGTTCTTTTTTTAGGCAGAATCACCCTGCAAAAAGGTCCTGATTATTTCTTGTATGCAGCTAAACGCGCCTTAGATACAAACCCTAACATAAAGTTTGTTATCGCTGGTAAGGGAGATATGAGCCCGTTTATCATAGAAAAGGCAGCTGAGCTTGGAATCAGTGATAAGGTTCTGTTTGCAGGCTTTTTGCGGGGAAAAGAAATAGATGATGCATACAGAATGGCAGACTTATACGTAATGCCTTCTGTATCAGAGCCATTTGGTATCACTCCATTAGAATCAATGTCAAATGGAACTCCTGTTCTGATTTCAAAGCAAAGCGGAGTCTCAGAGGTTATAAGCCACTGTTTGAAGGCTGACTTTTGGGATATTGATGATATGGCCAATAAGATAGTATCCGTCCTAAGTCATGATGTTTTGCAGGAATCATTAACAGAAAACGGCAATAATGAGGTTAAAAAGTTCAACTGGGATGATTCAGCAAGGAAATGTATAAATATATATAACCAGGTCATACAATGAAGAGGGGATGTGGTTAGATGGTATCGGTATGCTTTTATTTCCAGGTACACCAGCCTTTCAGGCTGAGGAAATATCCTGTTTTTGATATTGGGAACAATCACCATTATTTTGACAGCAAGAAGAATAAGGAGGTGCTGAACAAAGTAGCTAACAAATGTTACCTGCCTGCAAATAGGGTTATGCTCGATTTGATAAATCGATTTAAAGGCAGATTCAGGATCAGTTACAGCCTAAGCGGAGTTTTGCTTGAGCAGTTGGAGGAATACAATCCTAATGTTTTGCAAAGCTTTATTGACCTGGCAAATACAGGCTGTGTTGAGTTTTTAGATGAAACATACTATCATTCATTATCATTCTTTTACTCAAAGAATGAATTCAAGGACCAGGTTGACAAGCATAACAGGAAAATAAAGAAGCTCTTCAAGCAAAAGCCAAGGATATTCAGGAACACAGAATTGATATTCAATAATGAGATAGCTCATATTGTAGAGAAAATGGGGTATAAAGGGGTCTTGGCAGAGGGAGCTGACCATGTCTTAGGGTGGAGAAGCCCTAATTTTATCTATACTCCAAAAACAACGAAGAAGATGAAATTATTGCTGAAAAACTACAAGCTTAGTGATGATATTGCTTTTAGGTTTTCTGAAAAGGGATGGGAGGGCTACCCATTAACAGCTCCAAAATTTGCAGACTGGGTTTCTGCAGCTAACGGCAATGGCAATGTTGTGAACCTCTTTATGGACTATGAAACATTTGGAGAGCATCAATGGGAAGACAAAGGCATATTTGAATTCCTTAGGCACCTGCCTGGAGAAATACTAAAGCATCCTGATAATGACTTCTTAACGCTCTCAGAGGCAATCCAAAGATATGACTCAGTTGGTGAGCTTGATATCCACAGTCCAGTGAGCTGGGCGGATGTTGAGCGTGATACTTCAGCATGGCTTGGTAATAGAATGCAGCAGGAAGCAATCAAACAGCTTTATTTAATGGAAAGCTCGGTAAAGGAAACAAATGATGCCAAGCTTATTGAAGACTGGAGAAAGCTGCAAATATCAGACCATTTCTATTATATGTGCACAAAATGGTTTAATGATGGTGATGTCCATAAATACTTTAATCCATACGATAGCCCTTATGATTCATTCATTGCCTTTATGAATATTATGAACGACATAAAGCTTAGACTTAGCAAACAATAAAATTTATAAATGGGAAGTAGGTAAATGAACTAAAAGAGGTGGTTTTATGGGTAAGAAAAAGAAAGGTGGTTCCAAAAAGAAGGCCTTGAAACCTGGGAAGGTAGAAGTGACTATAAAAAGAGAGGCTTTTGGTGAAGCTCCGGAGGAGTACCACTTTGTTCTTGCGGATGGTAAAAGGCTCAAGAGCTTATATGACCTTGCAAGTGCTTTGGGCAAGATGACAGAAGATACATTTAAGCATCATGTAAATGAAGCCAGAAATGATTTCAGCAATTGGGTTAATGATGTTTTTAAGATGCCTGATTTGGCAAAGGAAATCTCAGCTATGAATAACAAGGTAGAGACCGAACTCTCTATCTTGAGAAAGATGGTTGATAAATTAAGAAAGGAGGTAAAGAGCTAAAATGAAAAAAGAGCATGCAAAAAGGATGTTAGGCGATGTTGCACCAGAGCAGTGCTTCTGGGTCAACAGGGGTCCGATAGTAAAAAACATAAGGCAGCTGCCGACTGCTTTAAAAAGAATGAAAGAAGAAACATTCATGCACCATGTAAACACTGGGAAGAATGACTTTAGCGAATGGATAAAGCATGTTGTGGGAGATGCTGCTCTTGCAAGCAAGGTCTCCAAGCTTAAAACAAAGAAAGCAATGATTGATGAGATAAATAAGCGGGTTAAGCTGCTCAAGAAAACAGCCGGTTAAGGAAAAAATGGAAAGGGCATTGTTGGGGGATGTCCACCCTAATCATCATTTCATCGCTAAAAACGGCGCTAGGATAAGGAACATCAGAGAGCTCTATAATTCTGTTAAAGGCATGGATGACATTACCTTTAATCACCATGTAAATGATTTTAAGAATGATTTCCATAACTGGGTTAGGGATATACATAAGGATAATGAGCTTGCTAAGAGCCTTTTAGAGGCTAGAACAAAGAAAGAGATGGCAGAACTGCTTAAAGCAAGGATTGAAGAATTAGAGAGGGTAAGGAAAGAGGTAAAGGCGATTGAAGCAAAACCTGCAAAGAAAGCTCCAGCTAGGAAGGCGAGGAAAAGGAAGACAGCAAAGGCTGAAAAAACTCCAGCGCAGCCAGAGCCAGAAGAGGAGGGAGCAGACTCTGGGGAGGAAATAAAGGAAGAAGAAACAGCGCCTGATGTGGATATAATAGAAGCGCCAGAGATTGTAGATGAAGGAAAAACATTGCTGGAACGCCAGGTGTTTCGGAATATAACAGTGGGAGATTTTGCTTTGGGCTTGATAATAGGGGCTATTGCCGGCTTGGTTCTTTCGAGAATTATTTAATCAGTAGAAAATAATTAATCATTGAAAAAATAATCATCAGAAATAAATTTTTCATTGAAAAAATGATCTGCCAAAAATAAAATATTTTTTTCAATTTTAAAATAAAAATTAAATTTCTTCTAAAAAATAAATTCATTTTATCGACGAGAAATTAAAAAAATAAAAATTTTCTTAAAAAAATAATTAAAAAAACTAAAATTTTCAGCAATTTTGTCGTCGGAAAGATAACAAAATAAAAACATTTAAATACCAATTCTGCGCAAAGGTTTTTACAAATTTCACACGAAAAAGAGATGATTCAAACAACTTTGTTTTTTACCAGGGGTGGCATCTGGTGACTACAGAGAGCTTAACAGTAGCGTTGACTTTTAACAAAAAAAAGGATGCCTCTCCAAAAAGTGGGGAACCTGAGGATTTATATGCAGAATTCGATGCAGATGAAACAATCCAAGGCATCTCAAAAGCTCTTAAGTCTGCAGGTCACAGCGTAATTCTGGTTGAGGCTGATGAAAAAGCCTACTCAAAATTAAAAAAGCTAAAGGATAGGATAGACATTGTTTTTAACATTGCAGAAGGTCTTAAGGGCGAAAGCCGCGAGTCATTTATCCCTGCGATTTGCGAATTATTGGGGATTCCCTACACTGGCTCCGGTCCTTTAACGCTTGCTTTAACCCTTGATAAAGCAAGGACAAAGGAGATTCTAAAGTATCACAGGATTCCTACTCCCAAATTTCAGGTGTTTAATAATTCATCTGAAAAATTAAATTCCAACCTAAAATTTCCCTTGATAGTAAAGCCGTTAAGGGAAGGCTCAAGCAAAGGAATAAAAAACAATTCTCTGGTAAATAACGAAAATGAGCTAAGATGCAGGGTAGGGAATATGATAAGGGATTATGAGCAGCCAGCAATTGTTGAAGAATTTATTGCATGCAGGGAATTTACTGTCGGAATTCTGGGAAATGATGACCCAAGGATACTTCCTATTGTCGAGATAAAATTTAATAATCTGCCCGGGCATATGAACAAGTTTGATTCCTATGAAGCAAAATGGATTTATGACAATCCTAAAAGCGAGCATGATCCATTGATCTGCCCTGCAAAACTATCAAAGAAACTCGAATCAAAGATAAAAAAGGTCTGCTTGGATGCTTATAGGGTCCTGGGCTGCAAGGACTGGTGCAGGATTGATATAAGAGTCAGAAGCGGCATCCCGTATATACTTGAATTAAATGCACTGCCTGGAATGATACCTGACCCAAAAGAGAATTCCAGGTTTCCACGAGCAGCTTTTACAGCTGGTATGGGTTATGATGATATCATTAACGAAGTTCTGAATCTTGCCTTAAAAAGGTATAAGTGTGCAAAATGAATATTGGTTTGCTTTACACAAGTTTGAGACAGGAGGGTGCTGGTCTAGCAGTTGATTTCGAGGGAAGAGACCAGGAAGATAATGTTATAGCTGTAGAAGAGGCATTGAGGTCTCTGGAACATGATACTAACAGGATTTATGTTAATCTGGATATGTTTGAAAAACTAAGAAAGCTAAAGGATGAAATTGATATTGTGTTTAATCTCTGCGACGACGGATTTTTTAATATAAGCTCTTTTGAGCCTCACGTGCCTGCAATGCTTGATATATTGAAGATTCCCTATACAGGCTCTGGTTATAAAACCCTAGCTATCTGCCTTAATAAAGCAAGAACAAAAGAGATACTTTCTTTCCACAAAATACCAACACCAAGGTTCCAGGTCTTCAATTCTTTAAGGGTGCAGCTGGATAAAAAACTCAGGTTCCCTCTTATTGTTAAGCCGGTCAGTGAAGATGCGAGCATTGGAATAAAAAAGGAATCAATAGTTAATTCTGAAGAAGAATTAATGCGCAGAGTGTTTTTAACATTAGACGTGTATAAACAGCCCGCATTAGTAGAAGAGTTTATTGACGGAAGAGAGGCTAATGTTGGCGTTATTGGCGGTAGGAATCCTGTCGCCTTGCCAATATCCGAGATATTATTTGACAAGCTGTCAGATGACCTTCCAAATATATGCACATACTCTGCGAAATGGCTTGAGGAAAGTGATTATTATAAGAATACACCACCTCAATGTCCTGCTGAAATTGATGAAAAGCTTGCAGACAAGCTGAGGAAGATTGCATTAAAGGCATATACATTAATGGGCTGCGAGGATTATGGCAGGATTGATTTCAGGATAGACAAAGATGGGAATCCTTATGTCCTGGAGGTTAACCCTAATCCGGATATATCTGCTGATGCCGGTCTGGCAAGAATGGCCCAAGCAGCTGGAATGTCTTATGCTGATTTGATAGATTCCATTTTGAGATCAGCTATGGAAAAAAATGGAATAAAATCAAAGATTAATATTAAGGTAGAGGGGGTATAGGGATGCCATTAATAGAGAAAGACCAGATAATAATCGAAACAAAGGATGAGAATATCCTGTGGAAAGAGCTTTTGGAAAAAAGCATCACTGATGTTGATGAACTAAATTCTATATGCAAGTGCGATATTGATGTAGAGGAGATTAAGGCTGTAATCAAGAAATATCCGATGAAGATTAATCCTTATTATCTAAGCCTGATAAGAACAAAAGAGGATGTAATATGGAGGCAGTGTATCCCGGATAAGATGGAGTTAATGGATTCAACCGGCTTAGAAGACCCTCTTCATGAAGAGGTGGACAGCCCTGTTCCAGGTTTAACCCATAGATACCCTGACAGGGTATTGCTTTTGGTCAGCAACCAATGCCCGATGTACTGCAGGTTCTGCACGCGTAAGCGCAAGGTGGGGGTTGCATACAAAGCAATGACCCGCAAACAATTAATGGTCGGAATAGATTATATAAGGGAGCATAAAGAGGTGAGAGATGTTCTTTTATCAGGCGGAGATCCTTTACTGCTTCCGACAAGGAGTCTGCAGTTTATCTTAAGCGAGATAAGGAAGATAAAACATGTTCAGATAATAAGGATAGGTACAAGGGCGCCATGCACTCTGCCTCAAAGAATAACTAAAGAGCTTTGTGATATGCTTCAGAGCTACCAGCCATTGTATATCAATACCCACTTTAATCATCCAAGAGAAATTACAAAAGAAGCAAAGAAAGCCTGCGAGATGCTTGCTGATGCTGGAATACCTGTTGGCAACCAGAGTGTTTTGTTAAAGGGCGTTAACGATACACCTAAGGTAATGAAGGAGCTTGTCCAGAAGCTGCTTACTGTCAGGGTCAAGCCATATTATATATACCAGGCAGACCTGACAAAAGGAACTAACCACTTCAGGACAAGGGTTAAGGCTGGTCTTGATATTATCAAAAGTTTGGTTGGCTTTACCTCTGGAATGTGCGTGCCCCATTACATAATTGACAGCCCTGGCGGCGGCGGAAAGATTCCCATACTGCCCAAGTATGCAGAGCACAAGAAAACTGGAGTAAAGCTAAAGAATTACGAAGGCAGGATATTCTGGTACCCTGAGCCAAGGAAAGAGAAACAAACCAGGTTGATTGACTACTAAGCTTTATATTTCTCTTTTAACTTCTTCTGCACTATGGGCGGCACCATGCCTTTAAGGTTTCCGCCTAAGCAGGCAGCTTCTTTAACTATTGATGCACTAAGATAGCAGTACATTCCTCTTGTCATTATAAATACCGTCTCTATCTTTGGGTCCATCTTCCTGTTCATCAATGCTAATTGCAGCTCATTCTCAAAGTCAGAAACAGCTCTTAATCCGCGTATAACTGCTGAAGCATTTTTCTTCTTAGCATAGGTGATCAGTAACCCATTAAAATGCTCAACCTCCACATTTTTTATCTTTTTTGTAGCTGCTTTTAACATCGCTACTCTTTCCTCAACTGAGAACAAGGTCTTTTTCTGGGGGTTTTCTCCCACTGCGATTATCACCCTACCAAATATCTTTAATGCTCTCTTTATAACATCCAAGTGACCGTTTGTAACAGGGTCAAAAGAACCAGGATAAACAGCAACCTTCATTTTTTACCGGCTTTATCCCATCTCCTCTTTAGGTGCCTTATCTCAAATACAAGAAATATAGAGTAGGCAACAATGAACAGCAGAATGAACAGCACCAGTGTTTCTATCTTGCTTGGCGCAAACCTTGCTCCAGCGCCCGCTACTGGTGTTGAAGAGAGTATAAGGAAACTGTACCAGACAAACGTAGCAGCTAACGGCAAAGACACCATCACCCCCTCAAAGACTATCTTTTTCCTGTGAGGATGCATCTTCTTCATCGGCATAGGCATTTCATGCATTTTTTTGAGTATTGATTTTTTCATTTTCATATTATTGAGTTCTGATTATATATATTTAAATGTTTTGCTTTAATTAAAGGATTCCAATATGCCAATTATCTGTTTTCTTGCGTTATTTAAGGATTTATTATTATCGACTACAAAATCAGCATATTTAAGTTTTTTATTTTGAGGCAATTGGTTTTTTATTATTGATTCAGCATATTCCTTGTTTTTTGCCCTTTTCAATTGATTACTTTTATTGATCTTAATAACAACAACCTTATCACAAACCTTATACCATTTTGCTTCTATTAAAACAGCAGCATCAATGATTATTTTTTTTGATTTTATTTTTTTAATTCTCTCTCTAATTTTTTTAAAAATTATCGGATGGGTTATTTTATTGAGTTTTTTTAACTGATTTTTATCATTAAATACCCTATTTCCAAGGTTTTTTCTATTGATTTGCTTATTTTTCTTAAGAATTTCTTTACCGAATGCTTTTACAACCTTGCCATAAGCTTCTTTCTTGAGAATATCATGACCTATTTTATCTGCATCAATTACAGAGTAACCTAGTTCCCTGAACATATTTGCTGCTGTTGTCTTTCCTGAGGCAAAGCTGCCTGTAACGCCGATTATCATAGAATGTAACTTATATTTGATTTATTTAAATCTATTTCTTTTTCTTTAATGAAATCTTAGCCAGAACATTCTGATGCATTCTACGTAAGAATTCTACTTTATCTTCTATCTTGAAAACATCTGTATAGCCCTGTATTATTAAATTGAATGCAAACGGACTTGGTATAGTTGTATTGGCCTCTTCCACTTTTATTTTCTTTTTTTCAATATCCTCTAAAACCTTTTTTGCACTCTCTATATCCATCAAATCCTCTAAAACCTCACGCCGGGCTTCTTTTAGGATGCTAAAGTCTGGGTCAATTCGCTTTACTGCATTAATTAAAATTGTAGACGCAACCTGCTGTCTTCCGACCCTTTTTGTATGGCCTTTATAGCTTCTTAAAATCATTAAAGCCCTTGTTGCACAGTGCCTAAAGCGTCTGTTTAATACCTCTGTCCTGTCAATTGCCATGTCCATTATTTTATTGAGCTCTTTTGATTTGAGCAGTTTGAAAGCAGGCATTATGTTAATTTTCTGCTCAGAAGCAATATAAAAACCGTTGTCATTAACACTTATCTCAACATCCTTGTGCTGTGTTCTTGAAACTGCAAAGGCTACTGCCCTGCTTAAGCAGTCATTGACCCTTCTGCCGAATAATGAATGGAATATTGCATAGTTTGCCCTGTCATCTTTGTAATGCTCCACGATTATCCTTGTATTTGATGGAACCTGCGCATAATTATACTGCTCATAGAAATAATTGTATATAGATTCAGCACCATTCTTATCAACATAGAGGTAATCATTGATAAATTTGCTTATTTCTTCCTTCTTTTTTCCATAACAGAACTTTTCACCTGTTAATTTCCTGAATCTGCCAATATCCAAGGCTAAATCAAAGCTTAAAGGCAGCATTTCTGAGAACCAGGACGGTATTGTTGGCGGCCTGAAAGTGGAAGCTGCTACAAAAGCAACTGTTCCTTTTGCATACAGGAACTGGTATTTATCCCCGCCTAAAACAAAAACATCTCCTCTGCGTAATCTTTCTAAAAAAGCCTCATCAATTGAGCCAACAATCTGATCACCAACCTTTACTTTTATTTTTGTTTCATCTGGTATTGTGCCAACATTAGTCATGTAAATGACTCTGCCCATTTTCCCTTTTCTTCCAATCATATTTGTTTCTTCATCATGCCATATCTTAGCATAGATATGCCTGTCTTCCAGGCTGATATATTTTCCAGCTAAGTAATCGATAACGTCCATGAAATCCTTTCTATCTAATTTATGGTAGCAGTAACTCTGCTTTATTACCTTGAATAACTCGTTTAAATCCCATTTTTGCTCAATAGCCATTCCATCTATCTGCTGTGCCAGGACATCCAAGCAGTTGGTTGGGATATGGATTTTATCTATCTTCTTTTCAATAGCTGATTTCAATAAAACAGCGCACTCTACTAAATCGTCCCTGTCTAAAACAATGATTCTTGCCTTAACTGTGTCATGCAGTCTATGTCCAGAACGGCCTGCTCTTTGCAGGAATCTTGCAACTGATTTTGGAGAGCCTAAGCAGATAACCAAATCAATATAGCCAATATCAATACCCAGCTCTAATGATGTGCTGCTTACAATCACCTTTAGCTCTCCTTTTCTCAGTTTGCCCTCTATAGTTTGCCTTAATCTCTTTGACAAAGAGCCGTGGTGAGCTCCGATGTTCTCAGAATAATTCTTGGGAAATTTTTCTTTTAGATGGTCTACAACCCTTTCAGTTGCTGCTCTTGTATTTGTGAAGATTAAAGTTGTCTTATGATTTTGTATTAAATCGTCTATTAATTCATACATCCTCTGGTGCATTTGGCCATGTTCTGTATCAATCAAATCAGGAACAGGGCTCAGAACCTTTAAATCCATGTTTTTCAAGAACTGGACATCAACAACCTTGCATGGATTTTCTTTTCCATTTTTGCAGCCAACCAGGAATTTAGCTATCTCTTCTATAGGCGCTATTGTAGCTGACAGACCAATCCTTGTTGTATGCGGTGTCAGATAAGATAATCTTTCCATTGATAACGATAAATGAACTCCTCTTTTATTCTCTGCCAAAGCATGTATTTCATCGACAATAAACCAGTCAACATTCCTTAGATGACCCCTGAATTTTATTGAAGTTAACATTATTGCTAATGATTCTGGAGTTGTTATCAAGATATGCGGCGGTTTCTTCAGCATTGCAGTTCTTTCTTTTGTTGAAGTATCACCTGTTCTTACTGCAACCCCAATGCCAAACTTCTTTCCAGCTAATTCTTCCATTTCCTTTAATGGCTCAGTAAGGTTGACATGAATATCATTGCTTAATGCCCTTAATGGACTTACATAAACACAATATATCTTATCCTGCAAAATTCCTTTTTCAGAAGAATCAATTAACTCATTCAGAATAGATAAGAACGCAGTTAAAGTCTTTGTTGCTCCTGTTGGAGCTGAAACAAGGATATTATTCCTTGAATGAATCTCCATAACACCATACAACTGAGGCAGTGAGAAGGTTTTGAATCTGCTAAAAAACCACTTATCCACAACTGGATTAAGTATTTTCCTTACTTGTTCTGCCTTATACGGCTTTTCCATGAATTGTATCATTTTAGTAAGTATTGGGATAAAGAATTGGTTTAAAAAGGTTGATATTTCATGTTGTAGACTTCAGAATTTGGGAATATAATTCTTTCTATCCTCAAAATTCTGGGTTTTTTGTATAGAAAGCATTATATTCAATTTGCCCTAAGGCCATTTTTTAGAAAAAATTTTATTTAAATAAGCATTCACCTACTATATACCCCAAACTGAAAGCTACCCCTGCAATACCAATCGCGCTTAAAGTTCCGACCACAGCTAAAGTCGTAATTGGATGTTCATGAGCCAAAAATCTTACCCTAGAGTAACCCAATAATTCCGCAGCTAATCTCCTGTCTTGAGAATTTGTTGCGGAGTCGTATACTTGTTTTAGTTTAGCTGGTTCTAATTTTTCACCGAGATGTAACTCACGGGCTAAATAATCCCCCTTTTTTATGCCTAACAGCTCTGAAGCTAGTTCTCTATATTTAGGGACTTGTGCAGAATCATAGACCCTCTGCACTTGCCCTTCCTCGAAGGTTTGACCTAAACGTTTATCAATTAATAATTCATGGCCAAGGATATCAGCTTCATCTATGCCTAGCAATTTCCCGGCTCTTCTCCTAACTCCACTAGCACGTGCTTGTATATCATATGAATCATGCCAAAATTTGGCTGCTCTGGTTTCATAAAACCCTCCTAGGTCTTCTTCTACATTATACCTCTCTTCTGGATTAGTAGCAGCGGATAATCTATTCTCTAATTCATTTAACCATGAACCAGCTTGTTGCTCCAGTTCATTACCTATACCCAAAAGGCATCCAGCTGCATATCTTGCACAAGACCATTCTGAAGATTCGAAAATCTTTTTTAATTCAGCCCTTGCTGCTTCTCCTCTCTCAATATCTGGTTCAGTTATTCTAGGCTGATCCTCAACCCATACCTCAGCCTCTACAGTCTCCTGTTCATGGTACCTAGTACAATCTTCTATTGTTTCATAATGCCCATCTGCTTCTTGAATAACCTTTTCCATGGACAAATCTACGCCCAATAGTTCAATTCTCTGCATGACATCAATTAAAGAGTCCATATTAAATACGATTATTGACAGAACTATTTAAATGTTTTCTTTTTAACTACTGTAAAATAATAAAAATATTCTGCAAACAGAAGAGATTCAATCCAAATCCACGCTAAATCGGGCGCAGACACAGGTTATTGTAAGGAATTACTTTTCCAATAGAAATCTTTTTAAAGCAATCATATTTCCTAATCTCCCGGTTAACGCAAATTAACCGCTCTAATGCCGCAAGGCATGAAGGTGTTAATTAAATGGCAATAATATATGATATTGATGCAACTGAACTTGTAGAAGAAGCTGCTAAAGAGCTTCAGAAAATAGAAGCTATAAAGCCGCCAGCATGGGCCTTATTTATTAAGACAGGACATTCTAAGGAAAGGCCTCCTGCCAGGAATGACTGGTGGTATGTCAGGGCTGCAGCTGTTCTTAGAAAGGTTTACAGGTTTGGTCCAATCGGTGTCTCTAAGCTTAGAGGCATGTACGGCAGCAAAAAGAACCGCGGTGCTAAAGCAGAGCATTTCTACAAAGGCTCCGGCAATGTTATCAGGAAGATTCTTCAGCAGCTTGAAAAAGCTGAATTCCTAAGGCAGGGCAAGATAGGCATTCACAAAGGCAGGATCATAACTCCAAAAGGCAAGAAGTTTTTGGATAAGATTGCTACTAAACTAAAAGGCCCTAAAAAAGAGGTTAAGGCTGAAGAGAAGCCAAAACCTGAGGCTAAGCCTAAAGCTAAGCAAGCTCCTAAGGCTGAAGCTAAACCAGCCACTGAAGTTAAAGAGACAAAAGAGAAGCATAAAGAAGAAAAACCAAAACAAGAGGCTAAACCAAAGCCGGCAGAAGAGGAAAAAACTGAACAAAAAGAAGGTCCTGAAAAAGAGGAAGCTAAGCCTGAAGAAGCAAAGTAAAAATGGATGAGCTTGAAGAGCTGAAAAAGAAAAAACTGCAGGAATTGCAGCAAAAACAGCAGCAAGCCATGCAGCAGCAAGCTCAGGAAGAAGCCCAACTCCAGCAGCAGATTCAGCAGCTTGAAGCTGCTGTAAAGCAGTTTTTCACAAAAGAGGCTTTGCAGCGTTATGGAAACCTTAAGGCAGCGCACCCTGAAAAGGCTGTCCAGGTTTTGGTTGTGCTCGGACAACTAATGCAGTCAGGCAAGATAACCCAAAAAGTAACTGATGATCAATTAAAGGAATTGTTAAAGCAGATGGAGTCAAAGAAAAAGGATTTCACGATAAAACGCAGATAAAATGGCACGTTACAAACATCCAAGCAGGAAGAAAAGGTTAACTAAGGTGCATAGCCATACCAGATGGGCTCCTTTTTGGACTGTATTCAAGAAATACGGCAAAGGTCGCAGAGTTCATCCTGGAAGGCATACAAGCCTTAAGAGAAGCTGGAGGAGGACTAAGTCGAAAGCGTAGTTGGCTTCGCCAACATAGACCTCCCCACTACTAAATAAACATAGGCAAGCCATAAATTTGCTTGCAAATTTAATATCACTGTCCCACCCAGGGGCTAAGAATCACGCTTAACAATCACGAGATAAAAAATGGCTGAAGAGAAAAAGAAGAAAAAAGAAGAGAAGAAAGTTGTCCTTGAAAGAGTCTATGTAGTTCCACTTAGAAAGGAGTGGCTTAAAGCGCCAAAGTGGAAACGAACAAACAAGGCAGTTAAGGCTGTTAAAGAGTTTGCTGCTAAACATATGAAGGCTGAAACAGTTAAGCTTGGCAAATACATTAACAAGGAATTATGGAAGCATGGAATCCAGAATCCTCCTCATAAGGTTAAGGTTAATTGCTCTAAGGATGATAAAGGCATGGTTACTGTTGAATTAGTTGGTGCTCCTGTTGAAAAGCCTAAGGAAGAGAAGAAAAAGAAAACAGAGGAAAAGAAAGAAGGGGAAGCTAAGAAAGAAGAGAAAGCAGAGAAGAAAAAAGAAGCTAAAACCGAAGAAAAGGCAGAAGTAAAAAAGGGTGAAGAAAAGATAAAGAAAGCCCTGAGCAAGCTTGACAAAGAAACAGAAGCTTTAAAGAAGAAAAAAGAAGTTAAGGAAGAGAAGCCAGCTGAGAAGAGGCCTGAAGTTAAGAAGGAAGAGCCTAAAGAGCCTGTTAAACAGTAACCTTTTTCTACTAAATAACGTTTTCTAATTAATATGAGCAAATCACCTTTTGAAAAAGTAAAGAGAGAAGTTCTTGTAAAAAAAGAGTCAGAAACAGATTCAGAACTAGGTTCTGAGCCAGATAAAAGAGCTGTTCCAGAGTTAATTGACTACGGCATTATTAACATCGACAAACCAGAAGGCCCGACAAGCCATGAGGTAAGCGCTTTTGTGCAGGATATCCTAAAAATAAACAAATCAGGCCATTCAGGCACTTTAGACCCGAATGTTACTGGTGTTTTGCCTATTGCTCTAGGCAGAGCTACAAGAATAGTTCAAACCCTGCTTAAAGCTGGAAAAGAATATGTTTGCATAATGCATGTTCATGGTGATGTTAAAGAAGACAGGCTGAAAAAGGTTATCGGTGGATTTGTTGGAAAGATAAAACAGCTGCCTCCACTAAAGTCTGCTGTTAAAAGGGTTGAACGAATAAGAGAGGTTTATTATATTGATATTCTCGAGATTGATGGAAAAGATGTTCTGTTCAAGGTTGGGTGTGAAGCTGGAACTTACATAAGAAAACTTTGCGATGACATTGGCAAAAAGCTTGGCTGTGGAGCTCATATGGCTTCTCTGCGCAGGACAAAAGCAGGGCCTTTTGATGAAGATTCTTTAGTTACTCTGCATGACCTAAAAGATGCGTATTGGTATTGGAAGAATGAAAACAATGAGAAATACCTAAGGCACTGCATACAGCCAATGGAAGCTGCTGTAAGCCATCTGCCCAAGATCTGGGTTTTTGACAGTACTGTTGACAGCTTATGCCACGGTTCTGACTTAAAGATTCCAGGTGTAAGTAGATTAGAGAATATTGAGAAAGACCAGCTAGTGGCTGTAATGACTCTAAAGAATGAGTTAGTTGCTGTCGGAAGGGCTGAATTAGTTTACAACAAGATTCTAGGGAAAGACAAAGGTATTGCTGTAAGAATCAATAAGGTGTTTATGAAGCCAGGGACTTATAAGAGGCCCTAACCAGACCATTGCATATAAACAATTCTTGCATCAGAGGGGCTATCAAAGAAGATATAAGGAGAACACGCCCTATAGAAATTAAAACCATTTCCATAACTACTTGCAATTCTTTCTGAATCTACTCTCTTAGCTTCAAATCCCCTGCCTTTTTGTTCTATCCCAACCACAAAACCTCTTTCTCCTTGCCAAAAATGAATTCTATATTCAATACCATACTGGCTATATTTTCTAACATTAGTCGTTATATGACTGATGAAATCACTAAGATTTCTAAGGTGTGGAACGTCCCAAGATTTTCCACAAAGAGTGACTTGGTTGAATACTTCACCATAGGCTCTGCCTATTCTAGCAAATAAAGATTCTTGCTCCTCAGGAGAAAGTTCACTCAAGTGTACTTCTCCATCATAAACTACCTCTTCTAAATGAACTCCTTCAGATTCACTAAAACCTATCTCCCTTAAAGCGTCAGCCAAGGTTTTATCAAATGCAATTACCATTTTAAAGGAGATAATCTGCTCAAATTAAAAAAATTAACTAATTATAAAGAATAAATTACTTCTTTTCAATAATCTCGGATTGAATCCTTTTAGACTCGTTAAAAACACTCAAGAAAACCTCTTCAACAAAGCTCTTATCAAGACCATGCTCAGCTGCTATCTTCTTTAATTTGCCCATAATAGCAATCTCTCTTTCTTCGTCAGTAATTGGAATATTATGCTCTTTCTTGTGCTTAGCTACATCCGGCATTAATGACATTCTTTCAGCTAAAGCATTTATTATGACATTATCTATCCTATCAATGTGCTTTCTTATTTCTGCTACTTTTTCTTTTCCGCTCATTTTCTAACGGTAAACTAGGAAAAATGCTAGTATTTAAAGGTTATGTTGATTGCAAGAACAATTTGACAATTCAAAAACCAACAACAATAATGGCGGCTGTCGTCGCTTCGCTCCTCGTCGGCCACCCACTGGAATGTGAGCGAGTTCGCTGTGACTTGCGAGGCTCGCGAGAGACTCGCTCGCCATTCCACTCGAGCTCACTCGCACGTCGCGGGGGCAACCCCCGGCCGACCAGCGCCATTGTTGTTGGTTTTTAGAAAAAATCCAACCACAGCGGTCGGCGAGGCAGGGGTTGCTCCCTACGGGATGCCGAGTAGGGCAAAGTGAGCGTAGCGAACTTTGACCGTCGACCCGCCGTGGGTGGTTGGATTTTTTCTTAGAACTAGTCAACAGTAAACAACTTACTATCATGCACATCAAATATCCTTAACCTTGCGCCAGCATCTAGCCAGCCGTGTGCATAATTTAAGGCTGCAAACGCATTTACAAAATCATTTTTCTCATAAAAGTGTTTTGCATCAGAGATATAGCGTTTAATCATATCAAGCATATCTTCCCTTTCTTTAACCAGCTCAGTTTTATTTCCTGAAGTCTCTGCAGCAGAAAGAGCTTCTTCTGTGACCTTAAAGTATTTCTCCAGCTTCTCTTTTGTTATAGTGTTTTCCATGGTAAAAATAAGAAATAAAAATTAAATCTCGTGAGGCAAAGGCCTCTTCACAGTTATTGGAATTATTCCTTCAGCATACTCAAGCTTTGCAATCTCTACCGGGTTGAACTTAATTTCCTCCAGTTTTTTCTCGCTAACCTTTACTAAAAATGGAGCGCCCATTGATATCTGCAAAGCCCTGCTTCCGATAATCCTTGATTTTTCATATTTTGTGTGCTTTAATTCTTCCTCAGCCATTATAACGCACCCCGCAGTTCCTTAGCTTTATCTACAGCAATATCAACCATTTTTGAGATTTCGTCTGTTGTTAACGGCGCATCACCGCCTTTCTGCATTGCGCAGAGATTTCCTTCCTTTGTTGAAGCTACAGTCAGTCTGGCCTCAATGACCTTTTCTTCGTCTGTTAAAGGGTCAACAATAAAATTATCCCCAATCTTTATCACTGTAACAGGCAGTGGCTCTCTTGATAGAGGAAGCTTTTCATCTGTTTTCTCTGCATAGTCAACCTTATCTCCATCAAATTTTGGAAATCTGGCATCTTTTAATGCTGCTAATGCTGCAAGAGCAGAAGCATCTAACAGATTTCCTTCATCATTTATTGAGCATATGTCTATCACAACGCACCAGATCTTTTCACCCTCTTTAATACAGAGTTTCTTAAAGTCAAGCGCCTTGCTTTCACGAATTCCTCTATCAACAACCCTTGCAAGCTCTATTGCTTGTATGCCTGGCGGCCCGGATTCAAACTCGGGATTTGATAACGGCAGCAGCTCTGCACCAACCATAATTGTGCCCTTGTCAGGTGTATCAGGATAGGGCTCCATTATCTCTAATTTAACACCAACAATAACCTCTGTTCCGCCTATCTTAACTTTAGCAGAGCCTTCGGCTGTCTTAGATACCCCATATTCCACTGTTACTGGTTTTCTGAACTCTAAAGGCTTTCTGCCGTCTAATCTTGTGTCTGCTTTGAGCAATTTTATAACATGTTCTTTTAAGTCTCTATACATTTTCTTCCACCTGGTATTTCTCTTTTAACGCATTCTTCTGAATATCATATATCTTCAGTAATGCCTTTTTGCCCTTTTCAAGCGCCTGCATTAACTCTTCTTTCTTTAGCTCGCCGTCCATCTGAAGCAAGGTTATCCTGCCATTACTTGGAAGCATTGCTATTGGTATATCAACTGAGCCGTCTTCATAGGCTTCTTCCTCAGTATTAAGGTCAACAACAATCTTGTCACCAACCTTGCCGACAGAAATAGCAGCTACTAAATCCTTCATGTTTAAGCCAGCGTCTGCTAAAGCCATTGAAGCTGCGCAAATGCCTGCACATCTTGAGCCGGCTGCTGTCTCAGGCAGCTCAATAAACACATCAACTACTGAGTTAGGGTAATCCTCAAGGTTTAGAACAGGCGTTATTGCCTTCTCTGTAACCAATGAGATTTCCTTTGAACGCCTTGAGCCGCCAGGCCTTACTCTCTCCCCTTTGCCTGAGAAAGGCATCATGTTATAATGGCATCTTAGAATGCCGGTTTGCGGGTTTTGCAGGAATCTTGGGTAAAGATTTCTCGGGCCGTAAACAGCTGCATAGGCTGCTGTCCCTCCGATCTTAAAATAAGCAGAGCCGTCTGCTCTGGGTATCACGCCAACCTTTGCAGTAATCTCCCTTAAATCGTCAAATCCCCTTCCATGCGCTCGTTTTTCATAAGCCATCATAATCACCTATTTCTTAGTCTCTTTATCCAGATATGCTTTTATCTTGTCTGTTAATCCGCTTAAGTGCGATTCTTCCGCTATCTTCTGTATTGTCTTAACAGCGGTCAATTCCATTTTTGGCTCGCCGTCAATCCATATCAAGCCGTTCTGGCCGACAGTGATTCTGCAGCCAGTTGCATCCTTTATCATAGTGACCATGCTGCCCTGCTTGCCTATGACTCTAGGCACCTTGTTTGTGTTTACCTCCAATATCCTTCCTCCATGCAGCTTCCTCAGGCCAGGCCCTTTCATAGAAACATCAACAAGTTTCTGGCTGGTTACATTTACTATCTTTGTAACCAGATGATCTCCAAGGTTGAAGTACTTGGTAAGGTCTGCTCCCTTGGCTATGAAGTCTGATGTAGCGTCTTTCATAGACAGCATAGCTGTGTATGGGCTGTTTATCTCTATGCGCCAGCCGGACATAAGAACATCGGTCACCTTTCCAATAATTGTGTCATTCCTTTTTGGAATATATCTCCCTGACAATGAGATCAGTTTTATTGTCCTTCCATCTATGTATGTCAATCCAAGCTTCCCAGCAAGGATCCTTTCTCCTTCCCTGTAAGTCCCACTTCCCGGCAGATGGTCCATCCCTTCTGCCAGCACCTCTCCAGGAACCACAATTGCTTTTTCTTTTGCTATTAGTTTTCCCATTTAAATCACTCCTATTTGATCTTTAGCACCTTTGTTTCAACCTCGCCATGGCATAAAGCATTAAGCTTTCCGTAAAAATCCTCCTCTAAACCTCCAGGAAGCTCAATAACAGCCACCCATGAGCCGTCTCGCTGCCATTCATCCCTGAGCAGCTTTCCAAAGGATTTTACAATTGGATTGGCTTTTCCTGCGCACGCTGCAGGAATTTTGAATGCTATTTCCTTGACCTCAAATTTTATCGGGATTATCGGCCTTATTTTCTTTAAGGCTTCCTGCATCTGTTTGTTTGTGTCTGTAAACTCATCAACCCTTACCTTTGCTTCCTCCATTGCAGCTTCTATCCTTGCCGGCGGATGCGGTAAATGGGTTTTTGGGTCAACCGCATTGCGATGAATCAGGTTTATTATCTGCTTCTTCTTTGTCTCCCTCAGTCTGTTTTTGTATTCTGTTGTTAACGGAATCTCTCCTTTTTGTATGATTATCTTTGCAACATCTAACGGATCCTCAGTCTTGAAGATTGACCTCATAGCGTTTGCTGAGGCTTCTTCGCCTTTTTTTGCGTCGCTGAACACTGTTGGGATTGCTAAGATATCCCTCACGTCTATCTGCGCGCCTTGCTTAAAGGCTAAGGCTTTGTTTGTGTCGATGAGTATCTCAAAATTTTGGCCGTGTGTTTTTAGCTTTGCTATCTTTGATTCATCAACACTAACCATTTATTTTTTCCTCTTCTTTGGGAGCTTTCCTCCTGCTACCCTATCCAACTGCTCTCTCGCCACTTTCCTGAATTTCTTATCTGAAACATTTATGCACGCGGCATCTACCCTGTCAATACTGAAGTTGCCGCCCAGGGCCTTTTTCAGTGCCTTGATGGATAATTCTAATGCCTGCTCAATTGTCATATCTGAATGATAATCCTTATGCAATATATCCTCAATCTCAACCTCATTTTCACCAATAGCTGTTGCCTTGTACTGGAAAAAGATTCCTGTTGGGTCTGTTTCAAACAGCTTGGGTTTTTTGCCGTCAATGCCTGCTACCAGGACAGAGACACCAAATGGCCTTAGGCCTGCTGACTGGGTGCATATCTGCTTAAGGTCGCAGATGTCTTTTACAATAGTCAGTGTATCAATCTCTGTGTCATATGTTACCCTATGCTGCTGCGCCTTGACCTGCGCACGTTCGATTAAGACCCTGGCATCAGAGAGGATTCCTGATGCTGTAGCGCCAATATGCTCATCTATCTGATAGATTTTCTCAACAGTTTCAGGCACAACCAATGAATCAACAATCCTTTTATCTGCGACCAGCAGGACACCATCAGAACATGTTATTCCAATGGCAGTTGAGCCCTGTCTCACTGTCTTCTTTGCATACTCAACCTGCAATAGTCTTCCATCAGGACTAAACATTGTTATTGTTCTGTCATAACCCATTAATTGATGCGGCATTGCTTCCATTTTCGAATCACCTTTTTGTTTTTTTATTTTAGCTTGCTAAATATTTTTTTTCAGCTTTTTTAAGTATTCCTGATACTCCTACAGCATGAATTACAGCTTTTTTTCCTTCAATCTCTTTTATCAAAGCTAAAGAAGCCTTTAGATGCTCCAGCATCCTGTTATTTACCCTTAATATTCCTCTGTTCTTTTCTTGATTGAATTTATCCTTTAGAACGTATAGATTAGCTTTTGATACCCCTAACAAGCCTGCATACTCCTTCAATGAAGTTTCTATTGCTCTTTTTATTGAGTCTATGTCCATTTTATCCTTTGATAAGACCTCAAAAGCAACATAACGTTTCTTTTCCCTTAAGCTGGAAGGGATTGCTTTTAGCTTACCTTTCATTGTATAACAACTTTCATTAGTTGAGAAAAGACATTTTTCCTTCTCTCCTCTCTCTTAGAGCAAAGAAGTTAATATTGGTTTATAAAGGTTGCGGTTATTGTCCTCTAAAGATAAGAAGCTTTATAAACCGCTTATCATTCACCAGCCTGAACAACATACAAGAAACACTGTTTCTTTATGTTAAGGAGGAAACGAAAACAATGGGAGATTTTAACAGGGGCGGAGGAAACTTCGGCCAGAGAGAAATGCATAAAGCAACTTGCTCTGAATGCGGCAGTGAATGCGAAGTTCCATTCAAGCCTAGAGAAGGCAAGCCTGTTTATTGCAGGGAATGTTACAGGAAAAGAAGAAGGTTCTAATTCTTTGATCCTAGTAAATTAATTCTAAATATTTTTTATTTTTTTCTTATTGTCTTCAGGAACTTTTTAGACCTGGCTTCATGCCTTATCATTTGTTTTTTAACTACTATTTAGTAATAAAAACCGAAAGATTTAAATAGTAGCAATTCTTACTACCTTTTACTATGAAGATAAAGGTTTCTGTATCAATGGAAGAAGATACAATTAAGGCAGTCGAGGAACTAATCAGGGATGGCCGCTTTAGAAATAAAAGCCATTTTATTGAGTTTGCTACAAAACAAAGATTAATTAAAGAGGATTCTGCAAGATGACTAAGGAACCAGAGACTATCCATACCTCATTCCCATTGGAATGGAGGAAGAACTGGGGGATTGAGCGTATAGTACTGGATGCTATTGCAAATCATCTTCCTGCTGACAGCAAAGGAACCACAGCAGAAGTAAAGCTTAAGCAGGAGGGCAGGTATGTCGACTTTCTGGAAGCAGACCCTTCAAAAGGTGTTGAGGAAATCTATTTTGAGGATGACAGCCAAAAGGGCTATTCACCTGCTTACTTGAGATTCCTGCTCAGCACAAAAGCAGATGACCCGAAGAGCGGGGGCAAGTTTGGGGAAGGCCTCAAGCTGGTTGCCATAGCTTCATTAAGACAGGGGGTAGATGTAAGATTTCAGTCAAGGAACTGGGAAGCAAGGCCTACTATCGGCAGGGCTGAGGCTGATGAAGGAGAGACTATCGAGTACCTATGCTACGTCCTGACTGAGAACGGCTTTGACCCGAAAGGCTCAAGAACAATCTTTACTGCTCCTCCAGACGCGCTTGTAAGAGAAGTATTCCAGCTTCCAAGGAAGGTACTTTACTTCAATGATGATTATGAGGAATTGTACAGGTTAGCTGCAGATGATGAAGAGAGATATGTGCCTGGAATCATTGACAGGCATGTTAAAGAAAGATGGCTCTTTGTCAAAGGGGTTTATTTCAAGCCAATAGAATCATTGTTCAGCTATGACCTGGGGATTAATGCTATCTCTCCGGACAGGGATGATGTGAACAGAAATGCGTTCCTCTCAGAGGTAGCGGAGTTATTGGGAAGCTGTGATAATGTGGATGTTATTAGAAAAATATTGAATGCAGCAGAAGACAGGGATAAGCTGTATGAAGAATATGTGGCTTTGGGACATATTTCTAATGCTGATAACGCAGGATTATGGCAGCAGGCATTCGAGAATTTGTATGGTAAGAATGCCTTGCTGGCTTGTGACGATGAAGACCTAAACAAGGATGCTGAAGGCGCTAATAAAGTCATAAGGCTGCATCGTGATGTTACTCGTTTCCTGGCAAATAATGGAGTCATGTCTGCTGAGAAACTGAGGGAAGACGAGTATTATGACTGGGTTGATTATAACGATTTAAGTATAGAGGAAAAAGCAAGGATAGCTGCCTTGCCAGAGCTGAAGATTAAAGGGTTAAGCTCTCCTCCTGAAATAAAGGTGTATCGTGCTAAGCTGTCTAAATCAGGAAGAGAGGTAAATGACACTACTGGCGTGCATGTAGGTTTAGAAGAGGGATTTATCGGCATAAAGAGGGCAAGATTAGCTAAGGGAAATGAGAAAAAACTTGTAAAGACATGGATTCACGAAACAAATCATCATATTACAGGAGCAGGTGACTATAGCAGGGAATTCTCAGATTCTATCGCAGAGCAATTAGCAGAGTTACGTACACCAGAATATATGGAGATAGTCAAGAGGAAACTCGCAGATGGCTCGGAATCTGAAGCTATCGCAGCACCAAAGGATGCAGCTACATTGAAAAAGGAAA
The DNA here is from genome assembly GCA_019322805.1 of Candidatus Woesearchaeota archaeon. Taxonomy (GTDB): domain Archaea; phylum Nanobdellota; class Nanobdellia; order Woesearchaeales; family JAHWIC01; genus JAHWIC01. The sequence continues at coordinate 8,215 of JAHWIC010000013.1, read as the reverse complement.
AAAAGCTCATACGCCTTATAGAAAGGGCTTATGATAACAAGAAAGGATGCAGCCTGAGAAGGCTGGTTAAGACTGTTGCTAAGGCTTATGAAGGCAACCTTAATGCCTTGGCAGGATATTTTGGCCATGATAATGATAAACTAGCTGGCATTGCTACTTCAGCCTATCATCTCTTGACAGGCAACTACGAGCCTATGCAGCAGATAGAATATGGGGGCCTTGGTGCAATAATCCATGCTGAAAAGCGTGATTATTCAACCACCCTTAGCTTCGGGAGAAACCAGCTGCATTTTGCAGGGTTAAGCGGTCATGCCCTCTATGATTCAGAGAACTCAGGCAATGCGCTATGGTTTTCAGAAAACTCTGGAGATGCATTGCAGAGCTCCAAAAACTCAGAGAAATCATTGCAGTGCTCCAAGAATTCAGGGCAGGCATTGATGTATTCGAAGAATTCCGATGAAGCCCTGTGGCACTCCAGAAATTCAGGATTAGCATTGGGCTCCTCAAAGAACTCCGGGAAGAGCCTGTGGCATTCAGAGAATTCAGGACTTACTCTTGGTTATTCGGAGAACAATGGAGAATCCCTGAGATATTCAAGGAATAATGCTGGTGCATTGGATGCTTCGAGGAATTTCGAGGATGCATTATGGTATGCATTTAACAGTCAAAAAGCCCTGCAATGTTCCCAGAACCATGATAATGTATTAGCGTACTCCACCAACTCTGGCTCGGCCCTGATGCGCTCCAGGAACAAGTTGGGAACATTAAGACACTCAAGAAACAGCTTGTACAACCTATTCAGGAGATATAACCCTGTCGAACTCATACCAACACTGGTTGTATATAGGTTTGACAAGGAAGACACTACTACCCCCGAATAACCCTAAGAATCTCATCACGCTTTTCTTCCATCAATTCCTTAGACTTTGCTTCTAAATTAAGCCTTAGCAATGGCTCTGTGTTGCTTGGCCTAACATTAAACCACCAGTCATCAAAATCAACCCTTACGCCATCTAGCCATGAGACATTTCCGTCTTTGTAGATCTGCGCAAGCTCTTTCATCTTGACCTGCTTGTAAGTGACCTCTGAGTTTATCTCTCCTGATGCATAATACTTTTTCAATGGCTTTATCAGCTCTGAAAGTTTCTTGTTTTCATGATAGATCTGGTTCATCACCTTGATAAAGGCAAGTATTCCCGAGTCTGTATAGAAAGTGTCTCTGAAGTAGAAATGGCCTGACAGCTCTCCGGCAAATATTGCGTTTTCCTTTCTCATCTGCCCTTTGATAAAGGCATGGCCAACTCTGCTCATTGAAGGTTTTCCTTTGTTGTTTTCAATAGTTTCCTTGGTAATCCAGCTGCTTCTCAGGTCATAAAGGATTGTTTCTCCAGGGCTGTCTCTTAAATATTCTTCTGCTATTAAACATGTTATGAAATCAGCTGGCACTATCTCCTCTTCATCTGTGATGAAAAAGACCCTGTCTGCGTCGCCGTCAAAAGCTACGCCAAGCTCTGCCTTAACCTCTTTCATCTTTTCCCTTAGCTTTGTTAAACTCTCTCCTTTCAAAGGATTAGGATCATGGTTTGGGAAATTGCCGTCTGGCTCAAAGAATAGTTCTGTTGCTTCTAACGGCGTATCCTTGATTAATTCAGAAACAAAAGGGCCTGCCATGCCGTTTGCGCAGTCAATTACAACCCTTATTTTTTTCCAGTTTTTTATGAATCCCTTCAAGAAGCGGACATAGTCTTTTGAAATGTCTCTCTCAGTGATTTTTCCTTTTTCCTTTACAGGCCCAAACCTATTCTCTTTAACCAGCCTTTCAATGTTCTTTATTCCTGTATCGCCGCTTAAAGGGATTGCTTTTTCTTTTGTGAATTTAAAGCCATTCCATTCCTTTGGATTATGGGAAGCAGTGATCATTATTCCAGAAGGAGTGTTAAGGAAATTAACAGCAAAGTACATTGAAGGTGATGAGCAAAAGCCGATATTGATCACATCAGCGCCTTCATCAGTTATTCCCTCTGTTAAGCCCTTATATAATTCTTCACCGCCTAATCTGCAGTCTCTGCCTACAACAACCTGCTTTACCTTTAGAAATTGTACAAAAGCCCTTCCTATCTTATAAGCTAGTTCTTTGTTTATCTGTTTAGGATAAAGCCCCCTTACATCATATGCTTTGAATATTGGCATAGAAGAAATAAAGAAATAATGTATATTTAAGGTTTGCGGGTTTTGAGGTTTTACACAAAGTGGAATATCTAAAATTTTTTAGTAAAATATTTATACTTAGTCGTCTATATTATTAATGATGGCAAAGGACATATTAGAACAGAATAAAGGAAAATTAAAGATGTATAAGGCCCATGGCTTTAAAGAAGTCTCTATTATCTCTTTATCGCCTGAAAATAAGATCCATAAGCACCCAAAGAAGATCATAAGTATTCCTGAAGCTGAAAAAATTGTAAAAAAAATTTCAAAGGAAGGACTCACATTTATGGCTATTGGTTAAGGGCACAAAAATGAATGTGCGGTCCTTTATATTTCATTAACCACCTTAATTCTAACATTTGTATAATTATATAATCTTTATAACAAATTAAAAAACTTTAAATATAACCAGTAGATAAGCTAATTGTACAGGGGTGGTAGCTTGATAACTGGCAAAAAAAGGAAACAGATTGCTGTCCTAACAGGAGGCGGAGATGCGCCTGGTTTGAACGCTGTTATTAGAGGCATTGTTGTAAAAGCCAGGTCTCTAGGCTACGATGTTCTTGGTATTGTAAATGGCTGGAAAGGCTTGGTTGAAGGCAGGCATAAAGGCAGCCTAGACCTTGACCAGGTAGAAAATATCCATATGTTAGGTGGTACAATACTCCACACATCAAGGACAAATCCATACAAAGTAGATAATGGTGTAAAAAAGGTTAAGGCTAATCTGAAGAAATTAAATTGCGATTATCTGATTGCTATTGGCGGTGAAGATACATTAGGTGTTGCTAATAAATTAGCTAAAGAAGGCGTTAAGGTAGTTGGTGTTCCAAAAACAATTGATAATGACTTAAATGCGACAGATTACACTTTTGGTTTTAATACTGCTATTACTCGTGCTACAGAAGCAATACAGAATCTGCATACAACCGCTGCATCACACCATAGGATTATGATTGTAGAAGTCATGGGCAGACATGCAGGCTGGATGACTTTGGAATCAGGAATGGCTGGAGGAGCCTCTGCTATATTATTGCCAGAAGAAAAATTTGATATTAAAGATTTAGTTAAGATAATAAAAAACAGAGCAAAGAAAGGAAAGCATTATGCTATAATAGCTGTTTCTGAAGGAGCTAAGCTAAAAGGTGAGGAAGAGCTTTACAAAGCTGCAAAGGTTGATCAATTTGGGCACAAAATCCTTGGCGGAATTGGTGAACGTTTAGCTAAGATTCTAGAGGAGAAAACAGGAAAAGAATGCAGGCATGTTGTCCTTGGCCATCTGCAAAGAGCTGGCGAGCCAACTGTATTTGACAGAGTGCTTGGTACCCGGCTTGGTGTAAAAGCTGCTGAGATGATTGATAAAAAGCAGTTTGGAAAGATGGCTTCTTTAAGAGGCACTGAGATTGCTGCTGTTCCTTTGTCAAAGGCTGTTGGAAAGCTGAGGACTGTTCCTAAGAAAAGGTATGATGAAGCTAAGTTATTCTTTGAGCTGGAGGGGAAATAGATGTTCATAACAAACAAGGAATTAATGGATAAAGCTATGGAAGAGGGGTTTGCTTTAGGCGCCTTTAATGTCAACAATATGGAGATTACACAAGGCATAATTGAAGCTGCAAAAGAATTGAATGCGCCCCTTATTTTGCAGGTCAGCAAAGGAGCCCGTGCTTATGCTGGCAAAACATATATTATGAAATTAGCAGAGGCTGCTGAGGCTGACTCTGGCCTGCCGATTGCAGTTCACCTTGATCATGGGCCTGATTTTGAGCTTTGCAAGGCTGTTATTGATGATGGCTTTACCTCAGTCATGATTGACGGCTCGCACGAGCCTTTTGAGAAGAATATTGCGGTTACTAAAAAGGTAGTTGATTACGCCCATCCAAAAGGTGTTTCTGTTGAGGCTGAGCTTGGTAAACTAGTTGGTGAGCAGTTTGATGAAGGGGAAGGCGGGAAGATAGCTGCAGATGCAGTCTATACTGTGCCTGAAGAAGCCAAGGAATTTGTTGATAAAACAAAATGTGATGCACTGGCTGTTGCAATCGGCACCTCTCATGGGGCTTATAAGTTCAAAGCAGAGCCTAAATTGGATTTTGAAAGGCTGAAACAGATTCGCGAGCTGGTCAAGATTCCTTTGGTTCTGCACGGCTCTTCATCTGTACTGCCGGAATATGTTGATATCTGCAACAAGTACGGCGCCAAGATACACGGCAGCAAAGGAGTTCCTGAAGAGCAGATTAAAAAAGCTGTTAAGATTGGTGTCCAGAAGGTTAACATTGATACTGACTTAAGATTAGGTTTAACTGCTGGAGTCAGGAAGGCACTCTCAGAGCAGCCTGAGAATTTTGACCCAAGGAAGTACCTGGGCCCTGCCCGTGATTTGGTAAAAGAGGTTGTTATAAGAAAGATAAAGCTGCTTGGCTGCGACGGCAAAGCAGATTTATTTAAACAATGAAATTCCGCTCATCCGCGATGAGTGGAATGAGTTGTGCTCAAAAACCACCCGCTTATGATTGGTGGTTTTTGACAAAATAAATCCAGAAAGGTGAGACTATGGATAAAATCAAAGTTGGAGTTGCCGGCTACGGGACAATCGGCAAGAGAGTAGCTGATGTTGTAAAGCTGCAAAAAGACATGGAGCTTATTGGAGTAACAGCGCGCTCTTACAGCTTTAGGATGGCAACCTGTGCTGAGAAAGGCATTCCTATGTATGCTATTAACAGCGAGGCTAGAGAGGAATTAAGTGAGAACGGATTAAAAACAGAGGGGATGGTTGATGATTTGCTCAAAAACTGCGATATTATTGTTGACTGCAGCCCAAAGAAATTTGGAAAAGAGAACAAAGAGAAGTTTTACGTGCCAAATAAGGTAAAGGCTATATTCCAGGGCGGTGAAAAGCCGGATGTTGCGCAGGCATCATTTGTTGCGCAGTGCAATTATGATGAAGCCCTTAATAAGGATTATGTAAGGGTTGTCAGCTGCAATACAACAGGGATGTGCCGCACCCTAAATGCTATTGACAAGGTTTTTGGCGTTGAAAGGGTTGACGCAACAATGATAAGGCGCGGCGCAGACCCATGGGATATAAGGCATGGGCCGATGAACTCAATTGTTCCTGTTTTGGAGCTGCCGTCTCACCATGGCCCTGACGTGCAGACTGTTCTAAAGAATATGAAGGTGTTTACAACAGCTCTTAGTGTCTCAACCTCATTGATGCACATGCACAATTTGATTGTTGACCTTAACAAAGCAGCAACTGTTGATGAGATCCTGGACATATTCAAGAAAACAACAAGGGTAAGGGTTGTTAGCAATGCAGCTAAAGTGCGCAGTACAGCAGAGATCATGGAGCTTGCCCGCGACTTAGGCAGGAACAGGGGAGATATGCCTGAGATCTGCGTATGGAAAGAAGGCATTGGAGTGCAGAACAAGAAACTGTTCTATATGCAGGCAGTGCACCAAGAGTCTGATGTTATCTGCGAGAACATTGATGCAATCCGAGCAATGATGGGCTTTAAAGACGGCGCAAAATCAATACAGATGACAAACGAAACAATGGGGATTAAATAATCCCTTTATTTTTATATTAAAATTTATAAAGAATTCCAGATTTCTTATTGATATGGCAGAACTGTATGTTAGCAAAGAGGTTTCAAGGGAGATTGCTGCAGAGGTAATTGACACTGTAAGAGAGCAGCTGTCCGGTCTGGCTTGGATTTGTTACAGTCAGAACGAATTACAGAAAAGGTCATTTATGCCGACAGGGTCTGGCAGTGAAGTACTCCGGGAGGGATGGGAATGCGCTGATGCAAGACCTGAAGGCAAGGCTGATACTGACTATTGGCTTGGACCGCCAGTAGTTCGTTTAGAAACGCATGGCGGGGTGTATATACTCTCTGTGTTTGATTATTCTAAGAGAACTGATGAGGATTTAGCAAAGAGTTTAGAACCAGATGGGGTGCCTGCGTTTAAGGAAGCTACATTAAAAGCAAGAGATTTATTCAAGGACTTGCCTGAAGCATGCGGCAGGAATTTTCCTAAACGTTCTGAGGAGTAAGCACTTCTTCTATCTCCTCCTGAACTTTCAGTTCTGTTATAAATTTATTTTTTTGAAATTTTCTAATTTTATTTTTTAATATTTTTTTATACAATTCATTCTTTTTAATGATAGAATCTTTATCCCTCAGTAAGCTGTAGTGATGAATGGGAATCTTAGAATTCAATATTCTGCCGTTTAATTGCTTTATTGATTCAATTACTGTTTCATGTATCGGATATTCAAATTTTATATCTTTATTGTTTTGAAACAGCCTTGTTATTCCCCGATAAATCCATCCCAGATAAGGCTTTGATTCTTCATAAGAATCACTTTCAGAATAATTCCATTGTTTTGTTAAAGGTTTATTGAAGTAAGTTCTTTGGATAAAGGCGTAGCCTAGGTATTCGTTGTTTTCAACCAATTCTTTTATTTTTATTAAATCATTCTTAGAAATCATTTCATCAGCGTCTAAAATCAATATCCAATCTTTAGTTGCTTTTTCAATAGAAAAATTCCTCAATTCGGAAAAATCATTTTCAAATTTTTTAAAAAATATTTTATTGGTGAATTTTTTAGCTGTTTCTACAGTTCTGTCCTTGGAGCCGGTATCGACAATAATTATCTCATCAACAATCTCTTTAACAGAGCTTAATGCTTTTTCTAAGAATTTCTCTTCGTCTTTTGTGAGCATGCATAAGCTTATGGAAGACATTGTGCTCTCAGGTCATATGGGGTTGCTTTTCTGACCTTTACCTTAACAATATCACCAGGATTAAATTTCCCTTCAAGAACAACTGGCTTGTATGCAAAATTCCTTCCGATGCTTGTTTCTTCCTTTCCTTCCTCGTCTATAAGCACTGTCCCTTTCCAGTCCAGCCATTTCTCATTATTCATCCTTGAGATATTGCCGAAAATATCAGTCAACACTCTGCTTCTGTCTTTTACTGTACCGCCGTCTAATTGCTCCATTTCAGCTGCCTTTGTCCTTGGTCTTGGCTGAAATCTTGATATGTTTAATACATCAGGTTTTATTTCCTTGATCAGATTTAAAGAATCATTAAACTGCTCTTCTGTTTCTGTTGGAAAACCGCAGATAATATCAGTGGAAATAGTAATTTGGGGGATTTCCTGCTTGAATTTATTAACAATGTCTATGAAATTATCCGCAGTATAGTTTCTGCCCATTAACCCCAATATCTCATCATTTCCCGACTGCAATGGCAGGTGCAGGAACTTGAAGAGTTTTTTGTTATTTTTATAAACATCAATCAGATCATCCAGGATTATCTTAACATTGTTTGGGTTCATCATCCCGAGCCTTACCATGAATTCCTTGTTAATCTGCATTATCTCATGAAGTAATTCCGGCAGTGAAGCATACCCTTTATCCATTCCATAAGCAGCATTATCCTGGCTTGTTACCCATATTTCCCTGCAGCCGTCATTAAGGCAGTTCTTTACTTCTTCTATGATTTTTTCCTTGGGATAAGAGAATAATTTTCCTTTTACTAACTTCACAGAACAATAAGAGCATTGATTGCTGCAGCCAGAGAGTATTGGAACAATTCCAATTATCGGGTTCCTTCTTATCTTTGGCAGGCAGATCTTTATTTCCTCTGTTTCTCCAGCTAAAACCTCTATTGGATTATCGTGTATTGTCTCTTCAACAACAGAAACAATCTCCTTTAGGTTATTTGTGTTGACCAGGCTTGCATCCTGTGTTATTTCCCTTACTTCTTTTATTAGCTCCGGCGTTAAACACCCTGCAATAATATATCTCTTGTTTGGGTTAGCATTGATTGTATCCCTGATGCTTTTTAAAGCAGTTGACTCTCCTTTTACTGTGCAGACATTGATTACTAAAACGTTTGCCTCATCAGGTTTTCTGACTATCTCAAACTGTGCTTGCTTAAGTAAACCCATCATAACCTCTGACTCAGAGAAGTTTGTACTGCAGCCGTGGGTTTTGAAGTA
>JAHWIC010000035.1 GCA_019322805.1 Candidatus Woesearchaeota archaeon | reverse complement strand
AGTTGACAAATCTAAGCTTTGCACAAGATGGCAGGTTTATCCTGTTGGAAGCGAAGAAGCAACTGTAGTTTGTTATGGTAATGAGGCTTGCTGCAACTTTGTTGGATTAGAGCCGTATATGGATAATTGGGATGATAGCTTTGTATTAACTCATGGTGCGCACGATAGCGGCTATAATAACCTTATTTCTGCACAGGTTATTTATGGTGATATTGATAATGCAGAAATCTATTATTCAAGCTGGGCTGAACTAAGTGCTAGGTTTATATCTGAATTTATTGCATTTGAAGATGTCTGCGCTGAAACTTGCTTACTACCTTCTGGTTTGGATTCAACAAGTTATAAGCTAGTGTTTGAGATTAGTTCTGGGGTGCTTAACATTGGCAAGATTAGCTATGTTGCTAAAAATTTAACGCAAGCCGTTGAAGTAAAAGAATTTGAGTTTAATCCTGATATCAAAAATGCAAGGAATGAGTTAGTTGAATATGATATTGAATTTGAGGATGCTGATACTAAAAGGATTAAGAAAAGCGAGCAAATAAGAAAACCAAAAGGCATGGTAATTGCTCCTGCACCAGGGTTAAGTATTGAAGAAGGAAAATACAACATCAAGGTTAAACCAAGAGAGCATCCAATAAAATCCATTGTTGTTCATGACGTCGATATCAGCTCAAACATAACTGAGTTTATCGATATTGATGATGTTCCTGAATTTGGCGGTTATGTTGAGGTTTATGCCATTGATCCAACCAGGTTTAATTTCACAGAAGCGACTGTTACTGTGACTGCAAAAGGAAATGCACTGTATAAATGCAAGGATTGGGATTTTACAACACAAACCTGTCACGGTGAATGGGTCTTTCTGCAGTCAATAACTCCAGGACAGAATTATACCTTCACCTTAACGCCAGAAGACCCTGCTTTTGCTGAAGCTCCTTCCGCATGCACCGGTGAATGGACTAACTGCGCAAATGCCCAAACAGACGATGCTAATACCGCAGGCCTGACTGGTGGCACAACAGACCGTTATGGGAACTGGTCTGGGTTTAATCTCAATATTCCGGATGGAAGCATTATAAACAGCATAAAGGTTAAGACAAAGCATCATGCAAACCATGGAAGCAATATATTAAATTTCCAGCTCTGGGACCACACAAACCAGCAGTTCTTAACAGGCCATGCTTTAACAGGAACAATGACCCAGTGCACAGAGGAGGTAATTGATGCTACAGGCGATAAATCATGGACTTCTGATGATATAAACAATATAAATGTAGCTTACTACAATACAGGCGGAGGAGGAAGGCCGAACGATAGGCAGTGGCATATCTGTTATATTGAAATAAATGTTACTTATACTGAAGTAGATGAAACCCCGCCAGGAGCTATAACAGATTTGCAGAACATGTCTGCAGGAACAGCATGGATTTACTGGAACTGGACAAATCCAAGTGATGCAGATTTTAGTGAAGCAATAATCTACATTAATGGGAGTAATGCTGTGAATACCTCAAATAATTTTTATAATGCTACTGGACTGGACTGTGAAGCAGAATATACAATAACTGTGAATACAAAAGACACAAGCGGAAATGTTAATGATACAGATATCAGCAGCACAGCAAACACTTTAACCTGCCCAGATACAACACCACCGGATATCACAGGTGTCTCTGCGGAAAATGTCACCTATGAATCTGCGGTTATTGTCTGGCAAACTAACAATGAAGCTTCAAACAGCAGTTTAAACTATGGAATAAGCTTAAGCCTTGGCACAACAGCAGCAAACAGTTCATTTGTGAATGACCATTCAATTGCCCTTACAAATTTAACAAACAGCACGTTGTATTACTTCAATGTGACCAGTTGCGATTCCACCGGCAACTGCAATACATCTGGATACTATAATTTCACAACAGAAGAACTCGAGGTTGAGCTAAATGAAACAGTTGAGGATTCTGAAGGAAAACCCATAAACACAACAATTGAGGTGATAGATGAAATAGAGCATGAAGTAAAATATAACCAAACAGGAAAAACCCATTCTTTCAAAGTCCGGAAAGATAGGATCTATACTATAAATATAAAACCAGTGGATCATATTGTAAAACAGATAGAGTTTGTCAATATAAGCATAAAAAAACAAAATGGAGAGTTAGTTGACATTGAACAAGCAAATGAAAGCCAGGATTTCTTATTCTCGGTAAATCCTCTTATTAATGGCACAAACATAACTATAACTGCTGATGGCACTTCTTTGCCAAACGGCACAGACGGCTATAGGATTCTAAAAAAATGCGCTGACTGGGATTTCACAACAAACACATGTTCTGGCAGCTGGGCTCCTTACGCAGCATTGAAAAGCGGCGGAACTTATGAGTTTATTATCAGCGCAAATGACCCGGGATTCCAGGAAGGCGTAAGCAGCTGCGTTGCTGAGCAGAAATCGACACAAGGAAGCTGGGATGTTGCTTGTGACGGAAGCTACCCAGGAGCTTGCGGGGATGGTGGTGACTTATTAAGCTGCAACGACGGCAATGTTGAACAACATGACTATAATAAGGATGCTTATGCTGGAGTTAAGATTCAGCAGTACAACACCTCAATAACTAATTGCGGTTCAATAACCAGTGTGTATGTATGTTATGAATGGTGGCAGAATGGAGGCGACCCAACAGCCTGCGATATTAGTGTTGACAACGACGGAGATGCATCATGGGCTGCAGCAACAACTGGTTGCCCTGGAACAACCGCTGATCCTGGTGTTGCCTGCACTGATGTTACTGGTTTAGAAGACTGGACATGCTCAAATTTCTTTGGTGAAAGTGGAACAAGGGCAGAAGTAAAATCAGAGATAACAAGGACCAGCGCAGGGGCGCCTGATATTGCAACCTGGGATGCTCTGTATTTCAATGTTACATATGCTATTGATACGCCACCATCTTCAGTAACAAGCTTGGCAAACCAATCTGCTGGTTATACCTGGATTTACTGGAACTGGACTAATCCTAGTGACTCTGACTTTAATCATACAGAGGTCTGGATAAATGGAACATTCTATGCAAATGTAAGCGCTTCTGACAATTTCTACAATGCAACCGGATTAAGTCCAGATAGTTGGTATGAGATACAAACAAGAACAGCTGACAATAATGGAAATATCAATACTACTTGGGTAAATGACAGTGCCAAAACATTAGATGTAGAAGTTTTAGTTAATGAAACAGTTGAGGATGCGCAAGGAAATCCTGTAAATGTCACAATTGAGGTAATAGATGAAACAAATGGAACAATCGGTTATAACCAAACAGGTAATGGCCATTCCTTTAATATGCGCAAGGATAGGACTTACACAATAAGAGTTAAGCCAATAAATCACAAAATCAAGCAGATTGAATTTAGGAATGTTTCTTCAACTGCAGATTTAAGCCAAATAGTGGATATAGATGACCCAGCTGATAATCAAGGCTGGGGTGAGCTTTATGCTGTTAATCCTTTCATTGGAAATGCTTCTAACAATGATACTTATACGGTAACAGCTACAGCGTCTGCAGGTTCAAACATACTTTACAAATGCGCTGACTGGAATTTTACTAATCAAAGCTGCAAAGGCAGTTGGACAGGCTGGCAGAGAATAACTGCTGGACAAGAATATAATGCAACATTTGTTGTTGGTGACCCTGGTTTAGCAGAAGGCTCTGGAGTTTTCTTTGAAGGTTTTGAAGGAACAGGTTATGAAAATACAGGATGGACAGTTGTTGGAGGAGGCGCATGGAATCCTGATGACAAAGATGAGTATGCTGGTGCTGATGCTTTAAGCACCAAAGCTACTGGTGGCCTTGCCTGGGATGAGATTGATATAAGCACTAGAAATTACACCAACATAGTATTCAGCCTTTATTATAAAACAGAAGGAACTTTTGGGGCAGGCGAGTATATTGCCGCGGACTATTGGAATGGAACTGCATGGGTCAATGTCCTTAACACTTCTAATGTTGGTACGTATACCTTAGACAACAATTCCTTAGGCAGCGATGCAGATAATAATCCTAATTTCAAAATAAGATTAGCTTGCAATAATGATGCGCCCAGCAAATATTGTGATTGGGATAATGTACAAGTTACTGGAACATTTACTCCAGACTACCCACCATACTGGTCAAACAATCAAACGAGCATTGCAGGGACATATTCCCCAACAACACAGAGCTACTTTAATATCACATGGCAGGATGCTTATTCAGTTTCAACTGTTTGGCTTGAATCTAATTATTCCGGAACCCCAAAAAATTACAGCGTGAATGAAATTGCAACTAATGTTTACAGTTATTCAACAATTCTTCCAGCAGGAACCCATTACTGGAAGTCTTATGCAAATGATTCAGCTGACCAATGGAATGAGACAGGCAAGTGGGTGTTCACTATAGCAAAAGCTGCCACAACAACAACGCTTTACATCAATGGAAGCACTGATGACTTCAGGCAGAATGTTACATTTGATGCCAACATTACTTGTGTATTAAGTATATCCAGCAGTATCAATATCACGCAAAATGGAACACAGATTGATTATGGTGCCTCTCCATTGCAGAATATTTCAACTTATTCTGCAATTGGTGATTATTTAATAAACTGCTCATACACAGACCAAAACTACTCTGACTCAAGCGACAGCAGCGTTATACAAGCTGTTGATGAGATAGCTCCTACAACCACCCAAATATATCCACCTGCAAATTACTGGAATGACATCAGCGATCCTTACTCTATTACATTTAATTGTTCTGCAACTGACAATTATGATCTAACAAACATTAGCTTGTACATAACCAACAACCAAAACACTTCTTTTGCCTTAAATAAAACAACAAGTGTTTCAGGAACATCATCTTCTGCAGACTGGGCTTTAAGTTTATCGAATGGAAATTATACATGGAATTGTCTTGCTTATGATGCTAGTGGGTTATATGATTGGGGTGAGAACAGAACTGTATTGATTAATTACACAGCACCTCCAGTGACATTAAACATCACCTCAATCACAATAACCCCTGATGATGACGGAGCAACACCAGGAGCTCAGATTAATCCATTAGAAGACAGCAATGTAAGTGTAAACCTGGTTGCCAATATAACAAATTCTTCTGCAATGGATGCATGCAAGATAAGAATCTGGAATGGCTCTGGAAGTTACACTGTCCCTACATTAGCTATTGTTACAGGCGAGATACAGGCTCTGGCAGGAGGGCAGACAATATGCAATGCTTCGTGGAATATGAGCTACTGGAGAAATCCAGGAACTTGGAGCCTATCGGTTGATGTTAATCAAACAGATTCCTCCTCTGCTCAGAAAAATAGCAGCTATTATTACAATGTATTAACTTCGCATTTAGTTAATGTTAGCTATGTTAACTTTAGTGGTTTGCCTGGCCAGACCATTAACAGCTCTACTGCTTATCCATTATCAATCAGGAACACTGGAAACAAAGCAATAAACATCAGCATCAGAGGAACAGACTTTGTTGGTGTCCAATATCCTTCTTATAACTTCAGCATTGGAAATGCAACCTATTCTGATACTGAACTTGGCTCTTACACTTCTATCACAACAGTTTACGTGCAGATCACTGAGCTGGACGAGCTGGCTCCTGCTTCAACTGCTTACCTGTACTTTAGAGGCACAATTCCTGTCGGAACTAAATCACAAGCCTATCAGAACGCTATCAGCATAAAGAGCGATTAAATGAAAACAAGAAAGCAAGCAAGGACAGAGAAAAAGGATCTGATTAGCTCCAGGTTTGCTAAAGACGAGGATGTCCAGCTATTTAAGATATTATTGAATAGGCTAAAGAAGAAGTATGATGTTTCCTCAACAGAGGTTCTTAATCTTACTCAGGAAGAGATCATGATTCCAAGCACTATCTTTACAAAGGTTCTTAGTCCTTTAGAAACAGATGTTAAGTTCCTGAAAGAGAATCTTGGCTTAGATTATCCAACAATTGCAAGGCTGCTTGGAAGGAATAGGAGAGCAATTTGGCAGGCTTATAAGAATGCAGTTAAGAAGCTTCCAGAGCATATTAAACCAGAAGAAACAGTGTATAATGTTCCTGTCTCTGTGCTTAGGGATAAATTAAGCATTCTAGAAGCAACTGTTGTTTACTTGAAGGAGGAGTATAAGCTTTCATATCATGAGATTGGTAAGTTATTGCAGAGGGATGAAAGGACTGTATGGACTGTTTATAGCAGAGCGCAGAAAAAAAGAAAGATTTATTAGATAGAAGTTCAATTGATGGATAAGAGGTGTATAAAATTGACTAAAGGACGTATAATCGGTGTTATTGCAATAAAAGGCGGTGTTGGCAAAACAACTGCTGTCTCTAATCTAGGGGCTGTTCTTGCCAAGGATTTTGGCAAAAAGGTTTTGCTTGTAGATGCTAATTACTCTGCACCAAACCTGGGGCTGCATCTTGGCATGGTTAAGCCTGAGAAAACCCTGCATGATGTTATGCTTGACAAGGTTCCCCCAAGCCAGGCAATACATCCGCATGAGCTTGGATTTCATGTGCTGCCTGCAGCTCTTGCCGGAAGAAAGGTGAATGCATTCAAGCTGAGGGATAAGGTAAAAGGCTTGAAAGAGCTTTATGATGTGATCCTGATTGATTCTTCTCCTAATTTGAATGAGGAGATGCTTTCCACAATGATTGCCTCTGATGAGCTGCTTGTTGTCAGCAGCCCTGACCATCCAACACTAAGCTGCACAATGCATGCTGTAAAGGTTGCCAAGCGCAAAAGAACACCTATAGGCGGGATTATCCTCAACAGAAGCAGAAACAAGAAGTTTGAGCTGAACACAAAGGAGATTGAGGATGCTACTGGTGTGCCTGTATTGGCTGTAGTGCCTGAGGATGTCAGGGTTTTGGAAGCTCTGTCAGAGATGAAGCCTGCTGCAATAAAACATCCCAAGCGCGATGTTTCTGTTGAATACAAGAAACTTGCTGCTGCCCTGGTAGGAGAGAAGTATGTTGATAAAAGGCTTAAATCCAGGATCAAAAGGTTTGTTTTTGTACAAGAGCCAAGCAAATATGATGTAAACAGGCTGCTTGTGTCAAAGGATGGTAAGGCTCCTCTAAAACAATAATATTTTTAATATTATCCTATTAATTCTATTTTTATGAGAGATAAAATAACAGATTTATTGAAAAAACTCAGCAGCCATCCATTTATTGAGCTGACTTCCAGAGGGAACACTGCAATATTTGCTGCACTTTATTGCGCACGTAAACTGCAGTTAGGTAAGAAGAATATTCTGATTCCTGACCAAAGTGGCTGGTTTACTTACAAGAAATATCCCAAGATGCTTGGATTGAACCCAATTGAGGTTAAGACTGATTACGGGATTATTGATCTGGATGATTTGAAGAAGAAATCAGAGAATGCAAACTGTCTGCTTTATTCAACACCTGCTGGCTATTTTGCTGAGCAGCCTGTTAAGGAGATTTATTCTGTTTGCAAGAAAAATAAATGCATGGTTATTCTTGATGTAAGCGGCTCAATTGGCAGGCATGATTACGGTGCTTATTGTGATTTTGCAGTCTGCAGTTTTGGTGAATGGAAGCCTGTTAACCTTGGTTATGGTGGCTTTGTTTCTGCACTGGAAAAGGAATTTTTTGAAAAGCCTAAGGAGATTTTTAACACAACAAGTTTTGATGAAAAATATTTTCCGGAATTAATTGAGAAGTTAAAATCACTGAAAAAGAGATATGAATTGTTTGATAGGGTAAATAAAAAAATAAAAAAGGGTTTGAAAGACTTTGATATTTTGCATAAAGATTCTGATGGAATTAATGTTATTGTTAAGTTTAAGGATGAATTAGAGAAAGATAAGATAGTAAAATACTGTGAGAAAAATAAGCTTGAATTTACAATTTGCCCCCGGTATATCAGGGTTAAGGAGAAGGCAGTTAGTATCGAGGTTAAGAGACTGGAGTAAGGTTCATAGTATCGGTATCTGCTTAATTTAGGCGTAACCGATACATTTAAATACAAGTTCATTTTACAATACTTCTAATGATAGTCTCAGAGAAGATATACAAAAGACTAAAGGAAAAGAAGAAAAAGCTAGATTCATTTAGACCGCTGAATAAATTTCAGTTGGGCAAGGTAAAAGAGAATGTTGCTATAGAGTATATCTACAACTCAACTTCTATAGAAGGAAACACCCTAACCTTAAACGAGACCAGAATGATCATCCAGGAAGGAATCACAATTGGTGGAAAAAGCCTTAAAGAACATCTTGATGTAACCAATCAAAAAGGAGCCCTGACATGGATAGAGGAGTTCATTAAGCAAAGAAAAAAAGGTATCAGAGAAGCTGATATCCTTACTTTACACAGGATCAGCCTAAAAGACATCTCTGATTATTGGGCCGGCCGCTACAAAACATCCCAAAATAGGATTGTAGGCAGTAAATTAAAGACAACCCCCCCTTATATGGTCCATTCCGAAATGGGGAATTTGGTTTATTTAATAAATAAAAACCCAGATAAGTATAATATTATTGAGTTAGCTGCTATTGCCCATCATGAGTTAGTCAGAATACATCCGTTTGTTGACGGCAACGGCAGATGTGCAAGGCTGCTTACAAACCTCATATTAATGAGGGCAGGATACCCTACAATAATAATCAAAAATAAAGACAGAAAAAAATATTTTGACTCCCTAGAAAAAGCTCATTTTGGAAATCTAAAGCCATTTGTTGACCTTATAGCACTTGCAGAGGATTCGGCTTTAATTTTATACCTTAATGCGCTAACCCCAACAACAAAAGAAACAGAGGTTTTGCCTTTGAAAGAATTGGCAGAAGGAACACCATACTCCCAGGAGTACTTAAGCTTGCTTGCCAGGAGGGGGGTAATCAGTGCAACGAAAATCAATGATGTCTGGCACAGCACTAGGGAAGAGATTAAAAAATATATTAAATCAATAAGAAAGTAATCATCAATAAAAACAACAAAAAAATAATCACTAGGCGCACAAAAGGTATAACAATTAGTTGTGCATGTGGTTGTTTTTTTTATTTTTGAAAAAAATTTTTAAATAACAATATCCTCAAAAATCAAAGATTTTTGGGACTAAAAAATCCGTAGGATTTTTTATGATTCAAAAATAACAAACTGGGACTAGTGCACAAATAATTGTGCTTGCTAAAAGTGCACCAAGTGATAATTTAAAATTGATGAAAAGGTGATAAAATGGTAACTGAGCCTGAATCAATGGATGATCTGGTCTATTTTACAAGGAGGGCTGCAGGTAATGGAAAAGTAATGGCATGGGTTTATAGGAAAGAATGCCCCAAGTGCCACAAAGCAAAGATGGGAAAGCCTGTTGAAAAAGGTCATGTTAAGATCCGCGCTAAAGAATATAAATGCCCTGAGTGCGGGTTTACTGAAGAAAAAACAGAGCATGAAGAAAGCCTTACGCTTGAGGCAAAATACACATGCCCTCACTGCGGAAAAGAAGGGGAGGCAACTACATCTTACAAAAGAAAAACATTTGAGGGCGTGCCGGCTTATGTTGTTGAATGCGAGCACTGCGGCGGCAAAATCGGAATAACCAAGAAGATGAAGGAAGGGAAGAAGTAATTTCTGATGTTCTAAAATAAAAAACCCTTTTTCTTTTTTTTGCTTCTATTGCCCTTGTTCTTTTTAATTCCTTTGGACATATCTTCTCTGTCAGCAGCTATTTTATAAAGGTCTCTTAGTATTTTTGCATCCATGAATTGGTGATTCTGCACCTGGTAAATAAATCTTTCGTAAATGCTCCTTGTTTCTACAGTAACTTATATAAATACCAGCCTTTGACTGTTGCTTATGAAAAAGAAGATACTTGTAACATCAGCACTGCCATATGCAAACGGCCCTATTCATATTGGGCATTTGGTAGAGTATATACAGACTGACATATTTGCAAGATTCTTGAAATTAATTGGTAAAGACGCTATATACTGCTGCGCTGATGATACGCATGGAACTCCGGTTGAGATTGCCAGCCAGAAAGAGGGTGTTGTTCCTGAAGAGCTTATAAATAGATATCACAAAGAGCATCTGCGCGACTTCACCTCGTTTCACATCAAGTTTGACTCATATTATTCTACCAACAGTGCTGAGAACAAGGAGTTTAGTGATTTGATATTCAACAGATTAAATAAAAAAGGCTTGATCTATAGAAAGGATGTTGAATTAACCTTTTGCGAGAAATGCGGGAGGTTTTTGCCTGACAGGTATGTTAAAGGCAAATGCCCCATATGCAAGACTGATGACCAGTATGGAGATGTCTGCGAGAACTGCCATGCAGCCTATAAAACAACTGACTTGATAGATCCCTACTGCTCAATCTGCGGAAAGACGCCAACAAGAAAGGTTTCAAAGCATTACTTCTTTAAGCTTAGCTCTTTTTCTGACAAATTAAGGAATTGGCTTAATGGCAATAAAAGATTGCAGCCAGAGATAAGGAACTATGTTCTTAACTGGATTAAGGAAGGTTTGCAGGACTGGGATATAAGTCGTGATGGCCCTTATTTTGGCTTTAAGATTCCTGGAGAGGAAAATATGTATTATTATGTATGGCTTGATGCTCCTATCGGCTACATTGCCTCAAACCAGAATTACTGCAAACAGCATAAATGCGATGCTCTTAATAGTTACTGGCAGAGCGATAAATCTGAGATTATACATTTCATTGGAAAGGATATTACCTACTTTCATTTTCTTTTTTGGCCTGCAATGCTGATGGGTGCTGACTTAAAGGTTCCTGATGACATTGTTGTGCATGGATTCCTGACTGTAAATAGCGCAAAGATGTCAAAGAGCAGGGGCACGTTTTTTACAGCAGAGGAATTTGCAAGCAAATATAATGCTGAATATCTTCGCTTTTATTATGCCAAAGTGCTTAGCAAAAAGATGTCTGACATTGACCTTGATTTTGATGACTTCAAGGATACTGTAAACAATGAGATAGTTGCTAATCTTGGAAACTTTTGCTATCGTGTTTTGAGTTTCTTGAATAAATTCTTTGACTCTAAGGTTGATGGCATTGAAAAGGATTCAGAGTTGATTAAAAAGATTGATGCTAAGGTCAAAAAAATAAAGGAAGCCTATGCTGATTGCAACACTAATGAGGCTGTTAAAGAAATAATGGCTGTTAGTGATTTAGGCAATAGGTATTTCCAGAAGAATGAGCCGTGGAAGCTTGTTAAGTCTGATAAATCCAAAGCTCATAAGATACTAGGCCTTTGCGTTAATATTGTTAAGAATTTGAGTGTTTTGATAGAGCCAATTCTGCCTGAGTTTTCTTTACAGCTTTGGAAACAGCTTGGTGTTAAGGAGTTAAAGTGGAAAGATATTGGCTATGAGCTTGATGGGAAGAAGATCAGCCAGGCCAAGATTCTAATTAACAAGCTTGAGGAAGTTGAGAAAGCAAAGTTTCCGCTTAACCTTAAGGTCGGCAAGATAGTTTCAGTTAAAGAGCACCCTGAAGCTGACAAACTGTATATTCTTGAGGTTGATCTGGACAGGGAGAAAAGGCAGCTTGTTGCTGGTTTGCAGGAGTATTATAAGAAAGAAGAACTGCTTGGAAAAAAAATAGTTGTTGTCTGCAATCTGAAGCCAGCTAAGCTTAGGGGTGTAGTCAGCCAGGGTATGCTGCTTGCAGCTGAAAAAGGAAAAGAGGTAAAGGTTTTGGAAGCAGATAAATCTAAAGCTGGAGCTGGCTGTGTTTTTGAAGGCTTGGAGAATTCTTCAGTTGAGATCACAATTGAGCAGTTTAGCAGGGTCAAGCTTAAGGTTAAGGATAAGAGGGCTGTTTATGATAATAGAATTCTTAAGACTAAGGAAGAAGAGATTAAGGCAGATATTTCTGATAATGCTAAAAT
>JAHWIC010000012.1 GCA_019322805.1 Candidatus Woesearchaeota archaeon | reverse complement strand
AGACCTCAATGAATGTATGGCCGATTATTTTCCTCTTTTTCTCTGGGTCAGTAACCCCCTTAAGCTTTTTTAGGAAAACACTGCTTGCGTCAACATACTCAACCTTTAAACCAAAATTCTTATAGCGTTTCCTGACTATTTTCAGTTCGTTCTTCCTTATCAGTCCATGATCAACAAAAACACAGTGCAGTCTTTTGCCAATTGCTTCCTTAAATAAGACAGCAGCAATTGTTGAGTCAACACCGCCAGAAGCGCCCATTATAACCTCTTTATCCTTGACAATGCCCCTTATCTCCTTGATTAGTTTTTCTTTTAAATTTTTAGTGTTGTAATCCTTTTTAGCTTTGCAAATACCAAACACAAAATTCTTAAGAATCTGCTTTCCTTTTGTTGTATGCGCAACCTCAGGATGGAACTGAACGCCGTAAATCTTTTTCTCGTCGTTTCCAAATGAAGCTATTTTGCATGTGTCTGTTGAAGCCAGCACTTTAAAACCGCCTGGAAGCCTTGTTACAGAGTCGCCATGAGACATCCATGCCTGCTCTTTATTTTTCAGATTCTTTAATAGTGATTTTTTATTTCTAACATTGATTATTTTCTTGCCGTATTCCTTTATTTTTCTAGCTTCAACTTTAGCATTAAGCTGCTTTGCAATCAGCTGCTGGCCATAACAAATACCTAGAACAGGGATTCCCAGCTCAAGGATTTTTCTGTCTGACTTTGGAGCATTCTTTTCATAAACAGAAGAAGGTCCGCCAGACAGGATTATTCCTTCTGGCTTAAGCTTTTTTATTTGCTCTGCAGAAACATTGAACTGCTTTATCTCAGAATAAACATTGAATTCACGGATTCTTCTAGCAATGAGATGGCAGTATTGAGCTCCGTAATTAATTACAACAATCATTTTATCACTATAACCTATCACCGGGTGCACAAAAGCATGCACAATTAGTTGTGTAGTTGTGACAGTTTTTTATTATTTAATTTTTATTAATTAAAACAATTAAAAATCAATAAGGTAAAACTCCGCACTATAGACAAACTTTGTTTGACTAAAGGGTTTGTGTACCAAGTGATTATTTTTTAATGATGATTTCTATTGATTATCTTGATTTAAATATACTCTATTGTGCTTGGTGGTTTTGGTGTAATATCATAAACAACCTTGGTTACAGAAGGAACCTCTGTTGTTATTCTATCTACAATCTTCTTCAGAACATCATAAGGAACCTCTGTTACCTCAGCTGTTCTTGCATCCTTGCTCTCAATGCACCTTACTGCAATCACATTGCCATAGTTCCTTCCTTTTGCATTCTCGTCTCCTTTCATTGTAGCTTTGTCCTTGAATAAAACAGCTAAGCACTGGAATGGCTTAAGCGGCATTAATTCCTCCTCAACAATTGCATTTGCTTTTCTTACAATAGCCACTCTTTCAGGAGTTACCTCTCCAATTACCCTGCCGGTAAGCCCAGGACCAAGGAATGGCATTGTATTGAACCTTGTTTGAGGCATGCCTAATGCCTTGCCAACCTCGCGAACCTCCCATTTTACCAAGTCGATCAATGGCTCAACTGTCTTAAACCCATACTCTTTCTCAGGGTCAATGCCAATCTGGGATAAAATATTATGCTGGGTTTTTACTCCTGCTTTTGTCTCCTCAACATCTGGTTTTATTGTTCCCTGCAATAAACATTTTGCTCCGCTTTCTCTAACCGCTTCCCCTAATACCTTATAGAAAGTGTCTCTGAATATCTTCCTTTTCTTCTCGCCGTCTTCCTCCCCTTTCAAAGCTTCAAAAAACCGTTTGGAAACATCTTTTAGCTCCACTTTTATGCCTATCTCTGCAAACCTTGATTGAATTGTTTCTGGCTCGTTTTCCCTCATCATTCCAGTATTGAGAAAAATGTTTTTTACATTGTCGCCAAGAGCTTTATGGGCAAGTATAGCCACAACAGAGCTGTCTACCCCGCCAGATAATGCGTTAACTGCAACATCATCTCCAACTGCTTGTTTTATTTCTTTTACTTTTTCTTCTATGAATTTATTTACATCCATTTTAAATTGCCCCCCAAATCTGACTGAAGGTTAGGTGAGATATATTATCTGCCCTGGCTCAACACTAAGATTACTTTGTTTTTTATGATGCTTTTCTTTTTGCTCTCCTTTCGGTTGCTGCTTCGCCGCCAAAGGCTGCCCCTGCTTCTTCTTTGATCCTTCTCAATATCGATTCTGCTTCTTTGCCTTCTCCTTTCCTGATTTTATCCAAAACATCTCTCGCATCATTTATCATCTTTGCCCTTAATTCTTCTAACTGCCTCTCCTGTTTTCTCAGTTCCGGCTTTTTTTTCATTTCAGCATATCCTAAAGCCAGCTCCTCTCTGGCTGCGTTTATTATCCATTCTACATCTTTTTCAGCAGCCCCAAGTCTTCCCTCCTTAATTTTTTCTATAGCTGCAGCTGCTTTTCTCTCAATTCCAATGCTTAATACTTCTTCAGCACGTTCTATAACATCCACCATTTTTCCCACCTCGCATACAATCAATATGCTCCTAACCTATTCTAAGCTTTCTCAAGCTGCGATTCCCAGCCAAGTTCCTGCATAATCTCCCTTATGATAACTCTTATCTTCTTTATTGCCCCTTCATATTCTTTGCTGTTTACCATAGCCAAAGCATCATTTATATCACTTTCAATTTTTACAAAAAGTTTTGCCATGGCATCCATAATTTGAACTCTTCTTTCTCTGCCTATCTCTTTGGATTCACGACGAAGCAGGATAAATTTGCCCAAACCATCAGCCTTTAACATCAATTTCAACATATCTTTCGCTAGTCTAGGATTGGGTTTTTCAGCGCTAAGGGCCTTTATAGCTTCCTCAGCGTCATGTTCCATTGCTAAGCATAATCTTTTTTCGATATCCTCCATTTTAGCCATTTTTCCCACCTCAAGTACAAATCAAATCAAGCTGTTTTTTATTAAGAGCCTTTTCAATCTCCATTGCAATCCTTTCACCATAACTGATTGAGTCCTGGTAAAGATAACCAGAGTAAGGTGTAAACCTTGTTCCTGGCGAGCCAGGGATGCGCATGCTTACATCAAATATAACTGGCTCTTCTTTGCCGTGCTCTGCTGCAATCGCACCCTGCAGGGCAAAAGGACCTATTATTCCAGGAGGATGTGCTTTCTTGCATGTCGCAACAAACTTCTCGCCTAAATCAAAGATTTTTTCTATAATGGATTCCTTTGTTGTGCATGCAATATGGCCTGTTTCAACTAATTTTGGCTTCATGAATTTAAGCACTTCAAGCTGATCTGTAGCAGGAAGCCTGATCAGTCCGTCAAGGTTTGTCTGACGCCTTGTATCAGTTCCCATCAACTCAAGCTCTTCTGTTAAAGGACTGTAGAAATAATTGAAGTTAACTTGCGCACCAATAATATACTCTTCAATTACAGCCTTTTTTAGGGCTTGTTGTGTAATTGCTCCTTTCTCCAAAAGCTCTTTGGATTTTCTTTCATATTCTTCAGGGCTGTTCACAAAAAAGAAAGCGCGCTCATAGCCACGAGCAGCCTCAGCAACCTTGACAATAACCAACCTGTCAATCTGTTTGGGTTTTGCAAATATCTTTGGGATCCTGATTCCTGCTTTTTTCAATAAATAATACTGATTTTTCGGAACATCTCTTTCTTCCAGCTTAAGCATGGTCCTTGTTCCGAAAATCGGAACCTTGAACTTGTTCTCAATCTCATTAAAGTTGCAGTAAACCCAGAAGTATCTGTTGTGTATGAATATAGTGTTCATCTCTCTTAGTTTATCCTGGACTTCTTTTTTTACAATATCCTTAAACTTGTCAACAAGGATAACATCATCAATAACTCCTTTGTTGTCTCTTGTTTTGTAATACTTTGCGTAGGTTTTCTCGCGGCCTTTCTGGCAGACAGCAACTGTCCTAAAGCCGCATCTTTTAGCCCCTCTGCATACGTCTAAAGCAGAGTGGCCTCCAAGAACACCGATTGTGATAGAGCCCTTGTCGTACTCTTCCAGTATTTTTTGTATATTTTTTTGCGTTATCATCTTATTTATCTAATTGGGTGCCTCTTATAAAAACATTTCTTTTTTTTGCGACTTAAATATTGACTATTTATACTATTTTTTTACATCCTTTTTATCATATAATGGACCACTAAAAACAAGACAATAAAAGCATATATCCAATTACCTGATAAAGCCTGGTTGAACAGCATTACAGATTTAACAACAGAAACCTGGTAATAAAGAGGAGCTATCTTTGCCAGGTACTGCAAAAAGCCTGGCATTGTCTGCAATGGAAAGAACACTCCAGACAGCAGCATCAATGGGAAAGAGACCATTAATGAGAATAATATTGCAATGCCCTCATTCTCTGAGATAAGGCCAATAACCATGCCTATTAAGCTGTTGAGGAATGCAACAAGGGCAAGCATATGCAATACTTCCAAGAATGACATGCTGTATGTTGAGCCGTATATCAGGAACATCAGGAGTATAATTATGAACTGTGCTGCTGTGACAGCAAAGAAGAAAACCAGCTTAGCCAGTATGTATAACACTGGTGATGTGGACGCCTTTACCCTTATCAGGAAGTTTGTATTCTTGTCATAAATCAGGGATGTGGCAGCAAGCATAATCACAAGGAACATGGCAATTATTGGAAAGATAAAAGCTATCCCAGAGTCTTTTGCAAGCTTCTCCTCATAGATTGCCCTTTGGTCAGTCCATATGGGGTTCATCAGGAAGTCTGTAGGCATCTCCTCTATCCTTTTAAGGTCAGAATCTATCAGCTTTATCCTTTTGCTTAAGGCGCTGCTTGATGAGACAAGCTCAAGAGCTATATCCACATTAGACCTTAGCGATGATACCTTTCTCTTAAGCTCCTGGTTGAAAACATCAACAATGCTTCTCTTGTAGCTGTTTAAGGATACATCCATCTTCCATGATACCAGGTTTGAAAGCGCAATATCTGTGTTGTCATAGTATATTATCATGCCGGCTGGTTTAGCATCATTTATCTTCTCTGAGAAACCTTTTTCTATCTCAAGGCCCAGAGCAGTTTTGCCTGATTTTATATGCGCGATAACATCTTCCCTGCAGTTATCCAGGTTTAAGAACCGCACATCAAAACCCTCAAGATCTGATATCTGCTGCCTCGTGTACTCTGTATTGTCATAATCACAGACCTCTACCCTTATGCCTGTTTTGGAGGGATTGAGCATGAACAGGAATATAACAGCCACGACCAATGGTATGGCTATTGATAAATACAGGTATTTCTTCCTTTTTACAAGCAGCAAAAAGTCTTTCTTGAGGTATGCGTAAAACTTTATTGGTGCCTTTATTATTTTGTCAATCATTTTAGGTTTTCAAAAATATCTCATCAAGGTTTGGCTCCCTGAGGTCTATCTCCTCGTATTTCAGCTTGAGCTTATTGAACATGTGGAGCAGCACCGGCCTTGCTATCTTGGAGTTAAGTGCAAACATCATATACCTCTCATAGGTATCCAGGATCTTTATGTCCTTGTAAGCGCAGTATTTCTTTATCCTGTTCAGGTTTTCTTTAGAGAGGTAGAAGAACTTCAGCTCGAATACATACTTCATCTTCAGCTTTTCTTTTAATGCGTCTATCTTTCCGCTGAAGAAAACCTTCCCGTCCTTTATGATAATCAGCCTGTCAACATGCTCCTGCACCTCTGATAAAAGGTGGGAGGTTATGATTATTGATTTTCCTTTTTTCCTCATTGACTCAAGGAACTGCCATAACAACCTGCGGTTAAAGAAATCAAGCGCAACAAAAGGCTCATCAAGGATTAATACCTTTGGGCTGTGCAGTAAAGATAAAATTATGTTCAGCCTTACCTTTTGGCCTCCTGAAAGCTCTGTCGGCTTTTTGTTTATGTCTTCCTCAAGCTTCAGCATCCTCATAAGCTGCTGTGCTTTTTTTACTGCAGCCCTCTCAGTCATGCCGTTGTTGAGGCCTGCTATCTTTATGTTGTCAAGGAGCGATAAGTCCGGAATAAAGGCAAGCTCCTGAGGGACAAAGCCAACCTGGTCTTTTGTAAAAACCTTTGAGCGTCCAAGAATAGCTATATTGCCAAAATACCTCTTTGAGATTATTCCTGCAGCAAGCTTTAGAAAGGTTGATTTTCCGCAGCCTGATTTGCCGATGATTGCGGTTGAGCTCCCCTCCCTTACATTGAGGTTTATGTCCCTGAGAATCTCTCTTTCATCGTAAGAAAACTTGACAGAATCAGCAAGGAGCGCACTTCTTTTTTTATTGAATCGGAGCTTTTTTATGGATTCTTTTATGAAATTTTTTATGTTTTTCACATTCTCATCCCAGGATCTTGTCTATCTTTTTTTGCTGGATTGCCAGCTTTATCTCGCGGGCTATCCTCCTTCCTGTTGACATTGGCACATTGTATTTAAGCCATGTGTATGGCGAGCCATTAATGTAGGGGTTTGTTCCAGCAACAATCCTGGCAGAGATCTCAAAGACCTTGATTTCTTCTTCCGGCGTTATGACTGTTTCAAGGCAGAACGGCCCGAATAAGCCAGGAGGCGCGAACTTCTTGCTTTCCTTTATTACATCCTCGCCCATTTTTATTATCTTTGGCAGGAATGACTCCCTTATAACAACAGGCATATTTCCGACTATAACATAGCTTGGGTCAACATCTTCTCTTGGCAAAGCCATCTGGTCTCTGGCAGAGATCCTGCCTAAAGAATCAACATTGCTTTCATACCTCTTATCAAAGCCCATAACCTCTGCTCCATCAGTCAGGGAAGAATGGAAGTAATGTGCATACATATGAACTCCAAGGATATACTCTTGTATGACAAACCTTTTCCCTGGGTGGCGTTTTATTTTTCTTTTGAAATCCTTAAAATTCTTTGCAAGGAAATAACCCCTTCCACCGCCAGCTCCGTGGAACTTGACTATAACAGGCCTGTCAATATCCTCAGGCTTTTTGAATATCTTTGGCAGAACCAAGCCGGCATTCTTAAGCCACCTTCTTTCTAAGGTTCTGTCAGACTCAAATTTTAATATCTTTTTATTGCCGTAATAAGGAACCTTTAGCTGCTCTATCTTCTCATGGCCCATATAGGTTATAAAAGAAGCATGGGGTATGATAATTGCATTCTTTTTTATCAGCTTATCCTGTATGCCCATGAAGTCATCATATTTATCGATAGTAATGATCTCATCAGCAACCTTAAACTGCTGGTATGGCTTTTCTCTGCCTCTAATGCAGACAGCTATTGTTTTGAAGCCTTCGTCTTTCGCTCCTTTGAGTATCTGTAATGCAGAATGAGATGCTAATGTGGCTATTTTGTATTTAAGCGCCATATCAACAGGAAAATGGTTTGGTTTATAAAGTTAACTGTTAGTTAAATATAAAATCATTAGAAAAAAAATCAATAAAAAAGAAATCAATAGTTAGAAAATCAATTTAAAAAAATCACTAACGAAAAATAATAAACAGGAATCAAAGATTCCTTAGTAGGGCTTGCTTCGCTCGGCAACAATCTGATTTTTGCCTTAAGTCTACTATAAAGCAAAAATCATCTGTAGTGTTTCTAAAGAACCATAAGCGGATGAAAATTTAGTAAACGCAACTATTTTATGAAAGATTGCGTTTACTATTTAGTAAGCGAAACTATTGATTATATAATTTCGCTTACTATAACCTTTATCCTAGTTGTGAAAGGAATTTTCAGGTTTAATTGTTGTTATCTATTGATTTTTTTATTGGTCTTTACTATATTATTAACAAGGAATTTTCATAATTAATTTTCGTTATTTATTGATTTTTTCTTTACTCTATCTCATAAGCCAGACTAACAGTAGCTCTTACATCAACCTTCTGAGGGCTGATGCTTACAGCTGCCCTTGCTCCACCAAGCACTGCTTCTTCCATCTCAGCTGCAGGGTAGGCATAAGGCGCATAGTAAAAGTTAGACTCAGAGATGCTCGAGAGTTTGCCTAATTTTACTCCCAAATTCTTGGTTAATGATTCTGCTTTGGCTTCAGCTTCATCAGATGCTTTCAGAAGAACAGCTGCATTAACATCCTTCTGCTTTTCATCAGAAAGCCCGAATAGGATTCTTTCAAAGCCGTTTGCACCGGCATCAACAGCAGCATCAATCAGCTCCCCAACATTCTCCATATCCCCTGTTGTGACTTTGAGGACGTTTGTTACAATATAGCCGGTGATAAACGATTCCCTTGTATCAGGATCATATTCATATTTTGGCCTTATATTGTATCTTGATGTTTCAATATCATCTCTGCCAACACCTTTTTTTCTTAGCGCATTTTCTACAGCCTCACTTGTCTGGCTGTTTTCATCTTTTGCCTGTTTTGCAGTTTCTTTGGTTGTCTCTATCTCTGCATACAGCTCTGCCTGGTCGGGGTCAA
Organism: Candidatus Woesearchaeota archaeon; assembly: GCA_019322805.1. GTDB lineage: Archaea > Nanobdellota > Nanobdellia > Woesearchaeales > JAHWIC01 > JAHWIC01. The sequence continues at coordinate 27,964 of JAHWIC010000012.1, read as the reverse complement.
CACTCATCTCAGCCTGTCCTGAAACAGTTATTGTATCCTCTTGAATCTGTCCGCCAGAAACATTGATTCTTGGTTTAGAGCTAAAAGCAAGCACTAGAGCAACAAGGACTAATCCAACTGCTAAGATAGTAACTAAGCTGTTATCTATTTTCTTAAAAAATTTCATCAATTTGCTCACCTCTTAAATCTTATAGGGCAAGAATAAATAAGCATATATAAATAGATAACGGAAACTTTTAGCTGACTTGAAGTCATGCCCTCTTTTCTGGATTTGCCACTTATAAGTGGTTAAAAACCGAAAGCTTTAAATACTAGTTATGCTATATATCCCCAGTAAGAGCTAATAAACTAACACATGGGGAGGAAACATGAACTTTCGTGAATATCTGCCAGGTTTCTTAGGCGGGAAGAAGAAAGGTAAAGGTAGTGCAACTTCTAAAGGCGCTCAACCTACACCTACATCAGGCACATCACTTGCACCTATAGATACAAGAGAGGGAGTTAGTGAAGTACGCGTACTCACGCCCGCAGAAGGCACCAAAAGGTCACCTTCAAGCGGCGGTCTTATGGCTATCGTAAGGAATTTTCCATGGCTGGTAAATGATATACTTAATAGCGATGTCTATGGCCATTTATACAGAAAATATGGGGGAAATGGAGAGCAGATCAGGGCAGAGCTTTCTAGTATATTTGGAGGACAGACTATAAATGCGCTGCTGCAAGAAGCCCAGGGCGTTAAAGCTTATTTTGATGGTGGCAGGGGTAGGACTGACCCGGATATGTTACTCCAGTTCGCTTCTGCAACAATTGCCAACCATATCTATCCGGCAATAGATCCTGCTGAGCAAGCTTCTTACCCTGTTAAACAATTCAGAGGAGATTTAGACCATGCTGTAAAAATAATACAAGGCAAAAAGGAATATAACGACTTAATTGCCAGAGGAGTCACATTTGCAGATATTAGAGAAGTTGCTATAGCAATGGTGCAAACAATACAGGCGGTAGACGGGCCTGTTGACCAACAGCTGACAGCAAATTTAGATGAACTTAAGGCTTATATGCATGGTAAAGGTGAAGATATAGCTGATTTGATAACAAGATTACAAGCTGAGGAATCTACGCCTGTAGTATTCTCAGACGGGGCTATGGCAGACCTGGACAGGGGGCAGGATGTTGAAGGCGTAGCAGAGCATTTCCCAAAAATACCGGGTTATCTGACAGCACTTTCTAATCCAGCAACAGGCAATTTAGACAACTTAAGGGACGCGCTTTTTAGTGTTAATAAATGCAGTGCAGAAATAAAGGGCTTAAACAGAGGCCTGCATAAGGCTTTGGTTGACTCAATCAATCTGGTAAATGACGGCATACGACTGCAGAGGCTTAGGGGCTATCTCCAGGGATATGATCCTGCTCAAATGCCGCACCTTGGTGACCTTGATGTTGCGTACATAGCTATTTCACCTGTTGGTACGAGAGCTTCTGTATCTGTCGGAGATGCTATGGAAAGTGTAAGGCAGGTGGATACCCTTAAGAGGGATATGGGGCAAAAGGACGATAGCTTAAGAGTATTGAGAGAGAGTTATGATAACCTGCACAACAAGAAATATGTGCCTTTAGCCGGACTCTTTATAAATTTAGTAGATCAATTGTATTCAGTTTTAGGGGTACACCAATCTGAGTTAGGCTCGGCAGCTGTAGAGCCAATTGGAAGAATCCTTGGAATATTGGCTTCATTTAAAGGACAACTAAGAAAGGGAAAATCAGAGTTGGAGGTTCCCCTGGATGTGCAGGGAGTTTCAGCAAACCTAGAGCAATTATTATCTGGAGTATCTGCCACTATTGAAACCTTGGAAGCAGAGAAGGCCAGGACTTATACTACTGAAAACGCATTAGCACCAGTAGACACAACAAGGGTTGCAGGTGATGCTGCTGTTTGGTGCGCTTTTGTATTAGATTATGCGCTTGAAGAAGTAAAAAATGACATAGGCTATCTTGGTCCTGGAAACAGAGCAGTGTTAGAGCAGCTTAAGAGATGTGGTAGTGCTGTTGATGCAGCAAGTGCTGCACCAGCCCTTAGAAAGCTGGAATCGGCTAATGGAGAAAATGACTCAGAACTGGCAGATTTAGCTAGAACAATAATGCATGGCGGAAGATTGATTGATGAAGGAACCCGCAGGACATATCAGGCTGATGCTCTTGTACGTGCGAGAGAGATAATATTTCTCAGAAACCTGCAATACCACCTTTCAGACCTTTTTACAGGAATTAAGATTTACGAAGGCAGTAATGACGAGACATCCCTTAGAAGACATGGCGTCAGACCAAATCCTGATGATATAGCGGATGAGTATATAAGAGAAAGGATTAAGGCAGTTACAGAAACTCTTTCAGAGGAAGGCTTAGTAGAAAAGCTTCGTCAGGCTAATGAACAATTGGGTTATGTAAGGGCGACCTTTGCTGAAAAGGTTGATGAGGCAGTGGCAGAAAAAGAAGAGGGAATCAGAGCAGATGAGAGGGAGAAGACCTTAGCTAAGGTTAAGAGCGAGACAAGCCTTGTGAGAAGGGGCGCCAGGTACTTATGGAATGTACTTACAAAGCGCAGATATGTAAGCAATATGGCAGCTAATGCCCTGGATTATGTTGGTCTGGGTAATGCTATAGACAGCATTGCATTAGGCTGGTATTCCATGCTGGGCAAAAGGCTTACACCTGCCATGGATGAGAAGGCATATAACCTTATACAGCAAAGGGATGACAGAATCTCCGCAGCAAGAGAGCGCTTAGACCAGCTGCAAATGGATCTTACACTGGGCGATATGGGAGCTACTCCAGGCCAGGTAAGGGCAGCAAGGGCATATTTCAGAAAACAGAAGAGATTAGCAGATAGAGAATATACACGGCAATTAAGGGTCTTGTATCAGCAATAGGTATAGAACTATTATGGTGAAAAATAAATGACAAACACAACAGGCAATATAGCTGTTTTTGCAGATGGACTTGCAAACAAAGAAGCACATACAGCAGCATATAGAAGACTAGTCAGAGACATCCTTGATGGAACTCCTGTAACTAATATCTTTTATTTAGGGAACTTCATTGGTCCAGGTGCTGATGCTGTGGAATGTGTTGAGTTTCTTCAGGACCCTGCGAGATTTGCAGGGGCTGTTGCAGACAGCAGAGGCGAGGTGCATGAGCTGTCTGAGGAGGATTATATAACTCCAAGCCGTCCTGGAGGTATATGCCCAACAATTTACGCTGTTGTTGCAGGCAAATATGAAAGGGGCTTTTGCGCAGGTGTTGAGTCAATGCCTGATGATGCTGTTAAGCCTGAATTTGATAACAAGAGGTTTGTCTTTACAAAAGATGAAAAGGAGTTTGAGGAAGAGATAGAGCCGGCATTACAATCGCATGCAAAAGCATTTTTTGGAGGCTATAGGCCAAAGGCTTTCTCTGAAGTTGTACACAAGCTTGTTGACGCATTAAGAGCTGGAAACCCTGACGGGGCCCATATAGAGGACAGAGTAGACCTCATTGCTAAAGCAATTGTAGAAGAAGAATATAAAGAGCATAACCTGAGCAGAAAACTTGCAGAAGTGGGAAGAGAAGCCAGGTCTTACGGCAGCATAGACCCTTCTTTTGGGCCATTTGATATAAGGCTGAAAAGACCAAAAGGTTTATTGGCAATACTTAACTCTTGTTTCGGGTTATCTGAGAGAGGAAGGAAGAAATTATTATACGACCAAAATGCTGCAGAGTTTTTTATGAGCTCTTTTTCAACAAGCCCTTCTATAGAGAAGGCGATGATGAGCTATGCTTCAGTAAAGCGCGGCTTATACGCATATGCTTATCTCCTGCTTCACAGCGGAATGCTCCCTGGAGAAGATGGGCAGCCTGCAGATGACCGAGTTACTGATGGTATTACATTAGATGGAATCTATATGTGCAATGATTCACCTTTTAAGCCTGGCTCAGGAAGGTCTCTTGACCCTGAAAGCCCGGAATTCCAGAGGGATTTTACAAATTTTATGGAAGGGGAATCAGGCAGTTACCACAACAGGCACAATGTTATATTATATGCAAATACCGGCAGATATGGAGTAGTTCACGATGAACATACCGGCAGATTATGGATAAATGTAGGCTCAATAGGCTCTTACATTGGAGAGGATCCAGCTGAGGATGTGCAGGGCAAAGGCGCATTTACCATCTTAAACCCGGGAGGAACACCTGATGCACCAGATATAGTTGCCAGGAGAGTCAGATTCAAATATGATCTTGAGACTTCCGAAGGCAAAAGGCTTTCAATGCTGAGAGAAGCGAGTGGCTAGTCCTTTTGAATTTTTTAATTTTGATTGATAGATTCTAATTGATTACTAATAAAATTTCCATATTCATCTACACTTCTCGCTTTCCCATCTTGAACCACAAAGAAAGAGATTGCTGTTCAAGAAAACAGAGAGGTTGGTGAATATGAATAATGAAAAATTTAATAAATCTAAAAACATTATGATGAACAAAGTGCTGGACTTATACGAATTTCTTAACAAAAAAGAATTTTTTGAGTTAGCTAAAAGGATGAGCATTAATAATATCAAAATTAAAACAGAAGGGCAGCTATTAAAATTTAGACGATGGGAACCTGGATGGCAAGTGCCTAGTCAGACAAGGATAAGAGAGGAAATAGTCAAATATTCTGGTTCAAGAAAAAACCAGGACATCATTAAGAGGGGCATCTGGGCTAAGATTGAACCGTTAGATGATTTTAAGTCTAGGTGGGTCAAAAGTGCACCTAAATATTGGGGAAATCAAGCAAAAATTCCTTATGAGCTCAAAAATGATTGGGTCTGGTGCAAGATTCATGACAACTGGATTTTTAATGGCTTAGTTCCAAGGCCACAAGATTTCATCTATAAGGATAAATGGTTGTATTATAGAATCCCTAAAGGTTACTTAGGAATAGCCTATACTTCCGCTGATTATCATGCTAATCTTATTTTAGTTCCTTCTTCAATAAAAACAGATTACTTCTTTTTCGAGGGTTTAGGGCTTCAACAAGGTGATGGTACCCAAGCTTTATCAGACGTTCATATCACCTTCACTAATGGATGCGTAGATTTGATTTTACATCAAATTAACTGGTTCAAAAACTTAGGGGTAAGTAAGAATGCTTTAAGAATTTATCCAGAAATTCCAAAATCTCATGAAAGAGAATTCCAAGAGATAAAGCAAAAAATTATGGGTTTAGGAATTAATGAAAACCAATTCAGAAAGAAAAAATCATTTTTAACTAACACAAAGAATGTTTTAATCCAATTAGTTTTTCACAATAAACTATTTAAACTCGTTTATCTGAATTTACTTTATCAATTAAATAAAGATATTCTAAAAAATAGGGATTATATAAAGCCTTATCTTAGAGGGCTCATAGCAGCAGAAGGATGTGTAAGGTTAAGAAAAGGATGTGTTGTTTTACAAGACATTAAAATTAGCGCAAGTTCTCAGGAAAGAAGGGATTTCATTAAAAAATGTTTGACTAACCTTGGCATAATCCCTTCAAAAGATGAACTAACTAAGGGGTCAGAAGCGGTTATAGTCGGGAGATATGAAAATTTCTTAAGACTTAGAGAACTTAACGCTTTGCATTTACATCCTGAAAAAAGGGATAAGTTTATAAATGGTTTTTTAAGTTATCAAAGAAGAGGAGGCATTAAAGATGGGTAAAGTTATTATTATTGTTGGTGGAGCTTTTGGGGACGAGGGCAAAGGAAAAATCGTTGATTTTTTGGCAGAAAAAGCTGATGTTGTTGCCCGCGCCACAGGCGGAAATAATGCGGGCCACACAGTTGTGATTGGCGATGAGACATATAAATTCCACCTGATTCCTTCTGGTATTGTTCATAAAGACAAGCTTAACATATGCGGCAATGGAATGGTTATCGATCCTGCTGTTTTTGTTGGAGAGCTTAAAAAGCTTGAGGAAAAGGGCTATAAAATAACAGACAAACAGCTTGTTGTAAGCAGTTCTGCTCATGTTATACTTCCAGAGCATATTGAGGAAGACAAAAGAACTGGAGGCAAGATAGGAACTACTGCTCGAGGAATAGGCCCTTGCTATAGGGATAAGATAGTGAGAACTGGCCTTAGGATGTCTGAGTTTGTAAAACGGCAGAGCAAAGAAGCAGAAATAATAAGGCCTTTAGTTAAAGATACTTATCCAATAATTAATGAAGCAATTAGTGCTGGAAAGAATGTTTTAGTTGAAGGTGCGCAGGGAACAATGCTTGACATTGACCATGGAACTTATCCTTATGTCACTTCATCAAATCCTACTGCAGGAGGCGCCTGCACTGGCCTGGGAATTGGCCCGACAAAGATAGACAAGGTTATTGCAATACTAAAGGCTTATACTACTCGTGTTGGAGGTGGTCCGTTTCCAACAGAGCTTGGTACAGCAGAGCAGACAAAAGCAGAAGGAACATGGGATAAGATTAAGCCTTATTTTGAAGATGCAAGGACAGAAGCATTGGAAAGAGCAAATGATAATGATAAATATCATCAGGGGAAATATATGAGGCTTCAAGGTCGTGAGTATGGAACAACAACCGGCAGACCTCGTCGTACTGGCTGGTTTGATGGTGTTGTTGCGAAATATGCTGTTATGATAAACGGCTTAAGCTCAGCTGTGCTTACAAAGCTTGATGTCTTGACCGGTTTGGAAAAGCTCAAGCTCTGCACTCATTACGAGCTTGATGGTAAAAAGATAGAAAACTTCCCAACAGACCTTGACGTGCTTTCAAAATGCAGGCCGGTTTATGAGGAGCTTGACGGATGGAGTGATGATCTAAGCAAGGCAGCAAAGTTTGACAGCTTGCCAGCAGCTGCAAAAACCTATGTGAAGAGGTTGCAGAAGCTCATTGGAATACCTTTATCCATAGTTTCTGTTGGTCCTGAAAGGACACAGACAATTGTTTTGAAAAGAGAAGAATTGTTTTAGGCTTTTAGATATTTAAAATGAAGAGCTTGATTTTAATTTTCTTATTAATGTTATTTCTTGTAATCCCTGCAGCATATGCTGTCACGCCACAGGCTGTGATGGGGATTGGTGCGCTGATAGCAGTGATTGCAGGAGCAGCAATGGGAGGAAAAAAGATTGCAGACAGGCGGCGTGAGGATTATTATGACCATTATTTTGATGAGCCTAAATCTGTTAAATGGGGAGAAGAGCCTGGGAAGACAAGAGAGGCATTAAAGCGCAGGCTTGGCAAACTAACCGACACAAACAGCCTTATTGATGAAAGCGAAGGCTTAGAGGCTAAGCAAAGACAGTATCTTAAGGGTTTGAATAAAAGGCTGGGACTGGCAAAGGAAGAAGCTGAGCACGAAGAGGAAAAACTCAAAAAAATAAAATCCGTGATGTTGGAAAAGGCAAAATTAACCAGGTCAATTGTTGAGGCTTTTGTGGAGCTTAACAGCAGTGCAGATGATATTATACGCAAAAAGACTGAAACTGTTGATGAAGCTGGTGTTGCATCTTATATGCTGCTCAGGCTTGCAGGCAGGCTTCAGCTTATGAACAACTCTCTTATAGATCAGCTCGGAAAACTCCAGAACGCAGAAGCCGCAGAGATCAGGGGTTTGCTCGAATCAATAATAACAGGCGACCTTGAGGAAGAAAAGCTGGCTGAAAAGGAAAAAAAGCTTAGGGCAAAGATAGAAAGTCTGCTGGAAACAAGCTCCAGAGGGGCTGTAGGAAATCTTTTTAGGAAATTAGAAGGAAGGGCTACCAATAATCTAAAAGCGCTGTTCGAGGCTAATCTCCTGGAGGAAAGCGCCTCTAAAAAAGCGCTTGAGGCAGCAGCTGATCTTGAGAAGGATATGCAGCTTATGAGGCAAATTGCTGTTGAGCAGCAAAAGGTATTGGAAGCTGTTCATGCCTTGGTAGGAGGGCTACAAGGATTATTGGCGTCAAAAACAATAAATGCAGATGATGTTGAAACAGTGCTTAATGAGCTCAAGGAATTAGTCGACAAATTAAGGGATTATACTGAATCAGAGCTGGGGTATGAAGGCAGGGCTTTGAAGGATTATGTTGAGATTAAGGCAGAGGTTGGGCATGAAGAAGAGCTGGGAAAAAAAGAAGCAGCTTATCTTATCGATGAAGCAAAGCTTGATGAAGATGAGAAAAAGGAGTTAAGAGCCGTAAAAAAGATTTTAAGAAGAAGATTTGAGAAATCTAATATACTGAGAGGAAGATTCAGAAGGCGTGCTGCTTAAAACGCAGATTCCCTTTTTATCAGCTTCTTTAATGTGAAAACCAGGCCGGCAAGCACACTGCTGATGCCAGCGCCTTGTATGATTATCTCTTTCGGGATAAAGAAATCCCTCGGCAGGTATTTGTAGAAATCCAGGAGAAGCAAAGCGCCAAATGCGAGTATGATTAAGCCAATAATGATCTCTATATCCAGAGGTAATTTCTTTTCACCAAAAGCCCCTTTCTTGTTCATGGTTTGATTCTATATATACTATTATTTAAATATAACGGTTAAAAAGATTTAAATAGCAAGTAAGTGTTTATCAGTATTATATTTATCATTGGGCGCAGAAAAAGATTCACAACTAGTTGTGCGCATGTTCCGGTTTTTATTTTTAATTTTTAAAATTTAAAACAATTAAAAATAAATAAGGTGAAGCAAAACAGTAAACAAACTTTGTTTGACTACAGTATTTGTGCACCAATTGATTGATTTTATTGATAATTTTTTTGTTCGTGCACCAATTGACGATTTTTTATTGATAAAATGATAGGCTTAATATTCGAGTTAACAAACAAATGCAACCTTAACTGCAAATGGTGCGGTGTTAAGAAAGGGAAGGATGTTCTTAGTTTTGATAAAATTGTTTCAATTATCGGGAAGAACAAGCCAAGATTTGTTGAGTTTACAGGCGGAGAGCCTCTGCTAAGGAAGGATGTTTTTGAGCTGATTGATTATTGTAAATCAAAAGGAATCTATGTTTCTATAAATACAAATGGTACTTTAATTAACGATAAGATTGCTAAAAAATTAAATGCAGACTTAATTAGGATTTCTGTCGACGGAACAGAGAAAACAAATGATAAAATAAGGGGAGAAGGATCATTCAAAAAAACACTCAATGGAATCAAATCATTAAAAAAATATAATAAAAAAATAATTATTTCAACTGCTATTGGAAAACTGAATAAGGAAGAGCCTAAGCAAATAATAAAATATTTTTATCCGGATGTAAAGAACTTTATGTTTGGAAGGGTTTTACCAACTCCAGAATTAAGATATTCTCAATGTATTAACGGCTTTGAAGCAATGAAACTCTGGCTTTCTTTACTGCCTTACAGGTTGAATCCTTCTCTCAGGATAAACTTTGCAATGCAGTTTGGAGCTTTGTTTTACTTTAGCTTTGTTCCTCCGGAAGTGCTTGCAAATGGGGATATAATATCATGCTGTATTAATAGAGGCGATGTTATTGGGAATATAAATACTAATAAGGATAAGGAATTAAGAAGCAAGCCATGTTTATTATGCTTCTCTAACTGCAATAAATGTATAAGTCATTATTTCAAAAAACGATAACTTTAAATATTAGTGCTGTAACTTAATTAAGATAAATAGAGGTGATAATATGAAATTTTCATTGAAGAAAAAAGCAATGATGATGGGCATGTATATTGGCCCTGCAATTGTAGGTATTCTAATTGGAGCTGCTCTTGTATACTTCCTGTTCTGGAAAGGATGGATTCCATGCCCTGGCGCAGGGGGCTAAATCCTTTTCTTTAGTCTTATTATGATAAGGTATCCAGTTGCAACTAAGAACGATTTGGACTCTGTTGCAAAGCTTTTTCTTGATGTTTATTCCGGCTTTTTAAGGAAGAGATTTAGAAAGCTGCCAAGCAAAGAATTTGTAAAGGATGTGATGGAGCTTTACCTTGATGCTGCAGAACAAGGCTTTATCCTTGCAAAGGATAACAGCAAGGTTATTGGGTTTGTCTGCGGTGTTAAAAGCGTGATTAGTTTATGGAAGCAGGCTATTAAGCCAAAAAGAATCCTTAAGTTCTTTTTCACTCCAAGACAGATGTTTATTATGCCGCCCAGCCTTGGCCATGTATTTCATGCTCATGTACCCTTGATGGGTGTGAGCAAAAAATACAGGATGAAGGGGATTGGTTTGATGTTATCTGATAAAGCAATTGATTTCTTCAGAAAAAATAAAATAAGAATAATGTATTTCCAGATACCAAACAGCTTAGTGGACACCTATGTCAAGCATGGCTGTGAGATATTAAGAAGAAAGAAAAGCTGGAGTATTATGCGCAGAGCAGTTTAAGCAGCTTTTCTTCTGAATCCGGGCTTAAATCTGGCTTTAAGAATGGGCCTGAGCTCAGCCCTTCTCATTGCATCAAACTGGTTTCTGAATTTCTTAAGCTCTCTCCGCATTTCATCAGCCATTCTTTTGATCTCTCCAATGCTTCTTGCAGCGATTGTTTTCATCTCAACCAGTCTTTTGCCTTCTGCTGTTGCTTTTTCAATCTTTTGCTTTGCATCATCTATCTTTTGCTGGACTTTTTGAGCATCTTGCTGTGTTTTAATCTCAGGCATCTTGAGCTTTACACCTGATTGTGCAGCTCTTTCCCTTGCCAGTTCCTGATCAATTCTTAAAAGCTCATGCATGTACTCAACTAAATCATGAATAAGAAGCATGTCTTCTTCAACTATCGAGAACAGCTTTGTAAGCTCATCCTTCATAGGAACCAGGATGCCTCTTTGAACTGCTTCAACATCAGCTGATGCTGAGGCTTTGTCCCTGGCCTTTGATTTCAATCTGTTAAGCCTTGTGATAATAGCCATGATATCCTTCCTTACACTTATGATATTTGCGAACATCCTGTCAGCGTCTGACAGCTTTGATACCATCATAGCGTTATTCAGAATTTCCTTTGTCCTTACCTGGAACATATCCTTAAAATAAGCCATATTATCACCTGTCTTTTATTATCTTCTATTATCTTTTATAATCTTTTATATTCTACATTTTCCCTTCTGTTTGTTATATTTAAACTTTACTATATGTTTGTTTTCACTTCTGCAGAATAGAAACCTTTATATATCAGTAGTTCGATAAATTTGGGTAAGTATTGATAGAGGATAAACTATGAAAAATAAGAGGTTGATAATTGGATTGCTATTTTCTGTACTCTTATTAATGCCTATTGTTAGTGCACAAGGCGCATGGGATACGCTTGATAAAGCCCTTAACGACTTTGGCAGGGCACTTTTGAATGACAATGCTGAGATTGCTGCTGAGGCAGTCAATCCCGGCAAGATATGGGTGCCTGTTCTAGTATTGTTTTTTCTCGTATTTTCAATAATAGCATCTGCTCTTAACTTTGTTCCAATGTTCAAAGAGGAGCAAGGCAGAAGAATGAGGATTATTATTGGCCTGGTTTTCGGGTTATCAGCTATACAGTTTGCTTATATGTACTCATTCTTTGTCTGGTTTGGAGTATGGATGTGGATATTGATTATTTTCATTATTGTTGCTTTGTTTTTCATAGGCTGGGGCGGTTTCTCAACTGCATGGACCCAGGGAGCTGGCGAGGCTGCGGCAGCAAGAGCTGAAAAATACACGGCAATTAAGGCTGAGAAAGAAGCAGAGACAGCTATGGAAAAAGAGAAAAGAGAAAGAAGTATACAAAGGGCTGAATTTGCGGCAGAGGATAAAGAGCTTAGAGCTCTGAGAAAGGATTTAGAAAAAGCAGAAAAGGCTGAAAAAACCATATCAGGCAAACTAGAATATGCCTTAGGGCTTCTTCAGAGAATCAAGAGAGCTGGTGCAGGAAGAGAAGGCTCACCAGAACTAAACCAGGCTTTGCAAAGGGTTATTGATGTTGGAATAAAGCCAATACTGCCTACTGTCAGGCAGGCTCTTTTGGACGGCAGAGAACTATTGGCTGAGGGTAGGAAACTAGGGCAGCTTGAGATTGTTGGAGGCATGGCAAAAAAGAGTGAGGCCAAATTCATAGATGCCATGAAAAAACATGCACCAACAGTGCTTAAAAAGAATAAGCTCGCCAAGAAAGAAGAAAAGAATGTTGAGCCTCTTTGCAAGAGATTAAAGGCTTTGGAAACGCGGAGAAAGGCATTATTAGCTGAACTCATAAACTTAGAAAAAGCGCTTAACGCCTCTAATCAAAACATGGTTAATCTTATAAATGGAATAATACCCAAATTACAGGCAAATGATATTGATGCAGGTATTGCTGAGATAAACAAGGCATTGCAGATTGATGAATATGACCATGAAATAATTGGCAAGTTAGAAGCAATAGCTGCAGAATATCTGGCAATGACTGAGGGCGAACTTAAAGTTCTTGTAAACATCCATGAGGATGAGGATGCTTTGAGAAGAGCGCTAAATGAAGGAGTGAATGAGGTATTAAGGGGCTATGTTCCTGGCCATCCTTAAATCATTTAATAATCTTTGAGGTGAAAGAATGAGGTTTAAAAGAACCGAACCAAGAGTTCATCGTGGATGGAGGCCCTGGAGAATCAGGAGTGATACAGAGGTTGCTAGGGCTAGGCACTATGCAGATTTTGAAGAAGTCAATGAGGAGCTCTTTGAGAGAGAGGAAGCAGCGCAGCTAACACTTACGAGAGCTGAAAAAAAAGTAGCAGCTAATGCTATGACATTAGTGCGGAAAATTGCATCTGAGGTTAGGCCGCTTACAGTTGAAGTAGTGAGCGCTAGAGAAGCAATTGACAGGAAATTACAGAGAGGGCAGTATGTGCTTAAAAAAAACGCAACTGATGAAGAAAAAAGACAGGGATTTAAGATAATCAGGAAAGTAAGCTTTAAAGACGCTGCTGAGAACTTAGGCCGTATGACAGACCACATAAGCCAGATTAGGAAAAAGGAGTTTCTTCAGGATATAGCAAACCATGCCAGTCTTGAGCTTACAGGCCTTAGGGCATTGAGGGTGGAGGATCTCCACCTGTATGAAGAGCTGTCCAGACTTGAGGATAAATGCAAGGCCATCCTGGGGAGAAAAGAGAAAAAAGAGGCTGAAATATTTGAATTGCTTAAGGGCCATTTAGCCGGCCCTGCTGGTTCGCCCACAGAGGCAGAGGAGATTCTGAATGATACCGCTCACGCAGACCACAACACCTTGAAAAGAGCCATAACTGATATTGCGGAAGCGATAGCAAAAAAGTTCGCTGATGAAAAGAAGTGGAATGATTATCTAAGGAAACTTAGAATAGCTGTAAAGGCATTAATCGCTGAGCTTGATGAGGCGATAGCCTTTGCTAAAAAGGAGCTTAGGGCAGTCAGGTCCCAATCACATATTGACAGGGTTGCCAGGCAGCTTGCATATAAAACAGGAGAGATAGCTCGTATGGAGACTAAGCTTCTTGAGTCCATCATGGCTGCAATTGCTGACCTTGAGCATTTTGAGAACACCCAGCTAATATTGATGGATCAGCAGGCAAAACTTATAAAGAAGCTGCATGATGAGACCAAGCTCGACGCAGTACAGGCAGTGCCAATACACCCAACAACTCCTTAATCTTTTTACATTTGGTACAGAACTCTCAGGTCTCTGATGTAAGCTCTATTCGCTGATCTTCTTTCTTCACTCAGGTGAACCTCTGCTGCCTTAACATCGCTGGGGCTTGCATCACCTACATCCTGATCATCTAATGAATGATTAAAAAGTAATTGTGCAGTTGCAATCCTTTCTTTTCTTTCATAATCCAGCTCACTTGCTTTAAGCTGCAAAACAGCAGGAAGCCTTCTGGTAGCTGAGTACCATGCTAATCCAATGCGCTCTCCAATATAGCCTAAATAATCCCATGCTCTCGCCCATAATCCTTCTCTCACTATTTCCGGCTCAGGCTCTTCGCCTCTAAGCAGAGCTAACTCACGCTGTGCTTTTGCAAGCTCTTTATCCTTTTCTCTAAGCTCTCTTCTTGCTTCCTTCCATTTACTATAGGCATCTGCTGTCCTGTACATCCTGTCATCAGCTGCTGCCTGATACCCCTCATGCCCCTTAAGCTTTTCATGGATCACTCTAAATGTATGCAGCAATCCTGTAAGCTCGTTAAAAGTGTTTTCAACCGCAATAGGCATGCTGCCCAAATGAAGTATGGCTTGTACCTGCTTCCTAGCTTCAGCGATATCTTCTTGATTTAAATACCTTAAAGTATTTGCTGTATGCTCTTGAACCTGCGTGAAATAACCTGACCTTTTTTCTGCTGATGCGCTTAAATCCACTAATTGGCTTCCTGCATTGCATAATCTTCCAAGGTCAGTGCCTCCTATCTCACTCCTTAAGTCTGCAGCATTTTCCAAATTCTTTAACAGCAATCCAGCTTGCTCAGGTTCATTGTCCCTGACAGCATTTGAAACAGAGACTAAAGCCTCAATTGCCTGTTCATAGGAGTTTAGCTTTTTATCCCTTGCCTTAACTGCCTTTTCCCTGGATTCTCTTTCCTTTTTGATATCCTCTTCTGCAATATCAAGCTCAGTGCTCTTAGCCACTAAATCCTTGACAGTGTCTTTTAATGAAGTTGCTGTTCTGGCCGCTTCCACAACAAAACCAGGCGCACCTGGTTGAGGCAATCCTGCAATTTCATCAGCAACTGAATAGAATGCATCATAATCCCTCCCGCCTAATGCTGTTAACATCCTGCCTGTCAGGTCTTTGTACTGTTCGTGGGCAGCTGCTATTTTCTTAACCTGGTCCTCAGCTTCAGTAAGCTGGCTGTTTAGTTGAGACCTTTCTCTGCTTAGACGAGTTACATTATCCCTTAAAGTCTGGGTTGATTCAACTGCTTCTCCAAGCTGTGCTTTGGCAACAGCTAATGTTTGTTCTAGTTCTGATTTTTCTCCAGCTAATCTTTGTGCTTCTTCTTCAGCCTGGCGAGTCCTTTCACTATAATCCGCAATCTGCTCACGCGACCTGCCTAAAGCCCGAGGAGAAGGTCCTGGAGCTGGTGCCGGAGCAACAGCACGAGGCTGTTTTGTTGCATCCAGCATTGGAATAACTGGTCCAGCTGGTTTTGCAGCAGCTGGCTGAAGCGGTTTTCCATCTTTATAGTTATACAGCCTTTGCCTTTTTTCAGCTAGCCCCCTGTAAGCATTAGGGTCATAGTTAGGATCGATTGCTGAGTTTAGTTCATCGACAGTTTCCTCAGCCATTACTTCTATACTTTCTCTAGGCGCTTCTCTGAATTTCACAATATCCAGTACATTAGCTACATCCCTTGCCTGTTGTTTGGACTTCTCTCCTTCGCCCTTTAGCGCGTCAGAAAGATCACCCTCTGGGTCTAAGTCGAATATTGATTTTTTACTCATCTGCCTCACCACCCTGGGGATTATAAGGCTTGTCTGCTGTTGGTGCACGAAGTGCTCCGCTTAATGAAGATACTGCCTGAGTAAGTTTTTCTCTCTCTTCCTGGTATTCCTCAAACTCTCTCCATGCCTTGCATACATCTCTTCCTAAATGTGCATACTGCCTTATTGCGGTTCTGAATACCTGCAGGTTATATACCAACACACGCCTTCTGACTGCTGGATCATCAATATTTGGTGTAAGGGTATCTTCTTTTACCTTCCCAATTACATCATCATCAGACAGCTTTACACCACCAGCAACCTCTTCATACCCGGTTAAGCGCTTCCAGTCCCTTATTAAATTAATCCTCAGGTTTTCGTTTTCGTCTCCGGATCTTTCAATGTAGTCAGCAACAAAGCGTCTGCTTCCTTCTTCTAGGAGTTCTTCTTCTCCGTATTTTTGTACTCTCAATGAATCAACTACCTTTTTTCTTGAGTCAGCCAGAGTCTCACATACACTAATAACATTATGAAGCAATCCCAGCTGGCTTTCAAGCTCCTGCCTGTACTGGTTTTCAGCATCCTGCCCTATGTTTGCGAATATATTAACAGCTAATCCCCTAATATCACTTTCACTTGCAACCCAAAACTCTATCCTATCGCCCTCCTCTCTTCCTTCATTTAGATAATTGATTAACCTGTTATATTTTCTATATAACCCTTCTATCTTGCTGTTCAGCATTGCTTGTTTAGCAGGGTCAGCCAGTTCTCTAATCTCTCTTAGGAAACCATACCAGCGCTTTGCTCCATAAAGCTGCGCCACCAGGAAATTAGCTCTATAGAGGAACAATTGCCTGATGGATTCCCTTTCAGTCTCTGCCTGCCTGACCTCCTGTTCATTGCCAGGCAGAGGATTTCCTTCATTATCGCATAAAGATTCTAATAATGCATTTTGCCTTCCCAGGTCTTCTCCTAGTTTTAAGGCATGCTCCCTTCTGATTAGAAACCCTCTTGCTAATATTTCACCAGGGTCGTTGACTAATTGTCCAATAAATTCTTCCAAACCCTGATTGATATAATAAAGCCCTGAACGAAGTGTGTACACAACACTAGTATAATCAGAAGCATCTTCGTTTGCAGCAGCTCCCAGGCTTAGCACCTTGTCTCCAAGCCTGTCTAACGCAGTGCCCACACCCATATAAAGGTCAGTGCTTCCTCCGTAAAATAACTGGCCAACCTTATTGTTTAGTTCCCTTTGCTCTTCAGCGATAGCGTCATCTTCAGTTAGAGCGCTTTGTGTTCCTGGTCTGGCTGCTGCTTTATATACTGGCTTAGTTTCCTGAGGAGCTTTGTACTGGAACCTGCCTTTTAGATCAGGCGGTACAGCTACTGATAAAGCCCTTCCCAGGCTTGCTACTATTCCTTTAAGGTCTGAGAATGAGTAACCAGCCTTTTTTTCAGGCTCTAATGATTCCACCATTTCTTTAAGCCTGGTTATCCTTCCATCGTCTGCAACAACACCAAGCTCTGCAGCCAGGCCCTTGATTGTGCCTTCATAAAAGTCAATAAAATCCCTGCCCATATCTGCTAATTGCGACTGCAATTTTTCATTATAGAGCCTCAAGAATTGCATGCTTGTTCTTCTTCCAGTCAGGGTATTTTCTCTAGTTTGACCATCCTGGCCATTCTTGATCTGATTGAGTAATGCTACGCAGTAACCTAACTTAAAGCCAGGCAGATCTTTTCTTTCATTATCTTCTCTTATCTTAGCTTCTATCTCTTCATTACTGCAGCCTTTGTCTTGAGCCAAGCCAATCTCTTTCCTGTACGCCACTAATGTCTGCATAACCTCTGGCTCAAAGTCTTTATCTAAAATGCCAAGGCTTGAATGCAGCAGTCCTCTTAATGTATCCAATTCCCCCAATGATAAGTATACTGCAGATTCTAACAGCCTCATTTCCTGCATACCTATTGTCAGCCAGTTATACACGTCCCTTGCCTCGTAAAGACGCTTTACGTCATAACGAATACGGTTTGCGGCTGCCACTACTGACTGCTCCATGCTTAATCCAGGCAGCGGCTCTGTTGGGTTTGCATACCACTCAATAGAAGCATCAATGTCTTTTGCATCAGTGAATGGGAGAACCCTTGGCTGCGACATTTCAAAAAAAACTATCCTTTGGTCAATGCCGCCAATTGTATCAACAATAGTTTTTTTCTTGCGGGTTTTTCCATTTAAGAATGCTTCCAGGTCTGGCTCAAGCTCTTTAAAGCTGCGCGCTTCACGCTTATCCCTGTCCCACTTAGTAACAGTGTCAAGAAGCCTGCTAACATGGGTTTTCTGCACATCTGCGTGTATGATAGTTGGATCAGTATCTTTTTCTGGCATGTTCTATCACAATAGGAGAGTAGTTTCTTATTTATAAATCTTTCGGTTTTTAACCACTACTAAGTAACAATTATAAAACTTGATTATAGAACTTCCTTATTTAAGCATATTCCTGTATTCTTCTGCTCTTTGCTGCAAGCCTTGGGCAGTTCCCGGCTCTAAGCCAAATTGCTCGCAGGACTTTGCCAGGCTCTCGTAACAGAATGCCAGCTTTGTTATTATAGTGGGTAATTGTGAGTTTCCGAGCCCCTGCTCAGCGCATATGCCCTGCAGGTCTCTGCTTTCCTTTTCAAGCCGTTCATCCCATGTTTTTAATGATAAAACAACAGCCTTTCTGGCAAGACCAAGTGAAGCTTCCACATCAAATCCTTTAAATTCTGCTAATTCTGCTAAAGCTCTTTTTAGATCCAGGATTCTTACATTTCCATTCTCATATTCCCTTAAGATGTTGAAAATACCCTCTGTAAGAGGCTTTTTCTCATCAGCTACTTTAGTATGGGCAGAGTAAAGTGGTTTGAAAGACTCTTTTAAACGCTCATGCATATCATCAATGTTTTCGCCAGGCGGGCTTTTTCTCAGTGCCTCATATTCTCCACCTTTTATCTCTTCTTCCAGGTCAGCTATTGTGGTCCTTAAATAACCTAATCCCTCAGCTGTACTTTTTGCTGTCAGCATTTTCCGAATAGCAGTCAGGTAAGGCACACCTGTTTCAAGGGCATCTAACTGCGCTCTAACTGGCTCATATTCTGCAGCACTAGTGCCAAGCTTTTTAGGAGACTCAACCATTGTAAATGCCTTTTTAGTCTCCATAACCTTGGCCATTAAATTATCCAGCCTTCTTTGGATTAACCTGCTTGATACCTCTGCTTCTTTTGCAGTGCTTAGATCCTTTAGCATGTCACTATATTCCGGCTGTATCTCCTCCAGCTTTCCCTTGACTCCGCCAAAAATAGCAAATTGGAGAATATCTGTTGTAGTGTCTGTCGGGAAAACATAGGTTTTTTGTGAATCAGAAGGCCTGGGGGTCTTGCCTGCGATTGGTACTGTGTCTGCTCCCGGCTCTGCCAGCCCTTCCAGTGTTTCTTGCACTCCAATCTCTTTTCTGGCTCCAATCTTTATGTCTTTCCATGTCTCAAAGTCCAGAATCTGCATTATCTCTGTGTACTTCTGCAGCTGTGTTTTTTCTCTGTAGCCTTCTAATCTTTTAACCAACTCATCATAGAATTCCTGCCCTGCTTTTTTAATAATCATATTTTTTATCTCACCTGACAGGTCCCAATAATCTCTTTGGACAAGGCATACCTCAAGCAGCCTTACAGTTTGCGCTTTGAAAGCATAGTCAGGGTCCTCTCCCTTCTGAATAGCTAGTTCGCCGCCTTCATCAGGCTCGTTTATCTGGGCATCTGCCCTCATTGTCCTGGCTATCCTTTCTACAATATTGCCAAGGCTTTTTGTTAAGTACTCACTTATTTCTCCAACCAGCTTTCTCCTTATTGGTTCTGTTGCCTTTTCAAGAGCTGTTTTAGCATCCCATGCATATTTTGACTTCCTATGGCCCTGGAGTTCTTCGCTCTTAGGGTCTGGTTTGTAAGGCTCTGGCACTGCTGCTGTTGATGATGGTATGATTCCTAGAATCTCTTTATTGCGCTCATATTTTTCCATCTCATACTTGGCAGCTTCTTCTGCTTTCTGCTCTTTGGGAATGTCCTCTTTCTTATCTAGCTCGCTTATCTTCTTATCCAGATCATCGATTGCTGCACCAAGCTTTTGTATTCGTATTCTTGCCTCCGGAGTCAGGTTGGGAATGATATAGAATGCATCTCTCTCTATTATACCCTCAGCTAATCTTTTCGCAAAATCAGCATTAACAATTTCCCTGTAACGATAGCTGTCCGGTGTTCCTTTTTCATATAACCTTTCCCAGAATTCCCTGCCCCATCTCATAAGGCCCATTATTGCGCAAAGGTCTGATATCTCAGCAGGAATCTTATTATCTATTGACGATGGAAGAGAAGCATCATATGTCTGGTTCTGGATTTTATTCATTGTAATCCCTATTGCCTGCGCCTCGTTTGGCCTCTTCCTTTTGTCTGGAGCGTAAGGCAGAATCCCGAGTAATAAATCAAAGAGCGCGACTCCTGCAGCGTGCACATCTGTTCCCATGGTTTCCTCAAGCCCGTCTGTGATCTGCTCACGCGGACAATAATAGATGGTTCCGTGCACCATTCCTGTACGCGTCACTCTGGTTCTCTTTGCATAAACATCCTTTGCCAAGCCAAAGTCACCAAGCTTTATTGCTATTGGAAGCTCTTCCTCAAATCCATCCTTTTTTATCTCAAATATTATCTTGCTTTTTCTCTCGCCTTCTGTAGTGCCTTCAGTGAGAAATATGTTCCCAGGCTTTATGTCCCTGTGGACGATGTTATGCTCCTGAAGGTAGCTTAAGACCTTCAATAATTCGTAAGTCAGGTAGAATGCTGATTTTGCAGGAATGTGCACTTCATCCCTGTGCAGTTTGTCAAGCTCAAGTTTCCTTTGGGTGCCGTCAGGAGCCTTGTACATAACCGGCTCAACATACTCCATTGCCATAAAATCTATATGCTCTTTGACTGCCTTTCCTTCTGGTCTTGGAGTCTCTATTGTCCAGGTTCCGCAGGCATACTCATTAACCAGGTTTGGATGGTTTAATTCATAGTGAAGCTCAACCTCATGCCTGAATCTGGCAGGCAGTGAGCTGTCAAGATCCTCATCCCTGATAGCGCTCTTAAATGCAACCCTGAATCCTATATCCTTTAACTCAGGCAGGCTGGCAACCTCAGCAACCCTGTCTTTTTTCTTTTTTCCTTTGGCTTTTTCCTCTTCTTTTTCCTCTTCTTCCTTTCCCAACCCCCTCATGGAAGTATTTATCCTTTCAATTAATCCCGCGTCAATAATAGCCATCTTTCGCAGGCTTTTAGACCCAATAGCTGCAAGGTCCAGCTCCTCGATGCCGATCTCTTTCAGAGGAAAAGGAAACTCTCCTGACAGGGTATGGTCAGCCAGGACAGCAACAAGGTTATCCAGGTTATATTTTTTCTTTTTTTTGTTTTCAACCATAGCCTTCAATGAGGTGTCACCGAGGTAAACATGGCCCATTCCCCCTTTTCCTATAACATAGCCTACCTGAAAGCCTGCGATATTTCTCCTTGATAAGTGTCCTTCTTCTGGCATTTTATTCAACCTACGCTACTAGCTTCATCAGCTCTTTTAACTCGTCTGTAACATGAATCCTTCTTTGTTCCAGCTTTTTAATTGTTGATTTATAATCATAATCTTTTTGCATCGGCAGGACTCCGTATCCCGGCTCTAGATGGGTGTAGCATATGACTGCAGTTGCCGGGTAGATTGCCCCTGTTTCTGGATTTTTTCTTGGGTCTCCAACACTTCCCGGGTTTACTACCATCTTTCCGCACTCTGCTATGTTGCTGTTCCATCCAAGAACATGTGTGTGTCCGCAGAAAGCAATGCCTATCCCTTCAGGAAGGTTTTGTGCAATCTCATCCAGGTTATCTGCATAATCATCACTTTCCGGCCTTAGCGGATGCGAGTGGCATGCAAGTATATCATATTTAGGGCCGTGCAAAATCACCTTATAGCAATTAGCCTTTCCTCTTTCAACAATTCTTTTTAACCAGCCAAATGCCTGCACTCCCCGCAGCCTGTCATGATAATCCTGGTCCATCTCTCTTAGGTGGCCCCCTTTCATCAGCTCGATAACTGCTCCTTTGCCGTACATAGCAAAGGTCTGTGTAGTAATAATGCCGTCGCTTTCTTTCCCTGCCTGGCTGAATCCCCTCAGGACTGTTCCTGCATAGTTGGAGAAAACCAGCTCTGCAACCCTTGCATCAATCTCTTCCTCACCAGTTGATTGATCCTCTATAAGTTTAGCCCAAAGCTCGCGATCAGTTCTAAGATAATCTGAAAAAGCGCGTTCCAGCTCTGCTTCTAAGGTTGGTGCAGCTCTTTTGCTG
Source organism: Candidatus Woesearchaeota archaeon (assembly GCA_019322805.1). GTDB lineage: Archaea > Nanobdellota > Nanobdellia > Woesearchaeales > JAHWIC01 > JAHWIC01. The sequence goes on along the minus strand of JAHWIC010000012.1, from coordinate 6,199 downwards.
AAATTACCTCCAACATTCAGTTTGTGGCCGTCTTCTATATGCTTCATAACCCCCTTGCTGTGGTTTCCTGCTAAAACCATCAGCCTGATTGGATCATAGTTTGTGTCAACAAGGTCTGGAGAAGCGCTCCTGGCAATGTTCTGTATTAAATTATTCTGCGATGTTACGTCAGCTGCTATTGGATCTGACGGAGCCCACTCCTCTTTCGCTTTGTCAGGGTTAGCACCGTACCATGCTACCTCAGATTTTCTAAGGAGTTCAACGCACTCCATTTGCTCAGGGCCGTAGCTTATTATGTCGCCGAGAACAAGTATCAGGTCAATAGGCTCTATCCTGGGGTTTTCTTTTGCAGCATTGTTTATTGCTATAGGTACTGCAAGGCTCGACCTAAGCGCATCTAGGTAGCCATGGATGTCACTAATCACATATATTGCCATAGTATGAGCCTAAAATATAAAATTATTTATAAAGCTTTCTATATTTATCACTTTCGAGTAATGATTTAATAGATATGGGTGATATTTGCTTTAAAATCAATTAAAAAAACCAATAGTCAAAAAATCAATCCGATTTTTGCTTGATGCAAACGTTAAAGCAAAAATCATCCGCTTACTTTCCTTTATACCATAGCTAAAAGGAAGAAAAGCGGATGAAAATTCCTTTATATTACTTGTGAAAGGAATTTTCAGATTTATTTTTTATTATCTATTGATTATTTTTTTATTGGTCTTTACTACCTTATTAAGAAGGAATTTTCAGATTTATTATAAATTATTATTTTATTGTTTTCTAACTATTAACAAAAAAGCAACATTTATATAATGATTCTGCCAGAGTTATACCAATGAATAAAAAAAGCGGTTTTTTAATAGTTTTGAGTCTAGTTTTCTTAATTCTGATGATAAGTAGCGTATCAGCCGAGGGTACGTTCGGTGATATCGGGGGGATAATGGGTAATGCATTTAATCCTCTTTTCAGGTCCCTTTTTGGCGATGCCTTTGATTTTGCAGGAGAGAATTTATGGTTCTTTGTTATTGTTTATGTAGCAGCCCTTTCTATCCTGGTATATGTATTCTTAAAGAGGGTAAAGTTCTTTGCAGAAGCGCCAAAGCTGGCTAAATGGCTTAGTTTTCTTTTAGTGGTTGGGTTTACAACATACAGCACAGGCGCTGCTGCTGGCGCATTTGGTCCTTTACCAGCAAGTGTTACGCCCTTAATTATACTGTTCCTGCTTTTTAAATTAGGAAGCGGAGCTGCTGGTGCTGGGTTAGGCAGAGGTTATCGGGAAACACCAAGATGGGAACCTAGCAGACCGGAAGGCGCTGGTGGGATGAGAAGAGAGCGGGCTGCAGCAAGAGAAGAGGAAGAAGCAGCCCAAAAAACAACTCAGGATATGCAGATTGATGCTCTAATTCAAAGGGCAAATGCCATGACTGATGAAATAGCCGGGAAAGAGGAAGAAATTGATAAGGAAGAGTATGAGCTGGAAGAGTATGAGGAAAAACTTGGAGACTATGAAAAAAAGTACATTGAAGAGCTTAACTATCTGAAAAATCAATTAGTGGCATTAAGGTACCAGAACCCGAGTGACCCAAGAATACCTCAATTTGAAGCTGCTTTAAGGGCTGCTGAGGAAAAGCATGAGTCATTATTAGCCAGATTAAAGGAAGTGATTGAAAAGCAAAAAGCTGGTTTGGAAGAAGAGGAAGCTGGAGAAGAGAAGGAGGAAGAGGTTGAAAGAGAAGAGGAAGCAGAAGAAAAGCGGGAATTAAAGGGTGAAGCTGAGGTTCGCAGGAAGGAGGAAAAAGCTGGAGAAGAGCTGCCGGAAGGGCCTGAAAAAGAAAAAGCCGAGGAAGCAGCTGAGGAAGAAAAAAGAGAAGAAAGATTGACAAAAGAAGAGATGGTTGCTGGTAAAAAAGAAAGAGGGCTTGCCAAGAAAGCTGAGAAAGAAGAGAAGAAGGCAGAAGAGATCCTGGATGAAAGATTGAAAGCGATTGATAAACTTCACAGCGCAACCAAGGAGCTTATTGAGGGAAGAGCTACTAGGGGCAGTGCACTTGGCCAGGTATGTGTAAGGGATATAAATAATGCTTTAGCAATACTATTTCCTAAGAAAGGGAAAAAGCCTGTGCTTGAGAAGATAGAGCATATAAGAAAGATCCACAATAAGTTTAAGGGCCTGGAAAGGACAAAAGAGGGCATAGATAAGTATAAACAAAGGCTTAGGTATCATATAAGGGAGATTGAAAAAGAAGAAGCCAAGGTAGCAGGAAGGATAAGGCGGGGAGCAGGAGTGCCTAGAGCAGCCTAAAACAAAAACCTTTTATACTAATCATATTGACTTAAAATCAAAAGAGGTGAATTTAATGAAAATAAAGCTTTGGAAGAAGCCAAAAAATCCGATAATTGTTGAGGGGTTTCCTGGCTTTGGCCTTGTGGGAACAATTGCTTCTGAATTCTTAATAGACCATCTAAAAACAGAGCAGATCGGAAAGATAACATTTGAGGAGATGCCTCCGATGGTTGCTATACATGAAAACCAGGTTGTTGAGCCCTTGGGGATATTCTACTCAAAGAAATATAATGTGGTTGTCCTTCATGCGATAACAGCATCAGCTGGTTTTGAATGGCAGTTTGCAGATGCTTTGGCTGATATTGCGAAGCAGCTTGATGCCCGCGAGGTAATCAGCCTTGAAGGGGTTGGCTCTGCTGAAGAAACAACAGAAGAAAAGGCATTCTACTTTACAAGCGATGAAAAGAAAAAGAAGGTCTTTGAAAAGTACGGCATAGAGCCTTTAAAGGAAGGCATTATAATGGGTGTTACAGGCGCTGTCCTGCTTAAGGCTGACGGCCTTCCTGTTTCATGCATCTTTGCAGAAACGCATACAAACCTGCCAGACAGCAAGGCAGCAGCAAAGGTAATTGAGGTGCTTGATAAGTATCTTGGCTTGGAGGTTGACCCAAAGCCATTGCTGCAGCAGGCTGAGAAATTTGAGCAGAAGCTTAAGGGGTTATTGACAAAAAGCAAGGAAGCCGCTGATATCAGCGAGAAGAAGAGAATGAGTTATGTCGGCTGAGGATTAATTTTTATTTCTATTTTTCTTGATTAATCATTAAATATATTATCACTAGGTGCACTTTCAGAGTTCAGAACTAGTTGTGCACTTATTTGTTTTTATCGCCTTAAATCATTATTTAATAACAATTAATAAATCCGATTTTTGCTTTATGTCTAATTTAAAGCAAAAATCATCTTATTCTGTTTCTTAAGAACCATAAGCAGATGAAAATTCCCTGAGCGTAGTTGTGGAAGGAATTTTCGGATTTATTATTTTTCGTTTATTGGTTTTTTCGAATTGACACTTAATATTGACTTTTAGAACAAGCTCTCTTCCTTCTTCTTTCCTTTGTTCCACACCTTCCTTGCTTTTTCTGCGTCCTTTAAGCTCAATGCAAGGAACCTTCCTCCTTTTACCGGAATCAGGAAGAAATGCTCTTTTTTTCCGTCGGCAGTTTCCAGCATTATAGAGGTTTTTCCTTTCTCAACTAATCTGCCTGTTTTTGGATCAGTGTACTGGTATCTGCAGTACCTTCCTTTATCGACGAGGACTCTTACTTCTGCATCGCCTTTCCTGTTATGGGTTATTACAGAATCAGGATATTTCATATTACTTTTTAGGTTTCTTTGCCATAGGCTTTTTCTTCCAGAACATCTCCTTTATATCGTCATAGAACATCATTACAATGAACAGCACATAGCCTACGATAAACACACTCAGGCCAATTATCAACGGCTCCATATCCCTGACAGGAGCTAGTTGAGCGCCTCCTGCAAGCGTAAATGTCTTATTTGCAGCAAGAATAAATATCAGCCAGACTACTGCAATTACCAGGGGCAGTGACAATGCAATAATAGTGGGAGTTTTTTTCATTTTCATATTAATCACCCGCATTCTTTTATACTATCAACCTCAACCCCTTTTTTTGGGCAGAACTCCCTGCCCTCACCAACGACAATCCCGGGTGTAATCTTTACCTTTTTAATTGTTGTCTTTGTTTCATAAGCTGACTCCAGGTTTACAATATCTGCAGGCGCAATATATGCGTCCTGCTCAATCTTTTCTATCTCATCCCCAACGATAAATAACTTGAGCCCGTCTATATATACTGCACCTGTATTCTCTAATGTATACCTAAGCACACCATCTGAATAACACAGCTGAGGCTCACCTGCTATCTTAACAATATCAAGGCAGACTTTGTCGCATGCAGCCGCTTCAACCTTCTCAAGCTGGGCAGTCTTCCCCCAGCTCATCACAACTATTCCAAGAGCTGCTGCGAAAAATATCAAAAGCAGGGTTGATATCAATGGAGATATTCCTTTCTTGTTCATTTTTTCAGCTTTTTAATGAAATCATCTATCTTCTTTTCCTCTTTATGCGAAATCAGAAGATACGGCAGGGTTCCAAGAACTAGGATTACAATTCCTGCAATAATCAGCGTGTTGAGCATGGTTGAGTCAATAAAATCAAAGACAAACCCTATCACACCAACGATCATAAACACGATATAGAGGGAAAGGCTTTTGTTCAGAACGATTCTTGACTTCTCGCGGTTAATCCTGGACTTCTCTATCTCCAGATACATTATTCCGCTTAGATCACCTTTTTTCGGCATTTTCTCAAGTGAATATTTTAGCTTTTGATATATAAACTTTGTGATTTTAAAAAGATTATAACAAATTATACGTCGCAAAAAATAACAACAAAGGCGGCAGACGGTCATGCTTCGCATGCCCTATTTGACACCCCGGAGGGGGCAACCCCCGTCAAATCTGCGCCATTGTTATTTTTTGCTCCTTAGGGGAATAATTACAGAAAAGCAAATTCTAGACTCTATAAACTGTCTAAAGGGCTTTTTACAGAGATAAGCCTTACATTAGCTGTGTGGAGGTAAGTCCTTGTTGTTTCTATGCTGCTGTGGCCTAATAAGGACTGAACTTCAATAATCCTGCTGCCATTCTCAATCAAGTGCGTTGCAAAGCTGTGCCTTAGTGTATGGGGATGAACATTCTTCATTATCCTTGCTTTTTTGGCAGCCTTTCTTACAATCTCCTGTACACTCCTTGGATGCATATGAGCTCTTTTGATGCCTTTAAACAGGAAATCATCAGGCCCTAATTTGTGCATCCCTGCAAATTCCAGAATCCTTTTCTTCAGCTTCTCAGCAAGTATAAATGCACGGTCTTTGTTCCCTTTGCCGTGCCTGATCCAGCCAAAGTTATTCTCAAACTCAAGGTCCCTTGCCTTAAGGTTAAGCAGCTCACTCAAACGAAGCCCTGCAGAATACATCAACTGCACCATTAAACTGTGTTTTGGATTTTTAACAGCGGCAAAAAACCTTTTTACCTCATTCTTAGTCAATACCACAGGAAGAGTCTTTGGCTTCCTTGAATATTTCATTCTGAGATGGATATTCCTGCGAAGAACTTCTTCCAAGAGGAACTTTATAGAGCAGAGATGGATATTCAGCGTACTGCCTGCCCTGTCTTTCAAGGCAAGACAATCAAGATAATCCTTAATATCTTTCTTGGTTATTTTTCTTGGATGTTTTGTAACAGAACTCAAAAACTTCTCAATACAAAATAAATACGATTCAATAGTTCTTTGGCTGTATCTTCTTCTAAGCATTTCTTTCTTCATTGAATTGATTATGTTTTCATTGATTTCAACCACCAATTATTTTGGGCGGCGGTAAATGTCGCGAGCTTGCGAGCGACTCACAAGCATTTCACGGGATTTTCACAGGGAAGCTTCGAACCCGCGTGACCTGTGAAGTCACTTGATTTAAGTCAGTGCCTTGGCCATTTGCGGCCCTTTTTCTTTTTATTATGATTTACTCATTTAAATACCTCACGCGCGGTCGACCAGTGCTCAAAATCAGCGAAAATGCCACTTCAGAGCCTCTAAGCCCAGAATTCTTCACTTAACCATGACCAGTGGAAAAATAACCTTGTAGAACTCAAAATTCAGCGAATCTAACTATTTCTATCCTCAAAATTCTGGCTTTTTCGCATAGAAAGAGTTATATTCAATCGTCGTGTAGATTTATTAAAAGGGGGTTTCCGCCTTTAGTGCTTCGCACATTTAGCCTTTTTCTACGAAAAAGAAATTATATGGGGGGATTTCCTTAATCCTTC
>JAHWIC010000034.1 GCA_019322805.1 Candidatus Woesearchaeota archaeon | reverse complement strand
TATTGTTGCATGCGTGCTTATGTGCCCTTTTCCATCATAATATCCGTTGAAAACCTTTAGTATAACTGGTGGTGTTGTATCGACAATATAATTATAGATATATGCATAGCCTGTATCGTCGCCAATATCCTTTACACTAAATGTTAGATTATAATGGCCGCTTGTAATGTTATCCAAGGTTAAGGTGCAGTCATAATATGTGTCGTTACCAGTGCAAGTGATATTACTTCCAAATGTCCAGCCATAAGAGTCATAATAAGTTGAACCGACCAAAGTATGATAAGTTGAGTTAACACCATATACATACAGCAAAACACTTGAAATGTTTATTTCATTGTCTCCTGTTATAGAGAAAGTAAGGGTAGGATAATTTGTAGCTACAATTCTACTTATATTAGATACATTTATTATTGGAGTTGCTTTAAGTGTTAATGTATTTGATGTTAATGTTGCTGCCTCAAGCTCTCCGTCATTTGGTGTTATATCGCATTTCCATGCTTCGCTGCCTCTTGTTTCCTGGCTGACTAATAAGTTAGTTCTGTTTTCATATAATGCCTTGATTTGCTCTGCAGATAGGCTTCTGTTGAATATCATTACATCGTCTATTGTGCCGTTGAAGTACCACATGGATGATGGGCCATACCTGCCGATTACTAGATCCTCGCCATAGTCAGTAGAAGTAAGGCTGCTTATATCTGTCGGGGAATTTGGGTCCTCAACACCATCTACATAAAGTCTTAGGTTATTTCCGTCCCTAACTCCAGTAGCAAAATGCCAATTGCCATCATTATACGTAGAGGCTGATGTAACCGTATATTGTGAGCCATCTCCTGCTGTTACACTTATGTTGCCATTATTCATCCTGAGATAATAATATATATCAGCAGCACCATCACCTTTCATTAGGATTATCTGGCTTGAACTTGATTCGGTCTTTACCCACGCACTTAAAGTAAAGTTTCCTGAGCCAAATTGAAGGCTGCTGTCATTACCGCAATTGATATAATCATTGCTTCCATTAAACATATAAGCTCCTTTTCCATCATAACCTCCTGTTGAATTCCATGTTGCATTAATAACAGTCCCATTATTCTCAAAGATTGTGTAATCTCTTGTTATATTATTTGTAGTATGGTTCATATCAAACGGCATATTCAGCACTAAAATTGAAGCATCATTAACATACCAGTTGATTGTCTGCTTAATATCATCATTATCAATATCAATCAGATTTACTGCATTGCAAGTTAAATTTCCTCCACTTGAATTTAAACCTCTGGTTGAACTAAGCAATGGTGTAGAATGTGTTGGTACATAATTTATGAGTGTTATACTGTTTGATGTTAATGTTGCTCCATCTGCTTCTCCATCATTTGGTGTAACCTGAACATGCCATGTTTCTCCTTTGTTTGTTTCATCTGGAGCAATTAAATCAGTTCTGTTTTCATAAAGTGCTTTTATTTGTGCTGCAGATAATGAACGATTGAATATCATTACATCGTCTATTGTGCCGTTGAAGAAATCTGAACCTCCTTTTTCATTACCAAGGGTAAGGTGGAAGTTAGTGTAACCTGGGATTGTGGTTGTAAAGTCTGTACAAGTTGTTGACTCAGCAGAATCAGTTGTATTGCAATCAACCAATTCTCCATCAAAATAAAGCTTCAACTGAGTCCCATCAAAAGTTCCAGCGACGTGATGCCATCTCCCTAACTGTATCGAATTGTTTGCTGTTACTTCACTATCTCCCGGTACATTATCTACATAAAACAGAAGGCTATTTGGCCAAATAGAAGAATTATAAACATAAAAAGCAACAGCCCAGTTATCCATGTCCATAATAAATCCAGTGCCACCACCAAAGCTTTCTACTTTAATGCGTGCAGAATAGGTAAATGTAGTTAGGTTTGTAAGAGTAAGATTAATATGATCATCCGCACCATCAAACTCGTACGCGCCCTTACCATCATAGCCTGCACTTGATGACCAGTTTGCTCCAACAACAGTTCCATTATTATGCCCAGAATAATCCTTTGTCCATGTTGAGTTACTTCCACCTTCAAACGGCATATTCAAAACAGCAATAGAGACACTATCTTTATACCAATTAAAGATATTCTTAACATCATCATTATCTTTATCACTAACACTTTGCGGATAACAAGTCAGGTTTGCTGCTGATGAATTAGCCGGAAGAGTTGTGTTCAATATTGGTGTTGAATGTTCAGGAATTGCATTAACTATTGTTAAATTAGTTGAATTAACCCAAGCACTCCAAACCATTCCATCATAGACTCTAACACTAAATCTCCATTTCTCACCTTTGGTCGTATCAGCAGAACTTATCTGAGTCTGATTCCTAAAGCCAGCCTGCTCTGTATTATTTTCATACCACCTGGTTTCATAAGCTGATTCTGAATCACTATCAATATCATAAAAGTCCCAGCCACCAGTTAATGTTCCGTTTGTGCGGTTTAAGTTATCTGTTGAGTTAATAGTGACATTTCTAGCCTCAGGTGCGGTATTCCCAATAGTAAAGTTAGCTGACTTAGAAATTCCACTAACCTCTCCATCAAATGGGGTTACATTGCATATCCATGTTTCGCCATAAGAGGTATTTCCGCTGCCTAGCATATCATAAATTTGGGCAGTTGGTCCAAAAGTCCTAACTAAGGTGCTGCCATTTATCCATCGATAGGTATAATTAACTGCATCACTATCAGCATCAGTGCTGTTAGTAGTCACATTACAGTATACATCCTGGCCAACACTTGGAGCAGACGGGTCGATAGTAATGCTTGGTTTTGTTGGTGGTGAATTCTGTATTGTTACCCCACTTGAGTTTTCATGTCTGTCATCTGGGAAGCCATGATTATCTGTTACTTTTACGCCGCATATGGTCACATTTGTTTTGTTAAAGTACTGGTTACTTAATGTGCTTGTGGTCACACCAATATCTATACCACCTACCCACCATTTGTACTGCACAGAACCTGCTAATTCAGCATCTCCATCTTGGTCATAAAATGTATAACCGCAGCTTAATGTCGATGACTTGTTTGCTGATGATGGCGTTATTACTATATTAGTTGCATTTGGCCTGTGGTTTACCTGGAATCCGGTGGTGTTGGGTTCTGGCGAACTCCCATAGTTTGCTGGAACAGAGGATGGTCCGTACTGAGAAGCATTGTAAAGTTTTATCCAGAATGATACCTGGCTTGGATCATTTTCTTGTGTTTGATATGTACAATTGGAGGAAGTATAACGTTGCTCTGAGTTCCAACACAAACAACCGTCTGTTTGTGTGGGAGTGCCATCAGGTCCTTGGTAACATTCTAGACAATCATTATATCTGCATATAAACAAGGTCATGTTTTCTGTTGGCTCTGACCAGAAAACAGTTATATTAACTGAGCCGGATACATTAACTACAGTTGGCTTAACAAAATTGTAAATATTGGTTGCACTATTATTCGCATACCCAACACTATCGCCAAACTCAAACATCAAATGATGCTCTCCAGGTGTTAGCACTAATGATGTTTCAGAGCCTTCTTCATCACATTGATAATCCTCATAAAATATCCGGGTACCATCATAATCCGCGTTCAAAATTATATCTCCGCATTTTAATTCCAAAAACTCCAAATCGGCACCAAACCCTGTTCCATCAATTGCTGTTATTGTCAGATTAGCAGTTCCATCTGTCGTAAACCTGACAGTCCAATTGCCGCCAACCATTGGGTAGCTCTGCACATTGATTATTGTTATGTAGCCACCAGCATAGCCGCTAAAGTGGTCAACTGTAAATGTTATTGTATCCCCATTATCAGTAAATGGAATATCTGTTTTTACCCACTCACTGCACTGCATAGTATCATAATCAAGTTTATCGTCATCACATCTCAAGATGGCGTTTACATCCCCTGTCTTTTCTAAGGTTATAGTTGCTTGTTCAATATCTATTGGTTGAACAGCTGCAACGCTTGTTGTGATTTCTGCATCATCTACCTTTTCTATATTTGCTATTATTAAACTTTGATCTTCAATACCTTCTAAATCTATTTTCTCGTTATCGCTGGTTATCTCTACATTCAGTTTACTATCATCCCTGTCTTCTAAGGTATAGTTTCCATTCTCTATGTCTACTGTTGGTATACTCTTCCCAAACTCAAATACCTCTGATTCCGGCCCAACATGGAGCTTGAATTTTGGGATTATCTCTTCCACCAAACCTACAACCAAAGTTGCATTCTCTAAATAATCTATTGACTCTTTTGAAAGTGTGTAATTCACATCCCCTTCAACCCGTACTGGGAGGATACCGTTATAATCGTGATAGAAAGTTACAAATAGATAATCTGCTGTCTTTTCGATGCTTAAGAAATGTGTTTCATAATCAGGCTCGTCCTGAAGTTTTTGTCCAAGTTGTTTGTTTTCTTCTTTAATGGCTTGACCCTGATTATACACCTTCCCCCCCAGAACCTCTCCTGAAGAGTTTTCAAGCACAGCAAACACTGTACTGAACTCTCTAGTTTCAGATTCATATGTAATAGATGCGCATGATTCGTAAACACCTATCTGTTTGGGGTAGGTTCTTAATCCTGATATGTTCATTACTGTTGTATCTGGGTTGGTAATTGTTATATAATAATCTGCGTTGCTTGGAAGGATATAGAAATCTACTGGTTCTCCAAGGATAAATTCATCTTCTAATGTGAAGAAACTCCAAGTTTCAGGAATTGTTTCAGTTGAATTGTCAGTGTTTGTTGTTCCAGCTATTATTGTTGTCAATGATATTAGAACTAAAGCTACCAGAATGAAATACAATGGTTTTGCTTTAGCCTTTACATCTATCATATTACATCAAGTTTTCCTTTTTTTGTCCTTTTGTACTTCTTCACTGCTTTTGCAATATTTTCTTTCCTGATCTTTAGTTTAGGAGCTTTTTCTTCAAGTTTTGAAAGAATCTTTTCGTGTTTCTCTAATGGCTCTGCCTCAACCTTCTTTAATAGAATACCTTCATCCTCAATAGAATAAACCCAGAAACCAGTCCCTTCATCTATATCTAGCTCTGCCCTTATGTCCTTTGGGATTACTATTTGTCCTCTCTTGTCGATCTGGACTATCTTTGGGTATTGCTTCATCTGATTTTCAGATTTTTTCACTGATTGTCTATATTATTGTTTGATTTTTGATATTAATTGTGGATTTCCTATATTATTATGCAATTTTCAATATTTTATTCTGATTATCAGAATTAGTATATAAACTTTTCGGTTTTGCGAAGCAAAACCAAAGCTTTTAGAAAGCCATGGATTTTCTAAATATTTAGGGGTCTTGCTTTGTCTAACACAGAGTATGCAAAAAAATAGCCGATTTTATGCAAAAATATCAAAAGTTCGCTTAATGTATAACTAGGAAAAAGAAGCTAAATCCTCATAAACAGGCCCTTCTGGAGTTAGAGTACTCTTTACTAATTTAAAGCTATTAATCAAAAATTCTTTACTTTCAAGCCTTATATCCTTGATTTTCTTAATAAAAACAGCTTTTTCCTTAACAAATTTAACTCTAGCTAAGGTTATGTGTGGATGGAATCGGTTATCCCTTGGAAACAGGCCTTCGAGTGCCTTTTCAATACTTTGCTGAAGCTCAATAACCTTGTTTCCATCCTTTAATCCAACCCAAACAACCCTTATGTAGTTTTCATCAGGAAAAACACCTATTTTGTCTGTTGCTGCAGAAATAGGCTCAAACTTAACTTGTTTTAATCTTTCTTTAAGCTCACTTACTTTATTATCGTGGACTTCTCCCAAGAACTTCAAGGTCAAGTGAAAAGTTTTAGTGAGGGTTAACTTAGCTGTATCAGAAGGCATCTGTTTCTGTATATCCTGAAAATATACTGGATCATCAAAGTCCAGGGCAATAAATAATCTCATATAATAAAGCTATAGCTCTAAATATATAAAGCTAACTTCAAAAAAATAAAATAAAAAAGAATTAGCGAATTTACTCTTCTTTCTTTTCTTCTAACTCTTCACCAAAATCTTCTGTATCTTCAGCAGATGGTTCAGCTGGTTGCTCTTCAGCGCTTTCTTCCTCAGGTTTTTCTTCTGCAGGTGCTTCTTCAGCGCTTTCTTCCTCAGGTTTTTCTTCTGCAGGCTCTGAGCTTTCAGGAGTGCCTTGAGCTTCTCCAACAACTTCAGCAAAGCCTACCTTACGTAGAACCTTTGTCACTCTTATCCTCACTTCGTCTCCTTCCTTGGTGTTTGGCACAAACAAAACAAAACCTTCTTTCTTTGCTATGCCGTCTCCCTTCTCTCCAACCGCCTCTATCTTTACATCTAGTTCGTCTCCAACATTAACTGGAGCGAAACCTCCGCCACCTCGCGGTCTAAATCCTCTATCTCCGTACATGTTCTATCTCACCTTTCTATTAAACTCATTAGAAATAGCTATTAACTCTCTCTAATGATTTATGTACTGAAAAGCATAGTTCCTTTATAAATATTACGATAAAATCAATAAAAGGTATCATTAGAAAAAATCACCATTAGTTGAAAAATAAATCCGATTTTTGCCTTAAGTCTACTATAAAGCAAAAATCATCTGCTCCTGTTTCTTAAGAACTATAAGTGGATGAAAATTCCCTTACAGTAGTTCTGAAAGGAATTTTCGGATTTATTTAATTTCTATTGATAATTTTTAATAATAAAAAAAATAAAATAAAAAATTTATTTAATGTCCTTTAATCCTTCTGTGTCTACATAGAAGCCAACTTCTCCATCAGGCTGTGATGGACTGTCTATTAGCTTAGCTACTCTGCTGCCTTTCTTTCCCTTCCTTAGATAGATCCTAAATGTTGATGCATGAGCAACTATGTGCCCGCCTATGGCCTGCGTAGGGTCACCAAAGAACATATCCGGCTTTGCCATAACCTGGTTTGTTACATAAACACACAGGTTATGTGTATCAGCAAGCTTCAGCAAAGCATGCATATGCCTGTTTAGTTTCTGCTGTCTCTCCGCTAAGGTGCCTCTGCCAATGAACTCTGCCCTAAAGTGTGCTGTCAATGAATCAACAATAACAACCTTTACCTTAAGGCCTTGTTTCTTTATTAAGTCTTCAATCTTTTCTGCAAGCAGCATTTGATGGTCTGAGTTATAAGCCCGTGCAACCCTTATGCTCTTCAATGCTTTGTCAGGGTCAACACCTGCACCTTGAGCAAGTTGTTTTATCCTTTCTGGCCTGAATGTGTTCTCTGTATCGATATATACTGCAACCGCGCTATCATCATTCTTTTGGCAGTTTACAGCCAGGATATGTCCAACCTGAGTCTTTCCAGAACCAAACTCACCAAAACACTCCACTATTGAGCCTGTCTCAAAACCACCGCCAAGCAGGTCGTCAAATCCTTTATTGCCTGTTGTTATCTTGATTACATTCTCTCTTCTCTTCAAGAGCTCTTCGCCTGACTCAAAGCCCATATCAAGAGATGTTCTGGCTGCAGCAATGATTTTTTTTGCAGCTGATTCATTCATGCCAGTAGCATCTATCAGTTCTCCAGGAGTTGCGACTGCTATTGACATCAAATCAGTATAGCCAACTGCAGCAAGCTTTTCAGCTGTAGCTGCACCAACACCCGGCAAGTCGCTTATTGATTGCTCTTTCTTTGCTTCTTTTACTTCTGGCTCTTTTTTCTCATCCATTTTCTTTTTTGATTTCTTCTTAGATTCTTTTTTAGGAAGTTCCTCTGTTTTCACAGTCTCCTTGTCTTCCAACCCTAACTTACAAACATCCCCAACAATCAATTCATCTGATTTTCTTTCTTCTGCTAACATATATATCACCTTGTTTTTATAGTTTTTGACAATTTTTAGTTTAAAAAATAAAAAAATATTTTTTAGGTTGTTAAGCCAAACCTTACATAACAACTTCTTCTATTGCGCTATCTAGTGCTTCAGAACCTGAACCATTCATGCCCCTAAGAACCAGATACTCATATGCTTTCTGCAAAACCAATGCAGCTCTTGGCAGGTCATTTATGCGCAGATTACTTGTGCTCTGCCAGTTTCCGTCTTTGTCCTTGTACCTTCTTTGGAAGGTAACAGACCTGAAGGTTACTGCCTCTCCAGTTGTCTTACTTTTTCCCTGGTTTTGCCATACTGTTGCTGATAAAGCACCAGTACTAAACTTTTTTTCTGGCTGGTTGCCAGTACTTGCGGATGTATTTGTTGCATCCATTTATACCACCTCAATTCCTTTTCGGTTTTTGTTTCAAACTCCCCTTAATTGTGAACTCGCAAATTGTGAACGAGTGAAACGAGTTCACCGCACGCCATTTGCGGTTCCAGGGAGCGAGGAGCTGCCTTTTGGGCAACTATATACTATAATGTCATGCTCCTTTATATATCTCACGCGAGGTTGACCAGTGCTCAAAAATAGTGATTTTGGCCTTAAAGAAGCTGTAACCCTAGAATTCTTGAGATGAAAGTGACCAGTGGGGTAACCTTGATTTCCAGTGGAAATAGAATTAGTGGTTTGGTGGCGGTTGGGTGGGTGGGACTAAACGCTAGAAAAACACCTCAACAATCTTCCAAACATCAACAATAACAATCCCAATCAATAACAAATTCTCAGAAAAACCGCCAGTTGTTATAAAGCCAGAAATCCTGAAATTGGATATCGGATGCAGAAAATTTATCCCGCTCTTTGTAAGGCAATCAATAACTAAATGCGATGCATAGCCAACAAACAAAGCAGTTCCATAAGTAGGATTAACGAAAAACCAGACCAAGCCTGAAGATAATGCTGCGGCAAAGACTGAATGGAAAATGGTCCTGTGTCCAACTAGGAGCTTAATAATGCGTGATAATATGCCGACCCTGCTCCCGAGCTTGCTTTGAGGTGCATCTATATCAGGGATTAAAGCTCCTATTAATACTATCCCCAAGAACATCAGTTTGGTAGCAATGTCCTGATTTGGCAAAAACATTAATCCGGCAAATAACCCAAAAGCTAAGTGAGTCTTATACATCATTCTAAACTATTAAAAAGAAAGATAGTATATATTAATTTATCTTTTCTATACTCTGTCAAATCTACGGGGTTTACGACGGTAAATACCTTTGCTACTTTAGAATGAATTCAAATGCAAAATTATATAAAAAAGTCCTTTTTCTATACGTTGCTATATGCAAAAGAAAACTCAACAAAAAATAAAAAAGAGAGAGAAGCTTATTCCATCACATCATATTGATGGAAGTGTTCTAAGTGAAATTCTGGTTAAAGGCAATGATTTCAGAAATTGTGAGCAATATATTTGTAAAACGGGGAGTAAATATCATCGAGGAACAATTTCGATATTTGCCTTAGGTGAAATAATAAAAGCCGTTCATAAAAGAATTGAAGATACTGTAAAAAGAGAGTTAGCTATTACTCGCTTACTTGCCATATTATCTGAAAGGAATATTAGATTTATTTCTCCACAATTTGAAGATATGAAATTAGCATTATGTATTCGGAAAATATTAAAAGAGATAGAACCAGCAGACGCATTACATTTAGCTTGTGCTATTAATAAAAAAGCTAATGTATTTGTGACTTTAGATGGTTACTTATGGGAGAATAGGGAAATAATTCAAAAAAAATATAACATTAAAATAAAAAAACCTAACTCTAAAATTTAATCTTCTTCTGTATCTTCTTTTCTTAGTTCTTTCAGTAATTCAACACCATTGCCATCAAATTTTATGGCTCCTTCTACACCCTTAAATTGTTTTTTTAAATCAGCCACACTGCACCCCCCACGTTTCTTGCTTTTTTTCATTTTATGGTAGTCCTCCTTTTTATTTAAAGTTTTTGTTAATTTTTTGTCCTTACACGATTGCTATTTTTACGCCTTTTAATTCCAACTTCAATAATTATTTTTTCATCGAGTTCAAGTTTCTCAATGGTTTCAATTGGTATGGTGATAACTTTGGAGTTACCCACTTTTCTTATCTTTGCGTCAAAATAGCTCTCATACGACATTGTATATCTTAAAGATAATTTAAGATATACTTAAACTTTTCGGTTCAAAAACCGAAAGGTTTATATACTAGAACGTATTACTGTAATACAGTATGACAAAAACAAAAGAAATCATAACTCTACGTGGCGATAGAGATGTATGGGTAGATTTCGTATATAAATGCAAAAAACAAAGAAAACAAGTTTGGGAAGTATTATCCAAACTCATACGTCAATATTTGCGTAGTTAGAAAAATATGCTCCGAAACACGAGGTTTCGGAGCAGGAGAAAATAAAATGCACCGCAAAGCACAAATTACTTCTCCAAAGAGTAGAAATTCTTTGGAGAATAAAAACATTTCGTGTCCTAAGTGTAAATGTAAGGACACAATAAAGAAAGGATTTAGAGAGACAAAACATAGAGGAAAACAACAACGTCATATCTGCAAGAAGTGTAAGTTTTCTTTTACTGTAGATGACGGCTTTTGGAAAATGAAAAGCAACCCTAAAAAGATAATGAGAGCAATAGATACATACTACGAGGGTTTATCTCTAAGAAAGATTAAGAGAAACTTTGAGAAGTATGGAGTGGCAGACATAAGCCACCAAACAGTTCTTAATTGGATAAGAAAGTATGTCTATCTGATTAGAAAAGGTATTGAGAAAATGCAACCAGTCTTAGACGGACATTATGTAACCGACGAAGTCGTTATAAGATGTAAGGGAGCAAATCATAACTTCGGTTTAGTTATGGACAAAAAAACACGATATGTAGTAGCGACAAGATACAGCGAGGAGCAATACATAAGCAGAGAGCATAGCATAAAGCTATGGAGCAAAGCAAAGAGCATAAAGAAACCTTACAAGCTTACAAGTGACGCACACGGAACTTATATGAATGCATTTAACGAAGTGTTCTATACAAGATATAAAAAAGATATGATAGAATACGAGCAGGTAAATGCTTTCAAGACGGGAAAATTCAACTTTGTAATGGAGAGAGTTTGGAATACCCTGCGTGAGAGAATTAAGATAATGCGTGGCTTTAAAGCAACGTGGAGCGCAAAGTTATTGGTAGATGGTTTTTTCATATGGTATAATTTCATAAGACCACATATGACCTTTGGCAGAACTCCCGCAGAGAACGCAGGGATAAATGTAAACGACTGGTTAGGGTTGGTTAGGATGACTTGTTAATTATTTTTTCTTCTTTATAATAACTGCTCCTTCTACAGCAAGAAGACTATTACACTTTGGACATTTAACATCGTCTTCCTTAACCTTTGTTTTACATTTAGAACAGTAATATTTATGGGTTGGCTTTTCCTTTGACTTTTCTTTTTTTCCTCTCATCCTCTTATATATTTTATATCCTATATAAAATCCAGTTATGCCAACTAAGATTTGAGTAGTAAGGTTAAATAAAACTTCATTCTGTTCACCAAATAGTAATACAAACCATAAAACAATAAACAATCCAATAATTGATTTCAATACTTTTTCCATATCATACTACTCTAAGAATTACCTTTTATAAACTTTACTGAAAAACCACTAATCCTTAATCCTCGACGATACCCCTAAGACTTTACAGAGCACTTTTCTATCTCTTCAATTACTTCTTTTTCTTCACTAGTCTCTGCCATTGGCTCTGTTGATTCCTTTATCTTTTCTAATTCTGCTTTGGGGTTTGGGTTGGGAAAAACAAGCTGCGCTGTAAACTCAAGCCTATCAAACATCTCATTCTTGCTGGTTCTTCCAATGATCTTAATCTGGTTTCCAAGCAGATCTGATTTTACCTTTTCAAAACCTTCTGGATTAGCCTTATACTGCAAAAGCTGCTCTTTTGTCATGCTAAGCAATTTCTCAAGCTGGTTTCTGAAAAATACAGCTCTTATTGTTTCAGTTCCATCATCTAAAACTAGATTAGTGACATAAGAATAATCGGGCTTTACAATTCCATGTGCTTCGCAATGGAAGCTTCCATCTCTTAACCTGGCTCTTTTGCTGCATTGGGGGCAGATCTCATAGAATCTTAAATCAAATACCTGAACAATAGTGCCAAGAACCTCTATATTCTGCTCATTTTCCTGCAAATCCTTTATGCTTTTTCTCACAGCAGCTTCTCTCTTTTCTTCCACCTTCTTTACTTCTCCAACAGTCACCCCTTCTGGATTTATTATCAGCTTGCTTCTTTCGTTAAGATGAACCTCTTTTCTTCCCTGGTTTTCCCTTACATAACCACCAACTATCTTTGTAATATCGCCTTCCTTAAGTTTTCCAACATTATCTGCTTGTGAGCCCCAGCCAACTATTCGTATTATGCCTGTTTCATCACCAACAACAAAAGAAGCTACCTTTCCAGGAGTTC
>JAHWIC010000033.1 GCA_019322805.1 Candidatus Woesearchaeota archaeon | reverse complement strand
ATTCTATTTTACTTATGAACTATTGATTCCTCTGCCAGTAATGGTTGTTGGCTGGCTGGCAATCTATGCAGATATTATTGGTATATTAAATCCTGTTGAAGACGGCATTGGGCATCTTGCGCATATTGGCGGGTTTATCTCAATCGCTTTGATAATGTTCCTGCTTGGAATTGAAGAAAGATCAAAGCTAAAGAAAGGGCTTATTATAAATATAGCTTCATTGGTAATTGCAGTTTTGATATTTTACTTTGTGATATAAAAATTTATTCATGGCAAGTTCGCTTCTAACTCTAAATCTTTTGTTGCGGCATTTACAAACTGCTTAAGCCCCAATACTGTTAATGAAGCGTTTCTTTCTCTGTCAATATCAAGCCTTATCTGAAAATATGCTGGTACAGAATAAGTAAACCTCATAATACCATATTTACAGCTTGTTTTCCTAGATGGTTTCCAACCCCAATCATCAGAGCAAAATTTTCTTAAATAAGGAAATAATCTTCCTTCAACCCTTTCTGTAAATGCTTCAGGAGATATCTCTAAAGGAGACTGGTACCTAAATGTCTTTTTTAGCCTTATTGTACTCCCACTCACATCAATTCCTAGTTCTGCAGCCTTTGCCTGTGCTGTTCTGTCTCTGGTTGCACCAAAAAGATTGAAGTGTTCAGGAATTGGTTCTAATAGGAAATCATATTCTTCTATGAAATCTCTTACCTGGCTTCTGTATGGTTCTGGTTTTCCATCATACACTTTTCTGTAATCACTTGCATGGTTTACAACTTTTTCAATGAACGTGATAAATCCTAAATAATTACTATAAGATCCTGATGTGCATCTTATATCATCCAAGGCTTCTTCTAAATCCCTTTCATAATCCTCTTTTTGTGGTCTTTGATAATGTCCTGCTTCTTCTAATGGAACATCAGAATCTGGAACATCTTCTATTCCTGGAAAATTTTGTTGAAGTGTATATTGGTTATACGCTTCAATCTTTAAGGAGGGATAAGGAAATGCAGCTGAACAGAGCTGGTGTAAAAAGTTCATTAACTCTAAATGTTCATCTGCTCTCTCTTTTCTAAGACCATCCAGTTTCCAAAAAACCCTTTGTTCAACTTCTGCTATCTTTATATCTTCGGTAAGGCTCATTTTCAAGAAAAAGTTTTAACCTCTGTTCTCAAGTTTTCTCAATTCCCTTCTATACCTTCTCATTTCCGTAGGTGTTACGACCATAGTTCCTGTACCTGGCCCCAATACCTCCCTTATAAGACTGTATGCGTCTGTTCCTTTAACAATATGGGCTCTAGGAACTCCATGCTCTACAGCATATACGCATGTTTCTAGTTTAGGTATCATGCCGCTAGTAACTTTTCTTTCCCGAATCAACCTTCTGGCTTGTTTTGTATCCATATAAGATATAAGATAAGTATGGTGCCTCTTGGTCTCATGGTCATAAACCCCTTTAACATCAGTTAGGATCATCAATTTTTCAGCTTCAACGGCTTCTGCCACAGCTCCAGCAACCTTATCAGCATTTATATTATATATTGCACCCTCCTCGTCCATTCCTAATGAAGAGATAACAGGGATATACTCTTCATCAAGGAGATAATTTAAGGCGTCTTCCTTTATACCTGCTACCTCGCCAACAAAACCCAAATCAACTGGTTTTTTTCTTCCGCTAGGCATTCTTACTCTTTTTGGAGGAGCCCTTTTAGCAGCAATCAGGCCAGGCTTATCACCTAATTGAAGACTGATAGCATCAGCCCCATAGCCTGCCAGGGCACTTACAATACTCTTATTAAGCTCAGCCATAACAGGTCTTACCGCTTGTTCGAGTGTTTC
This sequence comes from Candidatus Woesearchaeota archaeon, assembly GCA_019322805.1. Lineage (GTDB taxonomy): Archaea > Nanobdellota > Nanobdellia > Woesearchaeales > JAHWIC01 > JAHWIC01. Next base: position 10,546 of record JAHWIC010000033.1, on the reverse strand, counting down.
TTCGTCAGTTATTCTCAAGCCCTCTACTTTTCTTGGCTCAAGCCCAATCTCTCTTGAATAAGCGCTGATCTGAGTGCCACCACCATGTACAAGAACAAGTTTAATACCAAGAGCATATAGGATTGCTATTTCATGAGCTAGGGAGTCTAATGTTTCACCTAATACTTCTCCTCCAGCCTTTAAAACGAATGTCTTGCCTACAAACTCTCCGATATATGGAGCTAGTGATTCAAGATATTCTATATCTTGGGTAGGTCTTCTTGCTGTACTCTTTGCCATTTTTCTAAATTAATCCCCCAACCAGGCCTTTAAATCCTTATACATTTTTAAGTCTTTCTATTTTTATTACTTTATAGTACTCATAAGTGTATATCAACAGCTTTATAAACATATTTGATTTTTTATACTCTATGAGCAAAGGATATTTTAAGGAAATAATTGATGCTATAAAAGCAAAAAAGCCAAACAAAAAACAATTGAATAGGTTAAAGTATAGAATTTGTAAAAAACATAAACTTAAGCATATTCCTACAGATATTGAAATCCTGCTGAATGCTGATCCTAGAGATATTCCTAAGATAAAGAGGTATTTGCTAACAAAGCCAACAAGGACTATATCTGGTGTTGCTGTTTGCGCAATAATGACAAAGCCAATTAAATGTCCTCATGGCAGGTGTGCAATGTGCCCTGGCGGTCCTGGTTCTGAATTTGGCGATATGCCTCAGAGTTATACTGGCAAAGAGCCAGCAACAAGACGCGCAATAAGGAATAGGTTTGACCCTTATTTGCAGACGATAAATCGTTTAGAGCAATATGTTGTTTCTGGACATGTTCCTGACAAAATAGAATTGATTATAATGGGAGGAACTTTTCCATCTTTTCCAAAGAAGTACAGAGAGGATTTTGTAAAGTACGCAATCAAAGCAATGAATGACTTCTCAGCATTATTCTTCCCCAGGGGCGGGAGGCCGGGGGACGGAAGGGGGGATTTTGATTTTTTTAAATTTAAAAATTTTTTTGAGTTACCAGGAGATATTAATGATAAAGATAGACTAAACCGGTTACATAATAAATTATTGAAGTTAAAAATTGATAAAAAACAATCATTGGAAACAATTCAAAAAAACAATGAAAAATCAAAGATTAAGTGTGTCGGACTTACTATAGAAACAAGGCCTGATTATGGCAGACTCAAGCATGGCAATGAAATGCTGCGCCTTGGCTGCACCAGAGTTGAGCTCGGAGTGCAGTCTGTGTACGACGATGTGCTTAAGAAAATCCGCAGAGGCCATACTGTTAAGGACTCTGTAGATTCGATAAAAACTCTAAGGAATCTTGGATTTAAGCTTAACTTCCATGTAATGCCTGGTTTGCCTGGCGTTGACCGCAGCAAAGATTTTATGGGGCTGATTGAGCTGCTTAGGAATCCTGACTACAGGCCTGATATGTTAAAGATTTATCCGTGCATGGTTTTGAAAGGAACAAAGGCCTACAAATGGTGGAAGCAGCATAAGTACAGGCCGTTAACAACAAAAAAAGCTGCTGAGCTTATTGCTGAGTTCAAGCAGTTTGTGCCTAGATGGATAAGGATAATGAGGGTGCAGCGCGATATTCCTACCTTCATGACAGAAGCTGGAGTTGGTATGACTAATCTAAGGCAGTATATTGAAAAATTGATGAGGAAGCAAAAGATAAAGTGTGAGTGTATAAGGTGCAGAGAGCCTCGCGGTAAAAAGCTCTCAAACAAGGTAGAGCTCTCAACTGTGCACTATGAAGCCTCTAACGGAAATGAATTTTTTATCTCAGCAGATGATGTGAAGAATGATATTATCCTAGGCTTTTGCAGGCTAAGGTTCCCATCTAAGTTTTTAAGAAAGGAGGTAACTGAAGATTCTGCTTTAATCAGGGAGCTTCATGTCTATGGCGAGGCTGCTGCAATCGGAAAAAAAGGCAAAGTGCAGCATAAAGGTATTGGAAAGGCATTGATGGAAGCTGCAGAGGAGACTGCTAAGACTTACAATCGCAGCAAGATGGTTGTAATATCTGGTATTGGTGCAAGAGAATATTTCAGAAAGCTTGGCTATAAGAAAGAAGGGCCTTATATGGTGAAGAGGTTATAGTTCTTTTACCTTATACTCATCTGGATGAACTAAGCCCATTGATATTACTGTTTCCATTGCTTCTTTAACTGATATGTCTATTGGATATACATTATTCTTCGGGAATAATAAAAGGTATCCTGAAGTTGGGTTGGGTGTTGTAGGCAGGAAAACAGGCACAAGCCCCTGTGTTTTTGCTTTCTTGAACTTTATAACATCCTCAACTGTCATAAACCCAAGTGCGTATGAATCCTTTTTTGGATATTCGACAATAACAACTGTTTCAAAACGTTTTTTCTTTGGAGAGATTATCTTGGTGCCAATCTCATCAAAACCCTTGAATACCTGGCCAAATATTGGTGTTCTCAGGACAGCAGCCCTGACATAATGGACCAAGGTTCTGCCGATTCTGCTCTGCCCAACAAATCCGACAAACCATATAATTGCTATAAGTGCAACAAAACCAAGCCCCTTTACAGGCAGGTATCTGCCAAGGATATTGTCAATCTTAGTGAATAAAAAATAGATCACATAGGCACTAGCAGCAAGAGGAAGAAGTATAACAAGCCCTAGAAAGAATTGTTTCTTTATTTCGTGCCATAAGTGAATTTTATGGTGCATAGGGTTTAATTGGTATTAGGAGTATTTATTATTTTCTGTTTGATTAGTAGGAAATAATTTAAATCATGACCTTTAACATCACCCATATGAAAGATATAAGCCAGATAGAATTCAAACCAAAATTCATCGAAAGGTACAGGAAGCTTACAGACTGGGAAGAGTTTAAGAAATACTCTCTTACCTGGTTAAGAAGATCTATAAGAGTCAATACACTAAAGATTTCTGTTAATGACCTAAAGAAACGGCTTGAGAAGGAGTGGAAGCTTACACAAATACCCTGGTGCAAAGAAGGTTTCTGGATTGAGCACCATAAAAAAGAAAGACGCGATATTGGAAATTTACCAGAGCATTCTCTCGGCTACTTCTATGTTCAGGAAGCTGTTTCAATGATTCCTCCAATTGTTTTAGACCCAAAACCAGGTGAATTAGTTTTAGATATGTGTGCTGCTCCTGGTTCTAAGTCATCACAGATAGCACAGTACATGCAGAACAAAGGTGTTTTGATTTCAAATGATTACAAAGGAATAAGGTTAGCTCCGCTTGGCATAAATATGCAGAGAATGGGAATAACCAATGCCATTCTGACTTTAATGGAAGGCAGGTATTTCAAGGACTTTCAGTTTGACAAAATCCTTGTTGATGCCCCTTGTTCTGGAACAGGAACAATTCGCAAGTCGTTAAAGACAATCAAGATTTGGAATCCTCATATGGTGAGAAGGCTTTGCGGTGCACAAAAACAACTAATAAAAACTGCATTTGAAAATCTGAAGTCTGGCGGGACACTTGTTTATTCTACATGCAGCCTTGAGCCTGAAGAAGATGAGGGTGTTGTTGATTATTTATTAGAAAAGTATGATAATGCTAAACTGGAAGAAATAAGATTGAATATTAAGAGAAGTGGACCAATAACTGAATTTGAAGGTAAAAAATATAATAATGAAGTCAAGAAATGTTTGAGGATATGGCCTCAGGATAACGACACAGAGGGATTCTTTGTATCGAAGATACAAAAGCTATAAAAATAAAGTTTCATTCTTATAGTGTATGAAAACTATAAAACTATTAGCAACAATAATGCTTTCATTGCTATTATTAGCTGGATGTACACAAAAGATTTCTGATATTAAAAGCACAGAATATGTTGGAAAGACCGTTACTGTAAGCGGTGTAGCGGAAAACCCAATAAAGCTTGGCAAGATATCCGGATATACTGTGGTAGACAATAATGGAGATAAGATAGGTGTTTCTTCTGAAGATTTGCCTTCAGCTGGAGACAAAGTAACAGTTAAAGGTACTTTGATGAAGGATACTCTCTTAGGTTATTATATACTTGTTAAGTAGACCTAAAAACTCTCCCACTTCAAGACTTCATCAACACTTTTCTTCTCTTTCTCTGCTGCTGGTTCCTTTGCATAACCCAAAGAAACCATTCCAACAAGTTTTAGCTCTGCCGGAGCATTGAAAAGTGCCTTTATATCCTCGCAATAAGGCTTTTTATCACCAGCAATCCAGCATGAGCCAATGCCGAGTGCATGAGCTGCTAACATTATATTGCAGATTGCTGCAGAACAGTCCTCAAGAAAATATTTTGTATCTTCGCTGAATACAACTATGGCTGCGTTTGCTCCTTTTATGAATGAGCCGTTTGGCGCAAGCTCTGAGACCTTTGCAAGTTTTACACTATCCTGCACAACAACAAACTGCCATGGCTGTATATTGCGTGCTGTAGCTGCAAGCCTTGCGCAGTCTATAATTTCTTTTAAGTCGTCTTTTGATATTTCCTTATCAGAGTACTCCCTTATGCTTCTCCTTGTTTTTATTGCCTCTATTGCATTCATTTGCTGTGCACCTCTATGAATTTCCTGAAACTTCTATCATATGTTGCTTCTGCGTCTGCTGGAAAACAGCAGGCAGGTAATTGATTCATACCTAGATGGTAGCTTAAGCACTCACAGCACATGCCCTTTTTGTCACAACCTGAATAAGTACATGGACAGTTTGCAGCATTTGACTCTTTCTTGCATTCCATAATATCACCCTAATGTGAGGATTAAATAAAATCTTTAAAGTTATGTATACTGCAATATATATTTTATAGTATAGTAATTATTAATAAGTTGTTGAACAGCCTTATCGACTCATGGAAGAGCAAAAAGAAGGCATTTATGAAACTGAAACCTGCATGGTGTTTTTTGTTAAATTGCCTGATGCTAAAAAGGAAGACATTGGCCTAGAGATGGATGACTATAAGCTTGAGGTTAAGGTTAAAGGCAAAAAGAAGGTTATGAGGTCAGAAAAAGGGATAATCCCTGAAAAGGCTAATGCTATCTTTAAAGAGGGGATTCTTAGGGTTGAAGTGCCTAAAAAGAAATAAAATTAAGCCAGATTTTTCTTGGCTGAGTGGAATCCTAAAGCAAGCATTCCACCCAGAACAGCTGTATATAACTGGAATATGCCCATTGTTGTTAAGAACAAGACAGGCAGAATCTTCATACTGACCAACAGGTAAGCAACCCCAAACAGGAATGCTGCTTTTGTAATTGCTCCAATCAACAGCGTGACCCACCTATTCAGTTTCTTATCCAGATTTAGCCACTTAAATGCAAAAACCAGGATGCTGTTGCCTATCCAGATAAACGGAATCATGTAGATTAAAAATACAGTAAAAGGGCCAAATAAGATCCCTCTTGATAATGCTCCTAATGAAGGAGCTATAATAACAGGCAACAGTTTAGTGCCTTTGACATTAAGAGCAGATGTAATCAAGAAAGTATTGACCAAAACACCGACAACAATCTGCGGATGGCCAACAAAGAATGGCAGGAAGAATGAAACAACTGTATAAAGGATTATCTCAAATAACTCCTGCCTGTATTCTAATTTATAATCCTGAAGGTTGATTACTTTGTTGAGATATTCCATACAATGCAATAATGTATAACTAGTTTAAATAAGTTTTGTTTTGCTTATTTTTAATCAAATCGAAATCTTTTTAAAGAGAGGCAATAATTATTCTATCTTAAAAGAGGAGACTAACTAAATGACTTTAGAGCACAGGCTAGTAAAAAGAGAAAAACTTCTTAACATGCTTAAGGAGCTGCAAAGGAAGCATGGTTATCTTCCAGAGCAGAAAATAAAAGCGCTTTCTAAGAAAATAGGCATACCTGTCGTTGAGATATATTCTGCTGCAACATTCTATTCAATGCTAAGCGTGAAGAAAAAAGGCGGGAAAGTGGTTAGGATATGCAACAGCCCGTCCTGTTACTTAAATGGTTCCGTAAATATCCTAAAAGAAGCAAAGAGGATATTGAAGATAGATGTTAATGAGACGACAAAGAATGGAAAATTCACTCTGGAATTAACCTCATGCATTGGCTGCTGTGACAAAGCGCCTGCTATTATGATTAATGATGAGCTGATTACTGATGTGACAAAAGCAAAGTTAAGGAAGCTTTTAAGATGAAAATCCTTGAAAAATCAAACCTTGAAGCCTGGAAAGAGGTAAAGAAGTTAGGACCAGAAGGAACTATGGAGTTATTGAAGAATAAGGGCCTAACAGGCAGGGGCGGCGCATGCTTCTTAACCGGCTTAAAATGGGAGTTCACAGGAAAAGCAAAAGAAAAGGAAAGATTTGTGATCTGCAATGCAGATGAAGGAGAGCCAGGAACCTTTAAGGATAAATTAATCCTGGAAAATGCTCCTGAAAATGTAATCGAAGGCGTAATAATAGCTTCTTATTGTGTTAATGCTCAACAAGCCTATATATACTTAAGAGGGGAGTATTATTATTTGAAGGCTAAGCTAGAGAAAGTAATAGAAAAGGTTCTTGCAGGCTCAAAATCAAAGCTGAACATAGACATAATAGAAGGTGGTGGCGCTTATATCTGCGGTGATGAAACAGCAATCATAGCTTCTATTGAGAACAAAAGAGGCTATCCTCATTTTAAGCCGCCGTATCCGCCGCAAAAAGGTCTGTTTGGGAAGCCCACTGTGATAAATAATGTTGAAACCTTGGCAAATGTTCCTTTAGCAATTATCAAGAAGGACTGGACTAATGACTTCAGATTGTTCTCTGTTTCTGGTGATGTTTCAAAGCCCGGGGTTTATGAATTAAAGGTAGGCACAAAGCTGAAGGATATCGCAAAATTAGCTGGAGCCAGGAACCCAAAAGCAGTGTATCTAGGCGCTGCTGGCGGCTGTATACCCTACAGCCCTAATTTTGGTGTTAGTGCAGAGCATGTTTGCAGAGAAGATGCAATGCTGGGAGCATGCTCACTTATTTTTGTTGGCAAAAAGAGAAATATGCTTGATACGGCTATAAATATAGCTCAGTTCTTTAAGCATGAATCATGCGGTAAATGCACTCCATGCAGAGAAGGGAATGTGCATGTTCTAAAGCTGTTGGAAAAGATAAAAGCAGGAAAAGCTGGTAAAGAGGATTTTGAGCTTTTGGAAAAATTATCCAGAATAATTATGGACACTGCTTTATGCGGCTTAGGCCAATCATGCACAAACCATGTTTTAACTGCTTTAAAATTCTTCAAAAAGGACTTTAAGTAAAATGGCGAAACTAAAGATAAACGGCAGTGAGGTAGAGGCAAAGGAAGGAGAATATATTATTGATGTTGCTGCCAGAAACGGCATTGAAATACCTCACCTATGCTACACTGAAAAACTGGAGAGAATAGGTGCATGCAGGCTGTGCATTGTTGAGATTAAAGGTATGCCCAAGCTCCAGGCTTCTTGCTGCACTGAGGTTAAGGAAGGTATGGAGGTTAATACACACTCACCCAGGGTCCTTGAAGCAAGAAGAATGAATATGCAGCTGCTGTTAGCAAACCATGGGTTTCTTAGCTGCACATCATGTAAAGAAAACTTGCTGTGCAAGGTGCAAAGATATGCTTCTGAATTAATGATAGAGGATGTTGTATTTGAAAGCATTGCTAAGGAAAAGAAAATAGATGATTCAAGTGTTTCTATAAGAAGGGATAACAATAAATGCGTCCTTTGTGAGCAGTGCGTAAGGGTTTGCAATGATGTTCAGACTGTTTATGCAATAGGGATGACTAAGCGTGGTGTTGACACAAAAATAACCCCTGCTTTTGGGCATACAATGAAAGAAAGCGCCTGCATTAATTGCGGCCAGTGCGTTGTTGCCTGTCCATCCGGAGCTCTAACTGAGAGAAGCAGCATACCTGAGGTAATTGATGCATTAAATTCAGATAAATATCTTATTGTCCAGACAGCTCCTTCAATAAGGGCTACTTTAGGAGAGCTCTTTGGAATACCTGCAGGAACAGCTGTAACAGGAAAGATGGTTACAGCGCTAAAACAGATTGGTTTTGACAAAGTATTTGACACCAACTTAGGGGCAGATATATGCATAATGGAAGAGGCAAATGAATTTGTAGAAAGAGTCAAAGGAAACAAAGTGCTTCCAATGATTACAACATGCTGCCCTGCGTGGATTAAATTTGGAGAGCAGTTCTATTATGAGGAACTGAACAAGCACATGTCAACATGCAGAAGCCCCCAAGCAATGATTGCTTCTTTGGTAAAAACATACTATGCCAAGAAGATAAAGAAAGACCCAAAAGACATTATTTTAGTGGATATAATGCCCTGCACTGCAAAAAAATATGAAATCTTACGTCCAGAATTTAAAGGAGAAGCTGATTTTGTTTTAACGACAGTTGAGCTTGGCAAGTTATTGAAAGAATTGAATGTAAATTTTGCCAATCTGCCAGAGTCTGAGTTTGATAATCCCCTTGGATTTAGTACAGGAGCAGCAGATATATTCGGCCATACTGGCGGAGTGATGGAAGCTGCGCTAAGAACAGCTGCTGATTGGCTGACAGGAAAAGATCTAAAGCAGATTGACTATACATCTATCAGGGGTATGGATGAAGTAAAAGAAGCAGAGCTTGATATTGCCGGAAAGAAAATAAAAATCTGCGTTGTCCATACAATAGGCGCAGCAAGGAAATTATTGGAGCAGATAAAAACTGGCAAAAGCCAGTATCATTTTATTGAGATAATGGCCTGCTACGGCGGCTGCATAGGCGGTGGCGGGCAGCCTCCACCGCATAACAGAGCAACTTTAAGAAAAAGAACAAAGGCTTTGATTGGTGTTGATGAGGGCAAGAAGCTCAGAAAATCTCACCAGAACCCAGCTGCTGTAAAGCTGTATAAGGAATATCTTGGAAAGCCAGGCTCTGAAAGGGCGCATAAGCTTTTGCATACACATTATTCCAAGAAGACATACATTTAATCATATATACCGCAATATTTAAATAATACTGCCGACAGCAGATAATATATTAAAAAAGGTGATAAAATGAAATTAACAATGGCAGATAAATATGCGCTGGCAGGACTTATCCCAGCTTTGTTTATATTGGTGGGGGTAGTGCTTGGGCTGCAGTTCATAGCGCCGGTAAATGTAGCTGCATATATCTGGGCAGGTTTATTAATTACAGCAGCGTTTTATATGACATTCCTAATACTTGTGAACCTGCACCACGTAAAAAAATAAGATTAACAGGGACTAATCAAAAAAGAGGTGGATTTAATGGTCAGAATAGCTATTAATGGATTTGGCCGTATAGGCAGGCTTGTTCTTAAAGCTGGGATTAAGGATAAGAATATTGATATTGTTGGGATAAATGACCTAGCTCCGATTCCCACATTAGCTCATCTTTTAAGATACGATTCAGTGCACGGCCCTTTTCCTGGTACATTACAGGCAAAAGAGAAATCAATAGAGGTGAATAAAAAGAATATTGCTGTTTTTGCTGAAAAGGATCCAAAAAAGCTTCCATGGAAAAAGCTTGGAGTTGATATTGTTGTTGAGTCAACAGGGATATTCCGCACAAAGGAGCTGGCATCACTGCACTTAAAAGCTGGCGCAAAAAAGGTTTTGCTTAGCGCTCCTCCGAAAGGAGGTAAGATAAAACAGATAGTAAAGGGTGTAAATGAGCATATAATTGAAAAGGATGATGTCATTATATCAAATGCCAGCTGCACAACTAATTGTTTCGCGCCAATAGCTAAGGTAATAAACGACAATTACAAAATCAACGGCGGCGTAATGACAACTATCCATGCTTACACTGCAGACCAAAGAATTGTTGATGGCCCTCATAAAGACTTAAGAAGAGCGAGGAGTGCTGCCTTATCAATAATCCCTACTTCAACAGGTGCAGCAAAGGCAGTGCAGAAGGTCGTTCCTGAACTGGAGGGCAAGCTGTATGCTGCGTCAATTAGAGTTCCTGTTCCAGACGGCTCTATTGTGGTGTTTGTGGCAGAGATTGAAGCATCTCCAACTGTGGAAGAGGTTAATGAGCTTTTCAAGAATGTATCCCAGCATCATATGAAAGGGGTTTTGGAATACAGTGATGAAGCGCTTGTGTCCAGCGATATAATAGGAAATCCTCATTCATGCATTTTCGACTCGCAGCTAACCCGCAGGGTTGATGACAATATACTTCATGTAGTTGGATGGTATGATAATGAATGGGGCTACAGCTGCAGGATGATTGATATTGCCAAATTAATGAGTAAGAAATAGTTTTTTCTTTTTTATTAATCAATAATTCTTATCACTAGGTTAAATTTCATCTATTACAATTAGTCGTGCATATGGTTGTTTTTCATCACTTTAATTTAAATTTTAAAACAATTAAATCTGAAAATTCCTTTCACTTAGGGCGCATATTAAGCTGGTTGTGTGCCCGGTAAGTTACCGTTAGGGGCGGGACAGTCACGCTGTATATCACTAAGGGGAGGATATATGTGTTAAGCGATAGCTTAACACATCCTTGCGA
>JAHWIC010000011.1 GCA_019322805.1 Candidatus Woesearchaeota archaeon | reverse complement strand
ATTTGCAGCCCATGAGGTTGAGAAGTTTCCATAGATAATGCATGTTCCTAGGTTTGTGTCTGTTGGAGTGTACTGGAATGTTACACTTCCATCAGCATCCCATGAGTTTGTTGCTGGTGCATCTAAGGCTATTACTGGGTTTGTATTGTCAACCACAATATTAAGATTTTTGTCTGTAACAACAGTGCCAGAAGCATTCGTTGCATTGACAGTTACATTGTATGCTCCATCACTTATTGCAGATGTATCCCAACTAAAAGTGAATGTTGTGCCATTTGTTGTATTTGTACCTATCTCATAAAAAACTGATGCATTTGAATAATAAAATGTTGCATTATCTGCAGTTACATCTGTTGTCGCATTCAATAAATAAGTGCTTCTGATATAAGCATTGTTTGCTGGAGCATTAAGCGTCACAGAAGATAAAGCAATAACAGAAATCGCCAACAACACTATCAACAAAAAGAACAGAACATATTGTTTCTTTATTGTTCCTCGTCTATTCATTCTTTTCATACCTCAAAAAAATAATACTAAAATGACTTAAAAAATACCTAGAACATCAAAAATAAATAAATATTTTTTTTACCCTAAAAAAGGAGAATAACTTGTTACTGATTTTATTATAAAATAATGATGACATCCATTAATTCCTTAAATTCCTTCGTCTATATTTAGCAAATTTAGTTTAATATCTAAAAATAAGTCTCATCCTTAGTAAAAAATCTCAACCAAGCGCTTAAATACAATTAATTGTCGAATGTTATTGTTGGAGAATGCTATCTATGCCTGCCCAACCCTACGTCGGAGTTTCAGCATGATTAAAAGAATAATTATTTTTAGTTTTGTGTTCTTAATTTTGTTAAATGGGGTTGGTGCAATTGCTGTTAATGTTGATACTGAAGAAATAAAATTCAACAATGTATTGGCTGGAGGCTATGCCGAAAAGGTCATAAGAATTACCTCTGACAGTGATGATTTTGTTCTAATAACTCCCTCAGCAATGGGTAAGATTAAGGATTGGGTAAGGTTTGAACCAAGCGCAGAATTGTCGCTAAGTAAGGCTAAACCTATATCTTTAAAACTCGTCATACGACCTCCTGATAATGTTGCTGAGGGAGCTTATACCGGAACTGTGCTGATAAATCTTCTCAATAAACAGTCAGAAATAGACCAGGGGATAGCTATATCCCAGATAAAGATAAGTGTGCAGATAACCAATCAAGAGGTTAAACAAGTAGAGATAAAAGATGTTTCTATTAAAGATACAGAAGAAGATCATTTGGTTGACATCTTCGTGGATATTGCCAACAAAGGCAATGTTGAAGCCAGGGTAAAGGCTATAATAGGAATAGATGGCATACATTCTGTGCACGAGGTTCCGCTGCTTCCTTTTGAAGAAAAGTTAGCAGTAATCAGCCTGAGCCAGAACTTGACAGAAGGCAGGTATAATGGAGATATAACCTTCTTGCTCGATGATGTTTTTTTGAGAGATTTTAGAGTGCCATTTAGTGTGCTAGAAAGATATTCTCTGCTGAGATATGGAAAATTACTATTCATTGAAACCGAGAAAGAAGCTGAGATAAATGAGAGAGTAAACATTAATACTCATTTTGAAAATATTGGAGAGCTTGGGGTTCATGCAAAATTCAAAGGCAGTATACATATTAGTGACACACCTATTAAGTATATTGAAAGTGAAGAAGTGTATGTTCCAGTTGGTAAAAGTGTTGTTCTTAATTCAGGCTTTACACCAGAGACTAGAGGTATGCACAAGGTTGTCGGCAAGGTGTTTTACTCTATTACAGCTACGGATGAGAAAGAATCTACTGTTAGGGTGGAAGAGGAAGTGCCAGAGGTCGTGCCTCTCAGAGCCTCATTAACAGGGCCTTTATTCTTAATTTTATTTTTAATAATCCTAAATATTGTATTGAGGAAAAGACTGAAATAAGGCTTTCAGACATTCTCTCCCCTTAGTTAATAAAAAAATCTTATAACACTCTATTGGATTTGATTGATGAGATGAACAAAATCCTACTTGAAGCTATTGGGGTTTCTATAATCGGAACTGGGGTACTTGCTTATATTAGAGTTCTAAAGAAAAGGATAAGGAAGTATATATTAAGGCATGAGAAGATAGAGAAATATTTTAAGGAAAATAATTAAATCTGAAAAACAAAAATAGGTAGAATCAATAATTTTTGATCTGAATTTCTTTCAATAGTTAAGAACAATAAAAAAATAACAATTAAAAATAAAAAAATAAATCTGAAAATTCCTTGCACAACTAGGATAAAGGTTATAGTAAGCGAAATTATGATATCAATAGTTTCGCTTACTAAATAGTAAACGCAATATTCTATAAAATTGTTGCGTTTACTAAATTTTCATCTTATTCTGTTTCATTAAGAAACACTGCAGATGATATTTGCTTTAAGGAAGAGAAGAAAGCAAAAATCAAAACAATCCTTTCAACCAATCCAATAACTTCTTTAAAAAACTCTTTTTTTCAACTGCTGGTTTTGGTGTTTCGACAGTTATATTGGTTATATTTTCTTCTTCAACTTCTCCTTTTGTCTCATTCAGCACATGCGAACACCAGTTTGTTATCTTGGAGCATTTATCAATTGTGCTCACATTATTGTCATCGCAGTCAGCGTCTGTCTTGCATTTTAGTTTTTCAACATAGCAGTCCTCATCCTCAACAGCAGTGCAGTTACTTGGACAACAACCGTCTCCGTGCCTGCATTCAGTTATCTCCCTGTGATAGCACAGCTTTGGGAAGCCTGAGCAGTAATCCTCTGTGCATGGATATTCATCCCTGCATTCTGCATTCCTGTAGCACTGGATAAATTCCGATTTAACGCATTTTTTGTTATAGCATGTATAATTACCAGAACAATTGCAGTCTATGCAGCAGTTTTCATGATTTTCCCACCTGCTTTCACATTTGCCGTTGCCGCAGGTGTAATTCATGGAGATGTTCAGCTCTGCAAAGCCATTCCTCCATCTTGTTGTTTTATAGACCCATCCAACGCTGATATGAATGCCGTTAATGCTTTCTGTCCTGTTTGTTGATACAGCATGCTTTTCATCATCTATTGTCATCATTACTGTGTCTTTATAAGCGCTAATGCCAACTAAAGTGAAATTCCTGCCGCCGACAACAATGCTTTCCCAAAGCTCCAGGTTGATGTTTTCCTTTGTAACAGAATAAGCAGGAACAGACAGCATTATCAGGATTAAGAATAAAAGCCGCTTCATGATGCGCAGGTTCCTTCCAGCTTATTGCCTGTTCCGGTAAATGTATACTCAGCGCTTGTTTCCTCATCAGTGTATTCAATCTCGACATCGTACGAGAGCCTGTTTCCAGCAGTGCATGTCACGTCATCGCTTGTGAATGTCTTTTCCTCTCCAGCAGCTAACGTCTCAGGCAGCGAAGGGCTTGTTGTTAAGCTCTCATCGCTTAATTCAATCTTTGTGATCGTAATAGTATTCTTGAAATTATTCCTTATGTTCATCACTATCCCGCTTGAGTCAACCGCATACGACATGAACCCTATATCAGCTGTGCTCCAGAAAGCAGCGCTGCTCCTTTCCGCTCCGGACTTCCCGATAGAAGGCACTCCTTTTAGGACAAGTATTGCCAGCAAGGCAATAATAATAACAACTGCAAGGATTATCATGTATTCAGTTGCTCCCTGAGCTTTACGACTATCCATTTACAAACCCCTTAAGACAAATAAAAAATAGTTTACTCCTAACTAGCACAAGTTCCTTCCAGCTTATTGCCGTCCCCTGTGAAGTTATAATAAGCGCTTGTTTTTGTATCCTGGTAATAAATATTTGTGCTGTAGCTGAATGACTGGCCTGCTGTGCATGCTGCAATGCTTCCGGTATATGTCTTAGAACCACCAGGCGCTATGGTTGTTGTTGAGGTTTCAAGGTCAACACTATTCACCACAACGTCTGTTAAAGTTATCTGGTTTCTCAGGTTGTTCTTTACAATTACTGTGTCAGTTCCACCTGCCGAAATAGCATAGTCAGTTATTGCAACATCAGCAGTAGCCCAGTAAGACGCAATTGCTCTTCCAGTTGCTCCTCTCCCGATTCCAGGGATGCCTCCCATAGCAATAACTACGATGAGCGCAATTATTATCACAACGCCAACTATGATTATGTACTCAGTTGCTCCCTGAGCCTTTTTTCTAAAAATCATATCTCACCTCTAAAAATGTTTGTGTATATGGTACGGATTGTAAATGTATATTAATTTTTTTTTATATCACCAGAAGGATAAATGCTGTAATCCTCTCGCGGATAATACAAAAAACTACATCATGCCTCCGAAAAAACTGCTTATGACATGCCTTGAAACCGCAAAAGCAGCCAGGGAAGCTGTTATGACCATTGGAGCGTACCTTAGGCCGTACTTCTCATTGCCCTCTGCAATGACCCCCATCAGCATGCTTGCCAGCAGTGAAGTGACAAAAAGCACTGCAACTGACATCTTAATTAAAAACCCGGGGGTCAGGCTTATGGTCCCTACCAGGAAAGCCATTCCAAACTCAGCTTCAGCTACTCCTGTAGTAGCCTGCATGTCTGAAATAATTTTTATGAAATGTATTGAAACAGATAACAATATAGGGGCTCCAACAATTACCATGAACATTATCAGCATGCTGTACATCTTTGTGTTTGTGACTAAATCCCTTTTCAATGCCTTTGTTTCTGCAATGTCATTTGCTAAATCCTCCAATAACTGGGCTAAGCGGCCTCCTGACTTCATTGATGTTGCAAATAATTTCATTGCCCTCTCCAGCAAGGGAGACTGTATCCTTTTTGCCATGCTTAATAACGCTTTTGCAAAAGATTCTGTTCCCAATGCCTTTGTTGTTGCGTATTCTATCTCTTCTTTTAACGGCCCGAACTCCTTCCTTGCTGCCAGTTTCATTGACTGGAACGGGGTCATCCCTGCCCTTAGGTTTGCAGACATTAATTGCAGGGCATCCGGCAAAGACTCTTCAACCCTTTTTGTCCTGTCCGCTGCTTTGAAATAAATAGCGATATAAACCAGGAACTGGACAGCCAAAAGGGACAGTAAGGCAAAAACCACATACATGGGCGGGAAAGCCAAAGGGATAACTTCCGGCTTTGCTATTTCCTTTGCTGGAAAGAATATCAGCTGGGAAAGGAATAGGATTATAAAGAGCAGGACAGCAAGGACAGAAGCGCTTCCAACCCAGAAATCAACGCTTCTTTTTTCTCCAGCATACAAAAGCATCTGCTCCAGGTGTTTCCTGTACTTTATTGGCACAAGCCTTGCCATTGTCGTGTAAATCCTATATTTTATTTTCATCAGATATGCACCATTGGCCTTCTTGCCTTGACCAATCCTATTAGGACAAACTGCACGATAAAGCAGGCTATAATAAATGCAACAAGCGTTCCTTTGCCCATGCCCATCCCGGCAAAAGAGGAAAGTATGACCATCATTGTTATCCCAATTGTTGGGATGGCAACTGCAAAGAGCATATATATTAACGACCACATATTTAGTTCCTTTGCATAATCCCTTATCTTTGATTTTTGTTCCATCATCAGGTGCGTTATTATTGTTTTCAAGGCTCCTTTCAAGCTGGCTCCCGCCCGTAAAGTATTCACCAGCTGCCATACTGTTTTCCTCAAGTATTCTGACTCTGATGTAATTGCCAGTTCCTCAAGGGCCTTGTCCATCGGCTTCCCTGAATTGACCTGTTTTGCTGTCTTCTCAAGTTCCGTGCTTACTAATCCGTAATTCGCTTTTGAAACATTTACTAATGAGTTGTACAAGGATACGCCGGAGCTTATCTGCAGCAGGATATCCTTTAATGCAAATACAAGGTTTTTTTCCAGCTGCTCTGCTTTTTTCTTTGCAAGTATCTTCGGGTACCTTGCCAGCAGGACAAAGAACAAGACAAGCAGCGCAAGACCGATTCCAAGGCTTAGTGTTAATGACTGCTGCAAGGTCTTTAGCCCGACAAAATAGTTTAAAAAGAACGAAAGCACTGAAAAGAGGACAAAGACAAAAAGGCAGTTAACCAGGCATACAGCAAGGTACTCTTCCTGCGTTAAGTCAATGTCTGTTTTTTCCAAATCGTATTTTAATCCAGGAACAATCCTTGCAAGCACTGCCCCAATCCCAACCAATCTCTTGGAAATCTTTTTGCCTATCTCCAGCGGAATAAGCATTAAAGGGATTCTCTGAGTCATCTTAATATCTTCTTAATCCTTGAAATCAGGTCACTTTTCCCAAAAGGTTTTGTTATACAATCTGAAACTCCAGCTCTTCTTAACTCTTTTATCCTTTCTGTAGACATTGGAATAACACTAAGAAAAACAAATTTGGATTTAGTATTATTTTCCTTCAGTTTTTCGAACAGATCCCACCCAGACATATCTGGTAACATAATATCTAATATATATAGATCAAAAGGATTTTTTGATTTTCTTAAACATTGATTTCCATTCGGAGCTATTTCCACATTAAATCCTGCATTTGCTAAGACAGTTTTTACTGCATTTGCAGTATCTTTATTATCTTCCACATATAATATCTTTTTCATTTTAATATCTCCTTTAATTTTTTATTTTTCTTTGCTGCGTTTATTATTATATCTGGAGTCTTGTAATAAACCCTCATGACCTGACCTACAGGATTAACATCCTTTATGTTATTCTTCAGCATCCACTCAAGAATGAGTTGTTTTTCCTTCAAGTCCCTGCTTATCTCTTTTGGGGTCATTCCTGTATGCAGGTTAAGCTCTTCTGTAATCCTGACGCTGTCATTTGTCTTTTCAAAGCTGTCATTCCTGGGCAGCCACCTGTAAAGGTAGTTCACATCAAGCTTCTCTCCCCCGGACAAAACCTCTGCTAATTCCAGCGTCCTTCTTAATCCTCTCCTGCGGTCCCTGTACTGGACTAAAATCAAGTGCAAAGCCTCCACTTCAGACCTTGGAATCTTGATTGGCGGCTCAACCAGCCTTCTCAGGACTTGTGCAATAGTGTCAGCATGCATTGTGCAGTAGACAGCATGGCCTGTATGCATTGCTTCAAACATTGCTTCTGCTTGCTGCCTTCTTCTCACTTCCCCAACAATCACCCTATCAGGCCTCATCCTCAGGCTTGCAACCAATAAATCAAGCATTGAGACTTCTCCTTTTCCCTCTGGGTTTGGGTTTCTTGATGTTAATGGAATCCAGTTCCTCAGCAAGGAGTCAGGCAAAGTAATTTCCCTTGTATCCTCGATTGAGATTATCCTCTGCGTTGCAGGGATTAAGGATGTTACAGCGTTTAGCACGGATGTCTTTCCAGAAGCTGTTCCGCCAGCAACCATTATATTAAGCTCGTACTGCATTGCCATCCAGAGGAAAGCAGCAATCTCTTTTGAGAAGCAGTTTATCTTAGGATCAATGAAGTGGACAATAGTCCATGGGTTCCTTGCAAACCTTCTGATAGTTATTGTATTCCCTGATGTTGATATTGGGAACAAGGTTGCAGCTACCCTGTCCCCAGTCAAGAGGTGGGCATCCATTATCGGGTTAAGGGATGTTATTTCCCTGTTCACTTTCCTCCCAATCTGCGAGGCAAAATTATAGATGTCTTCCTCGCCTTTCGGGTATTCTGTTGACTCAAGCCAGCCATATTTCTTATGGTAGAGGCTTATTGGCTGGTTTGCCCCGTTTATTGCAACCTCCTCCAAAAGGTTGTCTGACAAAACCACTTCCATCTCCCCCAAGCCGTACATCTTGTGCAGCAATGTTCCAGCAAGCATCTTTACCTGGGATTCCTCAGATTTAGGAAGCTCTGCCTTGATTGATTGTAATGCTTTTTCAAAGAAGACTTCTTTTAACTCGATGATCTTCCTTGGGTCTGTGATATCCTCAACAGCGATAGGGATTTTTTGCGCCAAAGAATTCATTAAACTATCAAGCAGCGCTCTAGTGGCAGGCTCAAGCCCTGGCATTATTATTTCATAAACAGGGACATCCTTCTCCTGGGAAGACCAGATATTTACTTTTGCCTTTACAAAATCAGCTGTTACTTCATAGCTTTCCAACAGCTTTTTATCTTTTGGCAAAGGCCTTTTTTCAACAAATTTTTCTTCCTTTCCTATGCTAACGCTTGGCTCCTGAAGGACATTTATGGGGTATATTATCTTGACAACGCCATGCTCTGACAATTTCTTTGCCAGTCTTTCAACGGTTTTTGGGTCTATTTCCAAATCCCTGGCAATTTCTGAGAATTTGGCAGTGTTTTTCCTTTTCTTTACGCTTTCAAGGAGATTATCCACAATGGTCTGTATAGAGCCTTTCTTGGCAGTTGTCTCAGGAATCTCTTTTTTTGGCTTTATTTTAGCTGTTGGTTTCCCTTTTTTCGCTTTTTCCAGCAATCCCATTTTACTTTATCCCGTATTTCTCAAGAACTCTCTTGTACAATTTGAAATCCCTTGATTTTGAGAATTCATCAACAGCCTTTTCAGGAAGCTTTCCAAGCCAGTTGTCAATCATCTTCAGGAACTGCTGGATATCCTGCTCTTTTCCAGCAGGGGTTTTAGTTTTTTCCTTTTGCGGCTTCTTAACTTCCTGTCTTTCAATCTTAATGCCTTCCTCCATTCTTCTTAATGCAACCCCCTGCCTTATGATATCATCAATCTGTCTCCTGAGCAGCTTCTTTTTTCCATGCAGCACATTCTCTTCCTCATTTATTTCCTTAAGTTTTTCCAGAATTGCATTCTCCTTCTCTTCCAGCTCAGGGCTTATTTTTTTCTTTTTAAATTTCCACTTCAAGTATTCTGGGAGGCAGATATAAACAACGAATCCAATGAAAAATAATGCCAATATCCTCACAGACCAAGACAGCCAGTCATTTGACTGGAAAAGTATGTTTTTTAACTGAATTAGCGTTTCCATAGACTACCACTTACACTATTTTCAAACAGCTTCTTACAATAAATAGGTTTTTTATTCGCTGTGAGGAGAGAATTCAATTAACTTTGTATTATATATCAAAAATTAAAATATATTATAATCTGTGAATTCTACCTTATAGAAGTAGAAAAATTGAAAAAAAGAAATATTTCTAAAAAAGAAATGAGAAAAGCCATATCAAAGCAGAGTAAAAACACAGTATTGTTAGAAAAAGAGAAATTAGATATTTTACAGGAGTCCAAAAAGCAGATTAAAGACATTGTCCAGACTATCAGAGAACCTTTGATGGTATTGGATCCTCAACTTAGGATCACTTTTGCAAACCAGTCATTCTATAAGGTGTTTAAAGTAAATAAAAAAGAGACAATCGGAAAAAAGATATATAATCTGGGAAATAAGCAATGGAATATCTCTGGATTGAAAGGGTTATTAGGCAAAATCTTGCCTGCAAACAAGTTCTTTAATAATTACGAGGTCAAGCATAAGTTTCCAGCAATCGGAGAAAAAATAATGCTGCTCAATGCTAGAAGATTAGATGGTGTGCAGATGATACTCCTGGCAATAGAAGATATTACTGCAAGAAAGAAAACAGAAGAAGCACTGAGGATATCCAACGAATATAACAAAAGCGTGATTGAAACAATAAGAGAACCTTTCTTGGTTGTGCTTGATAAAGAATACAAGGTGGTATTTGCAAATAAGGCATTTTACAGGATCTTCAAAACAAATCCCAAGGATACAGAAAATCATCTGATCTATGATTTAGGAAATAAACAATGGGATATCCCTAAATTGCATGAATTGTTTGAGAAAATTCTGACTAAAGGCCTTGTTTTTAAAGATTTCATGATTGAACATTCTTTTCCCAAATTAGGCCATAAGATAATGCTTATGAGCGCGCGAAAAATAAAAGAATATCCAGACATGCCAAATAAGATACTTCTTTCTATCTCAGATGTTACTGAGATAAATCTCGCAAAAAGAAGATTAGCAAAAGCCTATCAGGATCTAATGAGTTTAGACAATCTAAAATCACAGTTCCTGATTATGACTTCTCACGAGCTCAAGACCCCTATAACACCTATTATGATACAGGCACAGATGTTATTGGAAGGCTCGATTGGAAAGCTTACCAGCGAGCAAAAAAAGAGCGCTGAAATAATACTAAGAAACATGACGCGCCTTAACGAGTTGATTGAAGATATATTTGACATATCCAAGATACAATCCAATCAATTAAAGCTTGATGGGGAAAGAGAGGACATAGATAGATGTATAAGTGAAGCAGTTGAATCCATGAAACCCGCTGCATCTAAGAAAAATATACGTTTCAATATAAAAATGCCTAATTTGCCAAAATTGATGTTTGATAAAAATAGGATTAGCCAAGTATTGACAAATCTGATTGGAAATGCTATTAAATTCACTCCAAAAAACAGAAACGTCACCATAGAGACATTAAAACAAAAAAATGATATCCTAATTAAAATAAAGGATGAGGGAGTAGGTATAGAACAAAAATATATTAAAAAACTCTTTGAGCCGTTCTTTCAGATACAGCCCTCTTATGCCATGAAAGAAGAAGGCACTGGCCTGGGCCTGTCGATTTCCAAAGGCATTATTGAACGGCATGGAGGAAAAATATGGGCTGAAAGCAAAAAAGGAAAAGGCTCTACATTTTTCTTTACTTTGCCGCTTAAAAGAAGCAGAGGTAAATAATATGAAAAAGAAAGTACTGATAGTGGATGATGAAGAAGACATCTTGACATCTGTTGCAATGCTGATCAATAATATGGGCTATGAAGCAAAAACAGCAAATAATGGAAAAAAAGCGCTTGAGATGCTAAAAAAACAAAAATTCGATTTAGTGTTATTGGATATCCTTATGCCGGGGATTTCAGGCAGGGAAGTATTGGAAAATATCAGGGAATATCCAAAACTAAAAAATCAAAAAGCCGCATTCCTGACTGTTGTCAAGTTAAGTGAGTATGGCAGAGACATAATGAAAAAAAAGCTAAAGCCTGTTGATTATTTTCAAAAGCCGATTAATGTTAGTGACTTTAGAAGAAGGATAAAGAAAATATTAGGATAATCTTCTAAATGGCAGAAGAAAGTATTATAGTGGGCAAGCTGTGTAATAACCAGAATATCTTATTAGTTTCCAGCAGCAAAGACCACAACCAGGTACTGATTGATTTGCACAAGGCAGTATCAAATAAATTTAAAGGGATCCTGGCAATATTGACACATAAATCAGCAGCTACTTTGGCAAGTGAATTCAAGAAAAACAATATAGATTATTCAAACTATTTCTTCATTGACTTTGTAGAAGAGGATAACAAGCCAAAGAGATGTTTTACAATTTCTTCTCTTTTTGCTTTGACAGAGTTAGCTCTTAAAATAGAAAAGATAAAAAAGATGTATAAAACAGATTTGATAATATTAGACAATATATTAAGCATGCTGATATATAATAATGATGTGACAGTATTAAGATTTCTGCATGATATGATGGTAAAGGTCAGAAAAAAAGGTGGAAAAGCGATTTATTCAATCCTGAAAGAAGGCAATGAAAAATTAATAGCAGATATATCATTATTTGCTGATGAGATAGTAGAAATTTAGAGTTGTTTCCCTTTTAGGAGAGAATAATTTTTTCTTAATCTCAAATGCAAAAAAGGATTATTAACAATTATGGTTATCAGATGTGTTAACCAAATATGCAAACCAGATATAAAATGGTTAAGAAACAAGAGGTATTAATATTTTATTCAAGCTTGACAGAATCTAATCTATTAAATTCTTACTCAGAAAGTATTGATTATTTGCGTAAACTTAACATAAATACAAAGGTAATTGATGTGGTGAAAAACCGTAAGTTTGTTGAAAAATATGATATCATTACTACGCCGTTGCTGATAATAAAAAAGAGTGGCAAAATCTACAAGTATTTTGACCCCATAGAGGGCTTAGAGAATATGCTTACGCGTGATTTGTATGGAAAAGGCATTTTAAATGTCCTAGGATTTAAAGAGGGAAGAAAGCTTGGAAGGAAGCTCAAAGTAAAAAAACAGAAGGGCATAGAAAATTCTTTAAACAATGTATTGGGATCAAGAGGACTTCACGATTTTAGGTTGGTTAAGTTTAATGCTAAAAATAATTACTCAAAGGTAAGAGGTATTTCTGACATTGCAAGAGTGCGTGGAAAGAGCAAAACCCCAGTATGCTTTAGTATAGCCGCCTTTCTTGGAGGGATATTCACAGAAATCTTCAACAAAGGAGTGCACTTTAAGGAAACAAAATGCATGGTTCAAGGTTATGATGGCTGTGAGTTTGAAACTATAAAAGAAGATATAAAAAAAACTGAAAAAGCAGTAAAAAAATGGCTGTTGAAATAAAAAAGAAAGTTGAGAAAGAATTGGAAAGTTTACAAGAAAATTTCATAATAGCTGTTATATCCTCTTCAGAAAGTTATTCTGCTTTAAACACAGCAATTGTGGATTACATGGTGAATAAAAAGAAAATGCCAGGCGTGTATGTTACAATGAACAAACCATATGAGACAGTAATAAATAATCTAAAAAAGTGTGGTATTGATACCAAGAAAATTTTCTTTGTTGACGCTATATCTAATGTTATTGGGAACAAAAAATTAATATCAGAAAATTGTATAATATTAGATAGTCCATCTGCGTTGACAGAATTAGGGATAGTTATATCGAAGGCTTTCGGCTCGAAAAAAATAAAATTTCTATTGATGGATTCGTTGTCAACTATGCTGGTGTATAACAAGGTGGATACTACTGTAAAATTCATCCACTATCTTATAACACAACTAAGAAAATACAAATTATCTGGAATTATTCTGTCTTTGGAAAAAGATATGGAAAGCAAAACGATTGATTCAATTACTCAGTTCTGTGATAAGGTAATAAAAATTTGATCATGAAATTTATGCCAAGAATAGCAAGGAAAGAACAAGTAATAGAAATACTAAAACAGCATCCAGAGGGATTAACAATAGAGGACCTTGCTGAAAAATTAAAGACAACAAGGCATACGGTTTCTCTTGTATTGGCTGAATTAAAGGGAGAAAAAAAGGTAAGGATAAGAAAAGTCGCAGCTGCAAAGCTGCATTATTGGAAATAAGATGGGAAACAAGAAACCAAGGCTTTACTTTGGAGGGGAAGGGTTGCTGAAGAAAGTAAATAAAGCGAAGATCTCCCAGCAAAAGCCGAAAGAGCTCGAACCAAAGGAGGAGGAACCAGCACCTGATTTCAAGGAAATGAAAGAAGCGGCTGAGCAAGAAGTTAAAAAAGAAAAGTATAAAGAAGATTTTAAGGAAATCCACGAGCATAAACCGCTTGGCCATATAGAGCCGCATATAAAAGGGAACATAAAGATAAAGCACAAGCCAAGCAAGTTAAAAATAGAAAGGGAAGCAACAGGCATTCCTGGCTTAGACGAGGTAATTGAAGGCGGCTTAAAAAGGAATTCTGTTACCCTGGTTGGCGGATGCGCTGGTTCAGGGAAATCAATCCTTGCAATGCAGTTCATTGTTAATGGGATATTAAAATATAATGAGCCGGGCGTATATGTAACCTTTGAAGAGGACAAGGAAGAGGTTTACGAGGACATGCTGAGGCTTGGATGGGACCTGGCTGAATTGGAAAAACAGGGCAAATTCGCTTTCTTAAGGTATACCCCAGAGCAGGTAGGCAAGGTGCTGAAGACAGGAGGCGGAATCATAAGGGACATTATCGATAAAATAAAGGCAAAAAGGATTGTTGTTGACAGCATATCAGCTTTTACCCTGCTGCACAGGAACGAGCTGGAGAAAAGGGAAGCCTGCCTGGACTTATTCCACATCCTAAGGAAATGGGCATGCACAACATTAGTGATTGGCCAGTATTATGCAGCTGAAGAGAGGCATGAATCAACTGCAGTTGAATTTGAGGTTGACGGCATTATCTGGCTTTACAATATAAAGAAGGAAGACATAAGGGTCAGGGCAATCGAAGTTTTCAAGATGAGAGGGACAAAGCATGCTGCCAAGATATTCCCTTTTGAAATAACAAACGAAGGAATTGCAATCTATCCAGAGCAGAGCGTCTTTTAAGATGGAAAAGAAATCCCAGGCAGCTGCAGAAATGCTTGTAATTCTGGCAGTTGGCTTGTCAATCCTTCTCGCTGTAGTTACTGTTAATAATAAGGTAATGACAGGAACTTCTGGCAAGATTTCTTCAACAAAGGCAAGGGCAGCAGTAGATTCTTTATCAGATGCTGCTGAACTGGTTTATCAGCAGGGAGTCGGCTCAAGGACAAGGGTTTTTGTTGCTTTGCCAGATGAAATTCAGAGCTTTAGTGCTTCTGAACAGACTTTGAATATGCAGCTGTATGCTGGCGGAAGCCTAAAAGATGTTTACAGAAGTTTTGATTTCAATGTTTCAGGAACCTTGCCTACAGAAGAAGGAGGTTATTGGCTCTATGTTGAAGCGGAAGAAGGATGTGTTGATTTTAGTGAAAATATAACTTCTTAAAATGAGAAAATCCCAAATCTCAGCAGAATTTGTCATAATTGCTTCAGCTGCATTAATTGTTTTCTTAATAATATTTTCAATCGTTGACAAAAGGAATGACGAATTGTATTCAGCAAGAACTATGCTTTATGCAAGGCAGGAAGCAGACAGATTAGCAAACAGCATAAATACAATTTTCTTGGCAGGGAATGGCGCTCAAAAAACGATAACCCTTCCAGAAACATTAAGAGATGACAGAGATTATACAATAAACATCTATCCATCGAGCCATTTGGTCGAAATAACCTGGAGTTTTTTAGGAAAAAACAAGCAATATGCTTCTACACTAACAACAGCAAATATAACTGGTTCATTAACAGCGCTGAAAAACATGACTTTAACAATATCAAACAGCAATGGAGGCATTATAATTGGATAAGGCTCAAATATTTTCCTTAGATGTTGTTATTGCAATAGGAATCTTCATCTTAATACTCCTATCAGCAGGGTTGATATGGAATTACAGCAGGGAAAAGATTGCGATTGAGGAAACAAGGAATGATATGGAGATAATAGCGAGAAACGCATTATCTGTTTTAATAGAAACAAAAGGAAATCCAAACAATTGGACTAGTTATGCTTTCAATGAATCAAATATCAAATCATTAGGGCTTGCTGATGAGTTTCTGGAAGTAGACTCAACAAAAATAAGCTCATTGTCATCAGCAGATTATTCAACAGCAAAAACAATTCTAGGAATTTTAGGGCCTAATTATGAATTTGGATTAGACATAGATATATGGAATGGAACTGATTACACTGCTAATTATACAATCGGCTTGCCGCCAAATGCAACTGCTTCTGAAGTTGTTAAAGCAGAGAGGTTTGTTTTGCTGGATAACTCATGGACAAAAGCGACTATGAAACTATGGAAATCATGCGAGGATGCAACATGTTGAAAAAAGGAATAATATTCAGCTTGGATGCAATACTTGCAGTTATAATAGCGGGAGTAATGATTCTTGCTTGTTTTTTTTATTTATCGCATACATCAACAAACCTCTATCAAAACCAGGATATTTACAAAATTTCATTAGACAGCCTCACAATCCTAGAGAAGGACAATACATTAAAAACAGCTGTAGAAACAAACAGCACAACAACCTTGCAGTTGTTCTTAGATTCCCTTCCAGCTCAGCTTTGCGGTGATATAACTGTTTACACATCTTCATCATCAGCTGTTCTTTCTGCGCAAAAAACAGGCTGTACAGCTAAGAATGAATCAACAATTGCTGTAAGAAGCTTTGTAGCAAATAACTTTAATGTTTATTATGCAAGGATGGAGGCGTGGTATAAGTGAAGAAGAAGAAGAAGGGCATATTATTCACGATAACAACAATCTTCCTGCTGTTAGCAGTATTCCTGCTCTCATCAGCTTATTTAACAAGGAACAAGGAGCTCCAAAGGACAGCAACAATTTCTTTGGCTGGAGATAGGTTAAGGTATATTGAGGATGATATAACAGATAATATTTATTCTGATTTAGTGTCAATAAACCTTGAATCTATCTCAAGAGGAACTTATGTCACAGTTGTGTTTAATCACTCCAACCTAAGCTCGTCAATAAATCACCGGCAATTAATGCAGGATTATGAAACTTTCATTGAAGGGGCTTATTCAGCATTAAACAATATTAACATAGATTTAATTGGATTTAATAATTCTTTTTCATTATCTCCTTATAACAGCACGTTTACTATAGACAGCAATATGATTTATGTTTATACAGAAAATCCAGATAATATAGATAGAATACAACTGATAATGGATATTGACGAAGCTACCTTAAATACAAGTGACGGGCAGCCAAGTGATACTGGTGATATTGAAGTAGAAATAGAAATGACCCACAGCGGCGGAGAATTTAATCCTTCAGCTGATTTAGACCCAACAGTAAACAATGATCCTTTCTATGTCAATTTTGAGGCTGGCTCAAGGATAGAGATTAATTTTGGATTATATAACAGCCAGAGTGGTGTTTTGAGGGTAAATGCTTCCGGATTGAAAGCAGATATTTCCCATCTTGAGTTTAGGTATAACCTATTATCAGAAAAAGTTATCATAAAAGGAGGCAATATCTCAATAATATATCCTGTAGAGAACATTACAAAAAAAACAGAGATAATTATTGCAGAAGAATGATCCTATTATTTTGCCAAGAAAGGATAAAGAATTGCTAACCTTCAAGCAGCCATTTCCAAACAGGCTTGACAGTTATTTTCTTATTGTTAACTTTAAATTCGTCTTCTTGTTTATATGTCAAAATTAATCCTTCTTTTAGCTTAAACATCTCAATTGCTTCTATAAGTCCGTCAATCTCTCTTTGCTTGTTATCCTCGGTTAGTTCATAGCAAACCTGAATTGATTTTATTATAGCGTCTTTTTCTTTAACTGCAAAGTCGCATTCATTTTTCTCCTTAAAATAGAATATTTCATTATATTTTCTTCTCAAATGCAGAAAAACTATGTTTTCAAGCATCCTTCCTCTGTCTGAAGAAAATGAAACAGAATTTACGTTTGATAGGCCATTATCAATTGAATAGACTTTTTTTGGATTAATCAATTGCCTTTTAAGGGAATAAGCAAACTTTGGAACAGTAAATAACAGATAACTATTCTCAAAATATGAAATAAAAGCTATCACGCTGTTTGTTGAGCCTAAGTCAAATATCTTCTTTAAACTATTGTAAGAAAACTCCTTGCCTATGTTAGTGAGCAAATACACGGCCATCTCTTTTATTACTTTTGATTCCCTCAATTTATGCCTAACAATAATGTCTCTTTCAATCACGTCATTTAACAATTCGTGGAGTATTTCTGCTTTAAGGTATTTCAGATATTCCGGAAAGCCCCCTTTCTTCAGATACTCTTCAAAAGAATTTATATTTGCTTTTTTGTTAAAGAATATAAGCATTTCCTTAAATGAAAATGGAAAAAGTTCATGCCTTACGTGTCTTCCAGTGAGCCTTGTCCCTAATTCCCTGCTTAATAGGGAAGCATTTGATCCAGTAATAACAACTTTTATTTTTTTATCTAACAATGACCTTACAAAAAGTTCCCATTTTTGAATATTCTGAATCTCATCAAAGAAGTAACAGTTGCGGTCGCCGTATTCTTCCTTAAATGCTTCCTTGAGTTTTTGAAAATCGCTCACTTCAAAATCTACTAATCTAGGATCCTCAAAATTTATAAAATAACATTTTCCGGTCTTTTTCATTAATTGGCGCAGTAATGTGCTCTTTCCACACCTTCTTATCCCAGAGAGTATTACAGCGTAAGGAAGGCTTAAATCTATTAGGCCAAGCTTTTCACGTTTTACTCCTTCTTCTAACAGAAGAAGCTCTTGTTGTTGAGATTTAATTATTTCCCTTAGAGTGTCTTTCAATATCATTTTATATGAAGTATTCATTACTAGTATATAAATCTTTTCATTACTAATGAATAAATTTGTTCATTACTAATGAATAAATTTCAGAAAAGGCATTTTGATAGAAATATTATTCTCTCCAAAAAGGGAATAAAGAACTTATTTAAGCTAAATCCAGGTTAAAAGTTAATAAAATGAAACAGGTTTTTGTTTTATCTTTCATTGTTATTGCAATCAGCAGCGGGATATTCTTTCTGATGCCTGGAGCTTTGCAATTGTTTAGCTTCTCTGGAGAAACCTTTTTTAAAGGCGAGGTTTGGCGCTTGATTACCTTTTCCTTCACTCACGTTAATCTATCACACCTGATTGAGAATATTGTTGCTTTAGGAATTATTTCCTTACTGGCTTTTGAATTTGGCCTAAAGGGCAAATATTTCATTTATTGCTTCTTGCTTTCAAGTATTCTGGTTGCTTTGGCTGACGGATTCCTGTTTCCTGCGCTGATAATTGCAGGCGCATCTTTGGGCATTTACTCTGTGCTTGGCTCATTATCGATAAAAGGCTCTAATTTTATACCAAAGCCTGTTTTAGTGCCTTTATTTGGTTTGTCTGCATTAGGCGTATTCCATAGGGATCTTGTTCAATCATTGCTTCATTTTTCTGGTTTTGTTAGCGGAATATGTATTTTTTATTTGTTGATTAAAATCAAGAAAAAACCAAGAATCTTACAGGGGTGATAAAAATGGATAGGATTAAGATTGGTGTAAAAGGAATTGATGAATTGTTGGGTGGAGGACTGCCAAAGGGAAGGACTGTTCTTGTTTCTGGCTCATGCGGAACAGGAAAAACGATATTTGCTTCGCAGTTTGTGCATAATGGCGTTAAGGATAAAGAGCCGTGTATCTATATAACATTTGAGCAGTCCAAAAGAAAGCTCATTGAAGATATGAAAGAGCTTGGCATTGATTTTGAACAGATGGAATCAAGCGGCTTGTTCAGGCTTGTTGGCGGGCCTGTTGGCCACATAAGAAGATTTAAGGAGAAAGCAAAGGCTGGTATTCTGGATATAGCAACTGAGGTAAAAGAGATTGTTGAGGAGATTGATGCGAAGCGGGTTGTGCTTGACTCAGTAAATCTTTTCACCATGCTGTTTGAGAATGACAGTGACAGGAGAAAAGCACTTGCAGCATTAACATCCACGTTAGATAAATTAGGATGCACCACATTATTGACATGCGAGGTAAGGGAAGGAACAACAAACCTCAGCTGGTACGGCTTTGAAGAGTTTGTTGTTGACGGAGTGATAGTTTTATTCAGGATACCCTTTGAGAATATGTATGAGAGGGGCATTACTGTGGTAAAAATGAGGGGCATAGACCATTCAAAGAATGTATGTGCCCTGCGGATTGATAAAAAGGGAGTTGTTGTTTATCCTGGCAAAGAGCCATTCCATAAGATGACTGGGAGAAAATAAGAGAGTCCTATTTAGATAATTTAGGTTCGCTCAAAACCGAAAGCATAGTCACTTCGCTATGCTCCGTTCGTAGCTTTCTGTTTTTCGCTTCGCTCAAAACCGAAAGCTTTAAATATCATTAGTTACCTATTAGGTAACTATGTATGAAATTCCGCAATACGGATTGAGAGCCTACAGTTTGTTTTATTCAAAACACGGCTCAAGAGAAGCTTTTAAACAGTCAGAGTTAGACTGGATAGTAAGCCAAAGTATGAGAAAAAAGATATTTTCTTTATTATTAAAAGCAGGGTGGATAAGGAAAGAATCCAGAGATACCTACAAGTGCATTGAGCCTCAAAAGGCTGTAAGGGGATTGTTGGAGTTTAGGTTATATGATACTATTGTACATGCAAAAAAACCTTATGCTTTCACTAAGTTGTCAGCAGTGGAGATATGGTCTGATTACTCATATATACAAAGAGGGATAGAGAGGTCTCCTTATTTTATAAAGGTGTTGAAGAAGGACTTAAGATACTGGAAAGATTTCTTCAATAAAAATAATATTCCTAATTACGTTAATGAAGGCTCGACAATAGGCGAATTTGTTATCTTGATGCCTGTAGATAAGATCGTTTCTGTCAGGAAAGATGGTTTAAATGTTGAGCCATTGAAGAAAACATTAAAGATAGCAAAAGAAAATGAAATGTATGAATATGTTTATAAATATATGAGGAAAAAATATGGAGCTGCTGCAGCTTAGAGAAAAGGAGATTTTTGAAACACTTAAGAAAATAAGAAAGTTCAAGTTTGTGGTTATTGGGGGGTATGCTGTAAATGCTTATACATTGCCAAGATTCTCTGTTGATTGCGATATTGTTGTGGAAGATAATGATGAAGCAAATAAGATAGGCAAGGTATTAGAAAGATTAGATTACAATAAGGAGGATGCCAATAAGATTAATATTCTTTATGGTGGGAAATTTATCAGGTATGAAAAAGATATAGGCAATAACCTTAAGGTTAGTGTAGATATTTTGATTAAGAATATACTGGACAGGCAGACAAATGCAAATTTTAGTGCAAAATGGATCTTTGAGAATTCTGAAGTAATGTCCCTAAAAGGGAAGACAATAACAGAAGAATTAAATCTGAGAATAATTAACGCAGATGCTCTTATTGTAATGAAATCAACAAGCTGCAGAATTGCTGATATAAGAGATGTATTTATGATCCTAACAAAAGCAAAAGATCTTGAGTGGATTAAAAAAGAGATTGGAAAAAGATATGGCATAGAAAACAGACTTAACAAAATTGTAAAGAAAGTAACTTCAACCCAGTTCAAGGATAATCTGCAGGGAATCTATGGGTATATTGATGAAAACCTTTTTGAAAAACAGAAGAATTATCTGTTAAGATTCAGCAAGTTGGACTGAAAAAAGCTGTTTACTATTTAACCAGTCACCATCTTATCAAAGAACAAGGCTATCTTATTCAGCAGGTCACCTGTTTTTGTTTCGGGGGTTAATACAACTGTCTTTAATCCTGTTTTAGCTGACTCTTCTGTAACAGATTTTATGAATTTTACAACCAGGTCTTCTTTGTTGTAGATTAAAAGTGTTGCTAAAGCGTCTATGATTAGGTATTTATCATTTTTAATTGATTCAGTGAATTCTGTTATAGCTATGCTCAAGCCTGTTAAGTCAGATGGATGCTGTATATGCAGAACATTTTCTTCCTTTTCAGCTGATGCAATGGAAGAAGTGATGCAGTCGATGAAAAAGATTTTTTTTGTGCTTATCTTTTCCTTTTCAAGAATCCTTTTTATGCCTGCATAAGGCTTGTTAAAGGTAACATAAACACCTGGCAGCTTGCTTTTTGTGAAAAATTTAACTATCTTGTTTGCTGTGCTCTGCAGGTTTTCTATTTTAGTAGCTATTAGTATTGAGTTCTGACCGTCTAGGTCTAACAATGTCTTTTCTATGTTCATTTTTCTCTATGGTTTTTGCTTTTTTAAAAGGTTTTATTTCTTGGAAACTATACTTTCTATCCTTTGTATTAGACTCTCTTTTGTGAAGGGCTTCATGATGTAGTCTGAGATGCCGCTTTTTCTCAATGATTTTCTTCTCTCGTCTGATACGGGTATAGCAGAGAGGAAGGCCATCTTTATTTTTTTGTCTGTGCTCCTTATTCTCTGGAACAAGTCCCAGCCAGAAAGGTCTGGCAGCATAATATCCAACAGGATAAGGTCCACCTTAGCCTTTTTAAGCTTTTCAAGCGCTTGTTTGCCGTTTAATGCGCCTATTACTTTGTAGCCTCTCTTTTCTAAGATCAATTTGACTACATTTAATGTGTCTAAATCATCTTCAACGTACATTATTTTTATCATTTTATCGCCTCTTTTTTTGTTTTTTTTATTAAATCAATAATCATTTATCACTTGGTTTACTCTTTTTTTAATCGATCACTATTTATTTTATCATTAGGTTAAATTTTATCTATCACAATTAGTTGCGCTTCTGATTTGTTTTTATCACCTTAAATCATCATTCAATAACAATTAAATCCGAAAATTCCTTTTTACCCCATGCAATTGGAATTTTCATCCACTTCCTTCCTTTAACGTATACTTAAAGGAATACAGTGGATGACTTTTGCTTTAACAAACTGAATAAAGCAAAAATCCGATTTTTTATTTTCTAATGATTCTTTTTTATTGATTTTGGGGCAAAAATCGGATTTATTATTTTTTTAATGATTTATTTTTATTGATTCTTTGAATTGATTATTTTTATTGATTTTCAGGCAATTTTGGGGGTCTGTTTCTTATAGGCACAGTGAAATAAAAGGTAGAGCCTTTTCCAACATGGCTTTCAATGCCCATTTTTCCGCCTAACAGCTCTACTATGCCCTTGCAGATAGCCAAGCCTAGGCCAACACCACCATACCTGCGCTTTGTGGTGGGGTCTACCTGGAAAAATTTGTCAAATATCCTCTTCTGGTCCTCTTCTTTAATGCCAATGCCCTGATCTTGTACCTTTATAACCATATCTTTATCAAATCTATTGGCATATACGCTGATGGTTTTGTCCTTCGGGCTGAATTTAATAGCATTATCCAACAGGTTAACCAGGATTTGGGTGACTCTGTTCCTGTCTGTTACTGTTATAGGTAACTTAGGTACATTTGTCATTAAGGTTATGTGCTTCTCATCCGCAAATATCTGCCTATCCCTTACTGTTTCTTCAATCAATTGTTTTATATCTATCTCCTCAAAAGAGAATTTCATTCTTCTTGTCTCTATTCTGCTTATATCTAAAACATCCTCAATTAATAATTTTAGCCTTTTAGCGTTTCTTGCAATCACAATTAATGCGTCTTTCTGCTCTTTTTTTAGGCTGCCCAAGTCTTCATCAGACAGCATCTCAATATAGGCCTGCATCGGTGTCATTGGTGTTTTAAGTTCATGAGAAACAAGGGAGAGGAATTCATCTTTCATTCTGTCCAGGTCTTTTAGCTTCTCGCTTGCTTCTGATACATCCTCAAGGATGTTTATGGTTGCTGTCCTTGCTTCTGACAGCTCACCTACCTTTTTATTGAGTTCTTTTGTTCTTTTCTTGACTTCTTTTCCCAGGTTTTTGCTGTAGCCCTCCAATTTATCCTGTGATTTCTTCAATTCACCTAACATCTGGTTGAAAGCAGAGGCAAGCTGCCCTAGCTCATCATCACGATGGAGACTAATCTTTGTAGTTAGACTCCCACTTTTTCCTATTCCCTGTACTATGGTTAGCAGTCCCATGAGTGGTTTTGTCACTATGGTTGAAAGAGCAGAGACCAACAAAATTATTGCTAAAGTGAAAGAAATGAACGCTACCCAGGCGGAATAAATGAACAGTTTTCTTGTTTTTTGATTGATATAACCCTGAGGGAATCCTACCCTAACTGTTGCGGCATGCCTGCCGCTGGTTTCAAAAACCGGGATAAAAATGTCATAATAGTTCTCTCCATTTAATGGGTTAACCTGGATTGTATTTCTTGCGTTTTTCACAGCATCTAGAGCCGCAAAACCAGTTATCATTCTTCCATGCTGAGACGGATCATTGTGGAATAATATTTCGCCGTCTGAGTCTATAACTGAAGCGTATGAGATTTCCTCATAGTTGCTGACAATATCTTGGCATTGTTCATCAAAACCCACCAGGTTCTCTACCGGTATTCCCAGCCTCAACAGTTTATCTAACTGGAACTTTAAGCTTTCACCTATGGCAAACACCTTTAGTTGGAGGGTATTGGAATACTCTCTCGCAAAAATACGGCTATTAACTGCAGTGTTTGCTCCAATTGCAAAAAATAATATTGCAATAGTAATTAAAACAATCTTTGTCTTTATGCCAAACCTCATTGTTCCTCCCACTCAAATTTCTCTATAACTTCAGCAGTTAAAAGTATGCTGCTTTTTATTTTTATGCCCAGTTTATTAGCTCTTGCAAGGCTTATAACCGGCTCTCCTTTGACTGTTGGCTTAAATTCATAGCTGGAGGGGCTTCTTCCTTCTGCTAAAATGCCTCTTGCTATTTTACCTGCTGCTAGGCCCTGTTCATAGCCTGAAACTGTTACGGTACAGAGTGTTCCGTAAGAAATGCGGTCTTTCCAGAAACTAAAGTCAGGAAGGTTGCTGTTTTCTGCTGTCCATCTTAAAACTGTGGTGTATGGAACATTTTCACCATTCACATCTTTATAGGTAAATATTCCCAAGAGAGCAATTGCGTCTACTTCAGTTTGTAGCTCTTCCATTTTCTGCTTATATTCCCCAAAGGTTTTAATCGGATCCAAGAATATAAACTCTATACCAGGCAGCTGGCTTGACTTTTCTTTCATTCTTTCAATTACTGGCGGCCAAGTAGGATCGTCATCAACGATAACTGCTATCTTTTTAAAATCAGGTACAATTTCTTTCAACAAATTTACTGTTTCTACGAAATGCTCCTGCTCTAACACTCCAGCTATGTTTGTGCTGCCTACAAACCCATATTTCTCCGGATGCGCATTTACAGCACTAAATACAAATGGTATATCTGAATTAACATAATGCCTTACAACATATTCCTGGGCATTGTCATCATTAGTATAAACCAGATCTGGTTTCCAGGAATCAATCAACTCCCTTGCCTCTTTTCCAACCTGTTGTTTCCATTCCTCACTGCTTTTTCGTTTCGTGTCCATCTGGAAAACCTTATACTCTACATTTAAGTCTCCTAAACCGTCTTTAAATCCCTGCAGTTGGTCATCTGTCCATTTCCATGGTGCATGGTAGCTCATGATGTGCAGAATCTTAAATGTTTTTTCAGGTGGAGGGGGAGCAGTAGTTTCTCCTGTTACTTTTTGGCCTCCAGTGCAACCTGAAATAATTAAAATGCCAATTAATGACAAAACAACCAATAGGTTTTTCTTCATTTTTTCACCTCTTTTTACTTTTTAATTTGGCTTTCCAATTCTTTTATTCTCTTCTTTAATTCAACCATCCTAATTTCTCTTCCTACAGCAATTTTATTGAATTTCTCAAGCTCAAGATTTTTTGATTCTAATTCCTTTGTTCTTTTTTTGACTTCCTTCTCCAAACCTTTGCTGTATTTTTCAAGCTCTTTTCTTGATTTTTTCAAATCCTTAGTCATATAGTTAAAAGAATCAGAAAGCTGCCCCAGCTCATCTCCTGATTTGACCTTCAGCCTGTAATCAAGGTTCCCTCCTGCTACAGCCTTTGTTCCATCTACTAATTTATGTATCGGCCTGGTAAAATACCCTATAATGAGGTATAGCAAAAATCCAAGGGCTGCTACTGCTAAGGCAGAGAACCAGAGAACTGAGAAAAGCACAGCTCTTGTTATTTCTGAAATCTTTTCCAGGGAAAAACCAAGCCAGAAAGACCATCTCTCTCTTCCCATTTTAATGGGCATAACGAAAAGGCCGTATTCTTGTTTATAATCCAGGGATAGATATTCCTCCTTAACATTGCTTACTTCTGGGAAATATTCATAAGCAGAAGTCCCTATAAAAGAGCTGTCATCTGCTAAGTGTATATCTCCCTTATCCTTAACTACCCACCAGAAAAGGAAGTCTTCGCGCTCTGACAATTGTTTAAGGCTTTCAAAGGGCCATCTCGATTCCAGATAACCAACTTCAAGCTCTTTTGATATAAACCTGCTGATAATCATGTTTTCCTCTATAATGTGGTTTTCTTCAGCAGAAACCTCTCTGGTTAATGTGACATAAGAATTTACAATGATTACCAAAATAAAAGAAATAAAAACAAAGAAAAAAATCTTCCAAAAAAGCCTCATTTTACTCTTTTTCACCTATCACCAGGAAGCCTGTTAAAAGGTTTCCATGCTTATTTCCAACACCTGGCAGCAAACCCTGCTCGCCCCATGTAAATGTGCCTAGGAAATGTGCATTGCTGTTCTCATAATTCATGAGTGTAGTTATTTTCTCCCTTTCTTCTTCTGGTATTGTTCCCATCACTCCAGCACAAACATAGGCCATGCCAAATATTGGCTTTATAGAACCACTTGCTGTATTTGCTCTTGCTTTTTTTGGCAGGTTCCCAATTCTATTCAGGAGAGTTTCCCAGGTGCCGTGGCTTAAGTGAACTATGTCTCCTTCCTTTATGGTTGTGGAAGTGCTAACTCCTTTTTCCTGCTGTGTAGGATCTGTTGGCCATGGATGCGAGAATAAACAGTGCTCAGTGCCGTCTCCTGCAGTGTATTTTCTATAAAGAGGATGTAAAGTCAGCAGGCTCTTTACAACCCTTGGATCCTGGAGTTCTTCGTACAACTTGTCAACCTCACCATCAAGCCATTCATTATATACCTCCAATGCTGGCCTGTTATCAATCTCAAGAATGTTCCTTCCTTCAATCTTTGTTACAGTGCCTGACTTTGTATCCCTGACATCAAAGCCGCCCTCGAAAACCCAGCCAATCGGCAAATCGGTATATATGACTGCCAATGAAACGCCTGTTCCATAAACTGCATCCTTTCCTATTACACCAAATTCAGGGCCTCCAGCAGTTCCGCCAAGGATGATTGTTTCTTTTCCGACAACACTTTCAATACCTTCAACAGCAAAATCTTCATCCGGCTTTGTAGGAGTCACCAGGACAACATCAGGCATCTCATTTTCAGATTTTCCTGCGCTTTTTATGGCGTTTAGTAAAGCTGCTTTTGATGCTTCCTTAGGCGATGCCTTGGAGAAATCAGCAGCACCAACACCAAAGGTGATGTCCTCTGAGCTGATAAGCATCACAGCAAGGCCTCTTTTGCCGCCCATCATTCCAAATTCATAACCATGTTCAGATACCTTTACAAAGCCCTTGTTAGTCATCACAGCTCTTGAGTCACTAGTTCCGCCGTACATTTTTGTATTTGCTCCTAGCATTCCCCTTGCTTTTGACACTATTGCATTAAGGTCGCTGGCAGAGCTTGCAAAAATAACTGCTAAGTCCGGCGTTTTATCATCTACTTCTTTCAAAGCCATATTTACGGCTTCTTCCGCTGCTTCTGCAGGATTTTCTTTAGCACTCCATCCAGTGCCAACCTCTGTGCCTGATACCCCGGCTGTTGCAGTTCCTGTTACTTTCTCTTTAGGAACTAACTGGAATTCTTCCTGTGCGCAGCCAGAAATCAGAATTCCCACAAACAAAAAAACCAAAAACACTCTTCTCATTTTTTCACCTCTTTTTTAATTTACTTTCCAATTCTTTAATCCTATACTTCAGCTCAACCATCTTAAGCTCGCGTCCAACAGCAAGTTTAGTGAATCTCTCAAGCTCTTCTGCTCTTTTTTTGAGTGTTTGCTCTGCTTCTTTCTGCTTTGTGATGTCTATATCTGCTCCCCGATATCCCATAAGCTTTCCTTTATCGTCAAGCACAGGGATTCCGCTTGTTGAAAGCCAGACTATGTTTCCATTCTTATGTACATTTCTATTAACGAAGCTGCGGAATGGCTCTTTCCTCGCAAAAGCCTCGAATGCTGCCTTCTTCAGCATTTCCCTTTCCTTAGGATGGAAGAAGTCATAGAAATGTTTTTTGAGTATCTCTTCAGGCTTGTATCCCAAAATCTCCTCAATCATAGTGTTTGTGTAAGTGTATTTTCCTTCTGTATCAACTTCCCATATCCATTCCAATGTGTTGTTTGCAACATCCTGGAATCTTCTCTCATTTTCCTTCAATGCTTGTTCTGATTTCTTCTGTTCGGTGATGTTTGTAGAAATCAATATAGCATTGACAACTTTTTTACTGTGTTTGACAGGAACTACTTTTGTATAAAAATAAAGAGTGCCAATTTTTGGAATGTTTGGAGAAACCTCGTAGCTGTCTGGTTTTCCTGTTTTGAAAACATTTCCCAAAGATTTCCTCAATATATTATGTTGCCCTTTTGGTACGTAATCGTATATTCTCTTTCCAATTGACTCTTTTGGATGGTAAGGTAGTGTGGTTTTATTGATGTATTGAACTACACCTTTGCTATTTACGACCATGATAATGTCATCAGTGTTTTCTGTCAGAGAACTCCACTTTTCTTCACTCTCTTTCAAAGCTTGTTCTGATTTCTTTTTTTCTGTGATGTCTCTAGTTATACCCATTACTGCTACTACATCACCTTTGCGATTCCTTACAGGGCTAAGATTAGCGCTTATCCACATTCTTTTTGCTTTAACAATCATCTTTGTTTCAGAAATCCTGCCTTTGCCTGTATTGAATACTGTTTTTATAGCTTCTAAGAAATGGGCAGCAATCTCTTCAGGAAAAAAATCAAAGATTGATTTGCCTACTACTTTTCTAGGCTCTTTTCCAAATAGTTTTACAGCAGATTTATTCAAAGACAAAATTCTACCTTTATTATCAACCATGTAAATGAAGTCAGATGCGTTTTCAATAAGAGCCCTATACCTTTCTTCTGATTCTTTCAAAGCTTCTCCTGCATTCTTCATTTCTGTAATATCAGAAATTATATGAACAGCTCCAACAAGTTTTTTGTTTTCATTAAGTATCGGGTCAACAGCAACTTTCACCCATCTGTCCTTTAGTTTCAAAACAAGTGTTTCTCTTTTAAGAGTCTTCCTCATGCGGACAATTGGACAGCCTTTGATTGGCTTTGATGTGCCGTGTACAATCTTCCAGCATGTTTTGCCTACAAGCTCGTTGTTAGGCTTGCCTAAAAGTTTGCTCATGGTTTTGTTGCATTTTAGAAATCTATTCTTTATGTCCATCAGACAAATAGCGTCATTGATTGCATCAAAGGTTATCTGCCACCTGTCATCATGATCTGGCTTGTTCTTTTTCATCTTCATTAACTTTAATAGTCTTTCGTCTATCTGATAGACGACATCAGGAGTTTTTAATATAATTCTTTGGTTGATAAAATCAATTAAATTATGAATATAGTTTAGATATTAAACTAATAAGTGATTATTTAGTAAAAATATAAACCGATTTTAGAATTCCTTAATTTCTTTCAGAAGGTTTCTGACTGCTTCTTTGACTAATTCTCCACGAGATTTATAGCCCATGCCTTTCTTTTTGATAATCTTGTCAATCTGCTCAATTAAATCTGAAGGCAATGCAACATTAGTGTATTTGCGCATATATTTTAATTGCCTTAGCAGGTATATAATCTTTTTTGGTAACCTATATAAGGATGAGTTATGTATCCATTACTAGTAGAGAATGAGTTTATTTTGACAGCTCTTTTAGCAAGCCTCTAACCGCCTCTTTAACAAACTCTCCTCGAGATTTATAGCCCATTTTAGAATTCTTGATTATTGAATCAATGCGCTCTATTAGATCATTCGGCAATGCTATGTTCTTATAATGGCCTGTTTTAACCATGTCCATAATTTTTGCGAACAGGTTTAAAATCTTTTTTGGTTAAGTATCTGTTATCCATTGTTAATGGGTTACAAAAATTTAAATAGTTTCCTGTTTCTGCTTTATTTATGCAAAGAATTCTTTATGTTGAGGATAATACAGATACCGCAGGAGCAGTAAAGATGATTCTAACGAATGCTGGATTTGAAACACATATAGCCTCGTCAGGAGGAGAATGCTTGAGCAAAGCAGAAAAAGAGCATTTTGATTTGTTCCTGCTTGACTTAATGCTGCCTGATATGTCTGGATGGGATATCTTTCAAAAACTCAGGAAGTTTAGGGTTAATGCAAAATACATTTTTTTAAGTGTTGTTCCTGTAACAACAGAAAGAATGATAGAATTAAGAAAAGCAGGAGTTTCAGACTACATAACAAAGCCTTTTACAAAAGTGGATTTGATAGAGCGTATTAATAAAGTATTGTAATGTTAAATTAATAAATCTATTTTTACCTTAAATAAATTCAAAATATCAATATTAAAAACCAATAATAAAAAATTAAATCTGATTTTTGCTTTCTTCTCTAGTAAAAGCAAAAATCATCATCAGTCATTCCTTTATGCTCTAGCTAAAAGGAGGGTATGTGGATGAAAATTCCTTGAGCGTGATTATGGAAGGAATTTTCAGAATTATTTTTTTAATACTATTGATTATTATTTTCTAAAAAAGAATTTTCAGATTGATTTTTGTTATTTAATGATTTTTCAATTGTTCCTCAAGCCTTTCTATCCGCTTCTTCAACTCAACCATCTTTAATTCTCTGTTTACTGCAAATTTATTAAATTTTTCTAATTCTTCGATACGTTTTCTCAGTTTTTCCTCCATCTCTTTTTGTTTTATTACAACCTCTTTACTCTGCCAATTCAATAATTGCTTGTTTTGTTGATCTAACTCTATCTCAAGAACATGTTTTCCTTTATGTAAAGGTGATTTGCTTTTTGTTCCTATAACAAGCCCTGCTGCCTCTTCCATCTATATTGAGAAACGTAGTATCCTTTATAAAATTTTTGGTATAGATTTGTTATAGATTTGGAGTAACTTTATTATTCTGTTGTTAGTTTTTTGTTATTATGGCAAAGAAGATAACTACCAAGGACTTAAGCTGGATTAAGCGCGGCAAACAAAGGAGAGAAATCATTGTGCATATTGAAGATAAAGAGACTCCTACAGAGATTGCAAACAAATCAAAATACTCACTTAATCATGCTTCTCGGGTATTAAACGAATTTAAGAAGCATGGCTTTGTAAGATTATTGAATCCTAAACAAAAAACAGGAAGATTGTATGAGCTGACTGAAAAGGGCAGAGTTATCAGGGACAAGCTAAGAGAACGTCAAAAATAGCCGCGTTCTCTAAAACTGAAGTATCTTTTACTGCCAATGATGATGTGATCTAACACTTCTATTCCCAAGACCTCGCCTGCTTTAATTAATTGCCTTGTGATTTCGATGTCATCATCGCTTGGCTTTGGATTTCCAGACGGATGATTATGGAGTAAAATAACTGCAGCTGCACCTTCTTCCAATGCTGCCTGGAAGATTTCTCTTGGATGTATTACTGAAGCATTTAAACTGCCAATAAAGACGGTTTCTTCCTTTATTATTCGTTTCCTTGAATCGAGAAATACGCCCTTGAAATGTTCTTTTTTGAGGGAAGAAAGGTCAGGCATAAACAGCTTGACTATATCCTGCGCATTGTCTATTACTGGATTTGACTGGTCTTTAAAAGCAGCTAATCGCCTTCCCAATTCAAAGCATGCTATAATCTGGCAGGCTTTTGCTTCCCCGATACCTAAATTATTTTTGAGATAATTTATTCTTTTTCTGGAAAGCGATTTTATACTATTCTCGCTCAATAATTTTTTGGACAACTCAAGAACATCCTCTTTTTTTGAACCACTCCTCAATATTATTGCTAATAACTCAGTGTTGCTTAATGCTTTAGAACCATGTTTAATCAATCTTTCTCTTGGCCTTTCTTCTAATGGAAGGTCCTTTATTTTCAGTTTATATTCATTGTTTGTCATTTCGCGATGGGATATTTTTATTGATGGTCAACTAAATCAGCTTATTTATCTTTTATCGTTGATAATCAATTATACATAGCTTATTTATAAATCTCACGCGCGGTTGACCAGTGGTAAAATGACCAGTGGTTCAGAAAGGCATTATTGCTATAATTCTTTCCTATAAGATGAAATCAATTTTCTGAATTCCAGCTTAAACCAAGGAGTGTATATCTCAGGGTTTTGGCTTATATCCTCTGCCAATTCCTTCAGGCTTATCCACTTATAGTTTGCGATTTCTTCTTTATTTAGGATTATACTATCATTTGACCTGCCAATTAATACAGCGCAGATCTCATTTTCAGAGCCAATATCATAGTACGTGGCCCTGTACCTGAATTTAAACAGATATTTTAATTTGCAGGAAATCCCAATCTCTTCCCTCAATCTGCGCTCAGCAGCTTCTTTATAGCCCTCATTCTGCCTTGGATGGCTGCAGCAGGTATTGCTCCAGTACAAAGGCCAGAGTCTTTTGAGTCTGCTTCTTTGCTGGATTAACAACTGTTTCTTATCATTAAAGACAAATACAGAAAAAGCGCGATGAAGGATTCCATCACCATCGTGGCACCTGTCTTTTAACTCAAAGCTGATTATATTATCTTTCTTATCTACCACAATTAGCTCATTCATTATCCACCCCTTTTGGAGAATTACAAATATTTAATCAAATATAAAAATTATCCAAAAAAAATATACATTTTTTAAGAAATGGGATAAATTTTGTTGATTTTTTATCCAAAAACGAAGATAATCAATAAATAAATCCTTCTATTTACATAATACAAAAAGAGGTGAATAGTTGGTAGAATCTATTAATCTACTAAAAGCCACGAGAGTTTACAGAACCCTGCAGATTCTTATGGCAATGATGATTCCTACAGCATTTGCAAATACGATTAATAAAGAGGTAATCCTTTTAGGCATTAGCTGTATACTGATCTACTCAGCAGCAGGGATACATAATGCTATAAGGGATAAGGATTATGTTATGCCACTCTATTCAAAAAAGGTTATGTTCACATTACTATGTGCTGGATTAATTATTTCTCTATCTAATCATATAATATTTTTTGCTGCAATGGCTGGTATATTGCTCGGGCTTTCCTATAATACATTTTCTAGGCATATATTATTTGGAGATTCGACTATTTTAGCAATTACTCATTATACCCTGCCTTGTTTCAGCGCTTCTTTGCTTTTGAAGCAGGACGTCAGATTAACTGTTGCCCTAACTGGGTTTATGTTTCTTACATTTTGGTTTTTAATGCACAGTAAAAACCTGAAAGACACTGAAGATGATGCAAAGAGAGGATACAAAACATTGACTACAATCGGAAGGAATGGAAAAACAATATCGATAATGTTACTAATGCCTGGTTTTTTATCTATGTTTCTTGCTTATTTCATGTTCAATTTAACAAACAGGTTTTTGGCGGTATTTTCAATTGTTTTTATCCTTCAGGCTGTTGCAATCAAGCAAATAATTAGCAATGAAAATCAGTCTGCAGTAAAACTGATAAGATTATTAATGATGTTATTTTTGTTCGGGATTATAATAGATAGGGCTTCTAGCATT
The DNA here is from genome assembly GCA_019322805.1 of Candidatus Woesearchaeota archaeon. Classification (GTDB taxonomy): domain Archaea; phylum Nanobdellota; class Nanobdellia; order Woesearchaeales; family JAHWIC01; genus JAHWIC01. The sequence continues at coordinate 4,654 of JAHWIC010000011.1, read as the reverse complement.
AAGGTGATACTTATTCCTGCATTCTCATTTCTGTCATATCTTGCTCTTTTGCTAACTAATTCAATTGCTAAAGAGAAATATCTCAAAAAAGCAGGTGTAATGAGTGAATAAAATAAAACAGAAGATCAAGGTTTATGATACAACTCTTAGGGACGGCGAGCAAATGCCGGGGGTTGTGTTCTCTCCAGAAGAAAAGATTGAGTTGGCTTCAAAGATAGCTGAGTTTGGGGTTGATATAATTGGTATCATGCCTGCCATATCTGATAAAGAGGAGAAGGCAACCAAAATAATATCGAACATTGGTTTTAACTCTGATATTACTGCGGCTACTATGTTAAGAAAGGATCATATAGATACTGCAGCAGAGTGTGGTGCTCAGAGAGTAATATTGTTTAGTTCACTTTCTGATATACACCTTAAAAATAAATTAAGGATAGCCAGAGAAGAGAATATAAACAAAAGTTTGGAGTTTATTGAATATGCCTATGGGCTGGGATTGAAAGTAGATTTTGCTGGAGAAGATGCTTCTAGAGCTGATATAAATTATGTTATTGACTTCATTAATGCGGTATCGAAAAAGGTTGATTACTTCTTGCCTTGCGATACATTGGGAGTTTTAACGCCTTTCCAGACATATGAATTTATCAAGGAGATTAAGCAAAAGTGTAATTGTAAAATAGGTATGCATGTTCATAATGATTTTGGTCAGGCTACTGCAAATACACTGGCAGGATTAGAGGCAGGAGCTGAGTTATTTTCCGGAACTTTTAACGGTATAGGTGAAAGAACTGGAAATGCTCCAATTGAGGAAGTGGTGATGGCGCTTAAGATTCAGTATGGTACGGACCTGAATGTGAGATATGAAATGATTAATGAAATATGTGGTTTAGTGGAACGATATTCAAGGGTGAGGTTGCAGAAACATAAACCAATTTCCGGCAGAAACGCATTTAGCCATGAATCTGGAATCCATGTTGATGGTATTCTTAAATATCCAAAGAACTATGAAAACTTTGATCCTGCCGTCATAGGAAAGAAAAGATCTATACTGTTTGGAAAACACAGCGGCAAATGTAGTTTGAAATATCTTTTTGGTGATAGATTTTCAGATAAAGAATTAACCATTATATTAGATCATATTAAAGAGAAGTCACAGTTACAAAGAAGAGCATTCTCAGAAAAAGAAATTATGGACTTATGCGGAATGAAAAAAGAATATTTAGGGGCAATAACCAAATCGTTAACCAGCTAAAATGCAAAAAATAATTCGGGGGAAAGTATGGAAATACGGCGATAATATCAACACAGATGTAATCATTCCTGCCAGATATGCCGCTTGCTGTTTATCGGAATTAAGCCAGCATTGTATGGAAGATTTGGATCCTAACTTTGTGAAAAAAGTTAAGAGAGGTGACATACTTGTTGCGGGCAAAAACTTTGGATGCGGCTCTTCAAGGGAGTTTGCTCCAATTGCTATACAAGGTGCAGGCATATCCTGTGTTATTGCAAAATCCTTTGCAAGGATATTTTTCAGGAATTCAATAAATATGGCTTTCCCTATTTTTGAGCTGGAAGAAATAGACAGGATCGAAGAAGGAGATAAACTGGAGATTAATCCCTCTGCAGGAGAAATAAAGAATCTTGGTAAGAATGAAGTCTATAAAATAAAACTGATGGAGGAACTCTTTCAAAAGGTAATGGCCTCTGGTGGTCTGTTAAATTTGGTTATAAAAGGCATGGAAAAATAATATAAGTCAAATGGAACACTATGATGTAATAATTGTTGGGGGAGGGATTGCTGGGACAACATTATGCAAAGATCTTTCTGAAATCTGTCCAAAGAAAAGTGTTCTTTTGATAGACAAGAAAAGTGTTGGGAGTAATGAAGGTTATGGAATTAGGGGCACTTATGAAGAAACTATAAAGAGATATAAATTGCCTTACTTCCATAAATATAAAAGGCTTGAAGTAGGAGCTTATGATGAAGTATACTTCACTGTAGAAGATGACATTTATCTTTTAGATTATAAAAAAATATGCCTTGACAGACTTGAATATTCAAATACAGAGTTTAGAATTGAAGAAGCTAGAGATGTAAATAAAAACAGCTTAATAACGAATAAATCAAAATACAACTTTAAATATTTGATAGATTGTTCAGGTTCTAGTTTTTTCCTAAGAAAACACTTTAATATGCCACTTCCTTTTATGTATTGGCTAGTTGATTCAAAAGTTTTGAAAAAGAATTTTAATTTAGATGATGTAAAAATATCTGATAAATCGTGTTACTTTTTTTTATCTGATACAGATTTCGTTGAAGATGTTTACCCCCTAAAAAATGTTGTATTAGAAGGGGAATGGTCATATACGAGAGAATATAAATTCTCTAAAATAAAAGCGCATGATAGAACAATCCTTAAGAAGATTCCAAACCCTAAAATCATAGAAAGAAACTATACTTCTGTACCAATATCACCTGTCCTTCCTTTAACCTTCAAAAATTATGCATTCTTAGGGGATAGTTTTGGGATTGCAAATCCTAATGTGGGGGTGGGGATAGACGCTATATCCGATTCATCTATTTTTTTGATAAATGCTATTAAAAAGAACAACCTAAATCTGTTCGAGAAGAAATGGAAGGAAAAATATTTAGATGCATTTACGAAGTGTTTAGCGTCAAAATTGGATAGGTATCATAATAATAATTTTGTAAAAAGAATTAAAAGCTATCCAGAATTATCTAAAGTAATTAAAACTTTAGGAAAATGTCCAAGTTTTTATCATTCTTTACTGAAGAATGAAGTTGATGTTAAAATACCAGAAGAGTTAAGGCAGATTTTTCCAAAAAGAAGTATACTATTCCAGTTATATTATTACATCCTCTTAAAAATAAAATATTTAAAAATGGAGCTCATATGGGGGTGAAATGAATACTAATTTTAATTGGGTATGTACTTGTTTGGACCTCCTCAATCTTCAGATTTTTATTAAAAATATAGTTTAGGTAGCCATTTAAAACCAAGGATTGGTAAAGAAATCCATATTGGCTCATAGGGGAGTACACAAAATCAAAAACAAAACCTCTTTCTTTTTTCCTAAGTTGAGGGATGCCCCAACCAAAAGCACATAACATATTTCTAATTGTTTTAATTTTATCTTCTTCTGTTTTTTTGTCCCTCAAGATACCTTCAGCTAATTTCTTTGCTCCGTTTATAATTCCGTCTTCTAAAATTCTCCTTTCATTAATCTGAACGTAATGATTTGCAATCAAATTTAAAAATTCAGTCGTAGCTGGTAATATAAGTTTATCCGTGAAATAAAATTTCCCTGGTTCTTCTAACCGAATTTTTTTAAATTTCATAAGTTCGCCAAATGAATTCATCTCTGTCTGAACTGTTATTTCTGCTGGAAAATTCAGTTTATCATAATTCCTATCTGGTCTTAATTTTTTGATATGGGGAATAAATTTTTCTCTTATTCTTTTATTGAACATGTATAAATATTCCCCGGGGTAGTTATCATACTTTAGTTCTCCTTCTATATTTTCCCCCACTAGAAAACTAAGGATAGCGCTAAATCCACCAACAAAAATAGAATGTTCTCCTGTCTTACACGCTAAAGTAGTGTCCCTTCCTTTAAGAACGAATGATTTTTTCTTAAGATTGTGCGTGGCTTCAATAATCGACAAAAACCCCAAATTTTTTGATATATAATTCAATATAGTGGGTATCAAAAATGAAGGGGGTCTTTTTGTACGAGCCATCAACATATACATAGTACCTATCTCCTTTCCAACCTTATAGTACATCTCAGCTGTTTTTTCTTTACCTAATTTTTTAATGGTTTCCCGCTGTAAATTAACTAAAATATCCTCAAAACACCAAACCATCCTTTTTTTACTCTCCCTGCTGCCATATCTGGAAGAAGTCTTGTTAATAATAACCCCAGGCCTATCAATCACAACAACCTTCGGAAAAAACAGCTTATTAAACAAATAATCCTTTATACTGCTTTGTTTCATATACTGGAATATATATATTGGAGTTTATAAACTTTTCTATGAAATATAAGCTGTAGCAGAAAATATATTACTCACTTCACAAATTCATAAATTTCCTGTTGTTTTTCTGAATTTAAGGAAACATGAATTTCTGCTGTTGATTTTTTTATTTTAATAAATCCCCTATCAATCAATTCCTTTATTGCTTCTTTAGTGGCTTTTTCCCCTCTTAAGTGCTTAGGAATGCATTTTTTAAGATTGGTCAGTTCTGTATGTCTCCCGCCCCAGATACCTAAGTTTATCAGCTTTCTTAGAAATCTCTTCATGATAAATATTTTGTCCATGCAAGATAATAATTCTAAATAAGTATTAAAATCTTTACTCCAAAAATGGAACTTATATGTTCCAAAATAGAAACATTTAAATATTAGTTTATTTTACTAAGCTATGAAGGTGATCTTGATGGAAACAATATTCACAAAAGCAATCGGAGACACGCCTAAAATTAAGGTTTTGGAGTTTTTGATAGAAGGCAGAGAATTAGATTATTCCATATCTGATATTGCTGAAGGAGCTGAAATAGGAAGAACAACCTTATTCAGAATATGGAAAGATTTAGTAGATTTAAATATAGTAAAACATACGAGAGATATT
>JAHWIC010000010.1 GCA_019322805.1 Candidatus Woesearchaeota archaeon | reverse complement strand
CAGCTTAGCAAAAGAGGCATTTGAAAAAGCTTACAGGGATAATTTCTATGGGACTGATGATGTTGGTTTAGTAGAGAGATTAGGGAAAAAAGTAAAGATTGTTGAGTGCAATGATGAAAATATAAAGATAACAACAAAGAATGACCTGGAAAAGATAAGGATTCTGAAGGATTCATCAATAATCGGCTTTGGCCAGGATTCACACAAATTTACAGACAATAAACCCCTAATCTTAGGCGGAGTTATAATTCCAAATGAAGATGGTTTAGAGGCCAATTCTGACGGCGATGTTATTCTGCATGCTTTGTTTAATGCTTTAAGCCAGGCTATTGGCGGAAAATCTCTTGGTTATTACGCAGATCCAATGTTCGAGAAAGGAATAGCTGACAGCAAAGAGTACATTAAGGTTATTATAGATATGATCAACAAGAAGAACTACAAAATAAATAATGTCGGCTTTATGATAGAGGCAAAAAAGCCAAGATTAGATGAGTATGAAGGGAAGATAACAGAAAGCATAGCAGAACTGTTAGGGATTAAAAAAGAGCAGGTAGGCATAACAGCAACTTCAGGAGAAGGACTCACGCCATTTGGCCAGGCTAAGGCAATGCAGGTATTTTCAATAGCAAGCTTAAGCAGAAGATGATAAACATAAAAGCGCATGCAAAGATAAACCTGACTTTAGATATTCTGGAAAGGCTTGAGGACGGCTATCATAGAATAGAATCCATAAAACAGCAGGTTGGCCTGCATGATAATATATTGTTAGAGCCTTTAGAAGACATAAAGATAATATGCTCTCATCCAGATATATCCACAAAGGAAAACCTCGTCTATAAAACAGCATTATTGTTGAGGAATGAATTTAACATAACAGAAGGAGCAAAGCTCACAATACAGAAGAACATCCCTTTGGCAGCAGGCCTGGCTGGCGGCTCATCAAATGCAGCGGCAGCCTTAATCGGCTTAAACAAGCTTTGGAATCTGGAGTTAAATGAAGAGGAACTGACAAAAATAGCTTCTGAGATAGGAATGGATGTTCCTTTTTCTGTTGCTGGAGGTTCATGTTTTGCAGAGGGGAAAGGAACCAAGCTAAGCAGAATAGAGCTGCCTGAGCTTGATGTTTTATTGGTCAATCCCGGCTTTGGGATATCGACAAGGACAGCGTATCAAAGCCTGGACCTGGCAAAAACAGGAAAAGCAATGGCAACAAGAAAATTATTACAAGCAAAAAGCCAAGATATTAAGTACATAGCAAAGCTGCTGCATAATGATTTTGAGACCACACTATTAAGCAGATACCCGGTACTTAAAGAAATAAAAGATAAGTTAATCGAGAATAATGCATTGAATTCAGCAGTATCCGGCTCAGGGCCGACTGTTTTTGGATTGTTTGAAGATGAAGAAGCAACAAGCAAGGCTTATGAAAGCGTTAAGGGGAGTTATCCTTTTGTATTCAAGACAAAAACAATAACAAAATGAAAATAAAAAAAGCAAAACATGCCGGATTCTGTTTTGGGGTTAAGCGAGCAGTAGAATCTGCACTAAAAACAAAAGGAGAGGTAAAGACCTTGGGCCCGTTAATTCATAATCCGCAGTTTATAGCAGGGCTTGAGAAAAAAGGGATAAGGGCGGTTGACTCTGTTGATGAGGCTGATAAAGGAATCTTGTTGATAAGGGCTCATGGTGTTCCTGATTCTGTTATAGGGAAAGCTGAGAAAAAAGGATTGGATGTTATTGACCTGACTTGCCCTTTTGTAAAAAAGGTTCAGGATTATGCCAAGGAATTATACAAACAGGGCTATAATGTTGTTGTTGTAGGAGAGAAGAACCATCCGGAGGTAATAGGCATAACAGGAAATATTAAGGGTATTGTTGTTGGAGATATTAATGATGCAAAGAAACTAGGGCATTTTGAAAAACTGGGTGTTGTAGCGCAGACAACCCAGTCAAATGAGAACTTTAACAGCACAGTTGAGGAGCTAAGGAAACATGCTGATGAATTAAAGGTGCACAACACCATTTGTTCTGAGACTGATTCAAGGCAGAGGCATGCTGTTGAGCTGGCCAGAGAGGTTGATTTAATGATTGTTGTTGGCGGCTATAACAGCGGCAATACCCGCAGGTTAGCCGGCATATGCTCAGGTATTGTCGAAACCAGGCATATTGAGCAGGCGTCGGAGCTTAAGAAAGAATGGTTTGCCGGAAAAAAACAAGTAGGGCTTACAGCAGGAGCATCAACACCTGACTTATCTATGGATAAGGTTATTGAGAGGATAAAAAATGAGTTTTAAGGTTATCCTTGGGAAATACCGCAAGATAATCGACAAGGAATTAGACGCATTCCTTACAGCCAGGGTGGATGAGATAAAGGATACCTATCTCAGGCAGAACTATGCCTATGCAAAGAATTATGTTCTTAACGGAGGAAAAAGGTTAAGGCCTATAGCCCTGATCATGGCGTGTAAAGGCGTAAGCAGCAGGAGCAGCAGCCTCTTCCCTGTTTCACTGTCAGTTGAGCTGCTGCATAATGCCACCTTAGTCCAGGACGATGTTATGGATGAGGATGACTTAAGGAGAAATAATCCTGCAGTGCATAAACTTTGCAGGGATTTTTATCTTAAGCATTCCAAGGAAGTGCATTACAACGGGAACCTCTTTAATCGTTCATCATCAAGGTATGCCCTTACAAATGCAGTCTGCATAGGGAATATACTGCAAACCCTGGGAGTAGACTGCTTATTTGCTGCAGCTAGAGATGCTCAGAGGATTTACAGCATAGCCAACAGGGTCCTTAATGACGGCCAGATTCTTGATAATTATTTTGAGCTGAGGAAAAAGGTTGCAGAGCCTGACTACTTTGATATGGTAGCAAGGAAGACAGGGAACCTGTTCAGGGCGTCTGTTCAGATAGGTGCGGTCATTGGAAAAGCAAACAAGCAGCAATACAGGGCTTTATCAAATTATGCTATCTTAGCGGCAACAGCCTTTCAGTTAAAGGATGATCTGATGGATGTTAGCAGGGATACAAAGAAAGGCTCAACCCTTGGCTCAGATATAAAAAAGGGAAAGAAGACCCTGCTTCTGATAAAGGCTCTGGAAAATTGCAGCAGGGAACAAAAGAAGCTTATAGATTCCATAGCAGGCAATGAGAATGCCTCACCTGCACAGATAAATAAGATTGCAGACATTTACCATAAAACAGGAGCTGTTGATTATGTTAATGAGCTTGCAGAGACCAAGATAATCCAGAGCAAGGAATGGTTAGCTAGGATCAAGCTGTCCGGGGAGTCGAGGTCATTTTTTGAGGGGTTTGCAGATTATATGTTTGAAAGAAAGGTTTAAACCTTTAATTCGATAGTTTTCCTGACCTTATCCCAATCAACCTTGGTATTAACACATCCGTCCTTAAGCAGGGCTATGCATTGGGGAGCAACACCAAACCCTGGTGCAGCCTTTAAGCTTTCGTTCAACTCAGGGTTACAGGCAACGCCAATGACCCCTTTTGGCTTGTGTTTCTTAACAAGCTTCTTAACGAGGGAAGCCCCTGGCACGATAAAGAACCTATAGCCAAGCTTTTCTGCAAGCTTTTTTACTTTATGTATGCTGCATTTGCCGCATGCTACACACTTAATCCCTTCATTGGTTGTCTTGGCAGGACAGTTTCTGCTTCTAAGGCATTGAGGCAGGAATATCGCCCTTTTACTATAGGGCGTCTTCCTGAAATCCTCTTTATAACGCTTGTTGAATATACCGGGCATATTCATTTTATCAAATAAAAAAATTTATTCCACCAGCATCCTTGCCCTTGATGGATCATACTTCCATTCAGAAGGCAGCTTTCCGATTCGTTTGTAATACTTCACAAGCCTGTTGATCTTTGATGTGGTTAAGAGCAAACCTCGCTTTGCACTTTCATCATTTGCATTCCTCTCCAAGTGCTTGTGTATTGCTACAGACCTTTGGATTAAGCTTTGCAAATCCTCAGGTATGCTTGGAAGCAGTTTCCTTTCTTTCAGAATCTGAGTAACGTCTTTTTTTGCCAGCAGTTTGACATTAGGAATTCCATAAGTATCCCTTAGCGCAATGCCAATTTGTGAAGGCGTTTTGCCTTCTTTTGCCAGCCTTACAATCAATAATTCGATTTCCTTTTCTTTGTACCTGACCCATGTTGGTATTGTTCTCTGCAAAGGTTTCTTGCTTTTGGATTTGCCCTTCTTTCTTGAATACATCCTTGCCATATTATCACCTTTAGTTCAGTTTTATGGAAACAAATGAGAATTCAATTTGTCTCCAGTGTAGGTTAGCTTTCACCGGCCTACCTCTCGATATAGCTTAGTAATAAGGGCCTATTTAAAAACCTTATTATTAATAGCCCCGGGCAGATTCGAACTGCCGTCCCCGGCTCCAAAAGCCGGAATGATTTGTCTTCTCCGAAGAGAATTTGACCACTACACTACGGGGCTCTGAATCTTTAGAAACAACCTCTATATTTAAATTTAATGCTAAATCAAAAACTATATATACTGGCTTTCCAAATAATCAATCATGGCTGTAGTTGATGAGATAATCAAAGCATTGAACGAGATTGGCTATTCCTTTGTTAAGGATTCTAGTTTGTGGTGGTATCTTGCACCAGTTATCTTATTGTGGATTGCGCTGGAAATCTACTTCGGTAAATATAAGAAAGAACAGCTTGGCTGGAATACCTCCTTAGGCAATGCTGTAACCTTAACCTGGATTAGTGTTGAGTCAATGAGGTTTCTGTTTGAGACGCAGCCAGGTAATTTTTGGTTTAGGTTTGGCATTATAATGGCAATAATGTTTTATGCGCTTTTGATCATCTACTTTTCATTCTCGCATAAGATATCTGCCAAGGCTACTTATACGCTGGCAAGCCCAAATGCGATATATTTCCTGTGCATGGTTACAATCTTATGGGGACATGGCGCATTGAAACTAACTGAGTGGGTTTTGCTTGACTTGGTTATCCTATATATCATTTTACTAATCTTGTTTGGATTTATTAGAATGATTCTGCCGGAAGCAAAGAAAGAGAAAGAAGAGCCGCCAGGGCTAGAGGGCATTGGTAAAGAGGAAGGATTAGGAGGCTTAGGTGGTTTAGGCGGCGGCAAGGAAGATCTTGGAGTGCCTGACCTTGGAAAAGGCATGGATCTTGGAAAGGATTTCAAGTTTTAGCTGTAAAGCTTTAAAGCAGCTTCTTCCATGAAATGCAGATTTCCTGGTATTATCAGGCACTGAGGATATTTGTCAATCTTTAGGTTTTCTATATCCTTTAATGCAGCTGCTTTAATGATTGGCTTGTCAGAGCCAAGCTGTGCGCATGCAATAGCTAGTTTGTCGCTCTCAACACCCTCTTTTAATAAGTATTTAGCTGCATCACTTACAGTTAAGAATCTGTTATTCTTAGGGTCTAGGTCTAATAGAAACAAGGTATGGAATCCAATTGATTGGTTGCTTTTCAAAACATTTACTGGCGATTTGATAAATTCATTATTGAATGGAATTGAAGTAACCTTGCCGAATTTATACAGCTCTAAGCCAGTTATTCCAACAGCAGTTAAGATAGAAGCATTATGAATGATTTTAGTTTCAATCTTCTCTTTCTTAGCTCTTAGCAATAGGTCGATATGGGTTGTTGCACCAAACACATCACCTATTACCAATAAAGCAGTTTCTTTGGTTTTTGCATCTTTAAGTATTGTTTCTTCTGCCTTTTTCTCAACTAAATCTCTATATGCAATAATTATCTTTTTTCCATAGAATTTCTCTAACTCTTCAACAGAACAGCTTAACTTAGATGTATAGCTTTCAAGGTAAACTGCTTCACATTTCTTTACTGCCTCTAAGCCTTTAATACTGATATCTTTTTCATCATTAAGGCCGATTCCTATTAGGTGTAACATAGGGTAGAAGAATTAGGGGTGTTTTATAAACATTATTAAAAATTAAAAAATAAAAAAAATCCCCTCCTTGCGCAGGGGATCAAAGCCTTCATCCTAACACGTTGGGGGGTGGTTAAAAGATGAAGGCAGAATTCACCTTGCGGTGAGCATGAAGTTCTACCTTACTACATCTATTCCAAGCTCTTCGCTAATCTGCATAGCTTGCGGGCTTGGCTTTGTGTAGTCTATCTTGCCTAGGATCCATGGAGACTTTACTCCAGTTATGATTGTCATAACTGTAAGCTTGCCTTTTAGTGTGTCATCAACACGAGCTCCCCAGATAACATTTGCGTCAGGGTCAAGGCTTTCAGTTACCATTTCTCCAACCCTATTGATTTCATCCAAAGTCATATCCGGGCCACCAGCAACATGTATCAATGCTCCAGTAGCTCCTTTGTAGCTTATATCCAACAGCGGATTGCTTAAAGCTCCTTTAACAGCTTCATCTACTCTGTTGTTTGTGTCAGAAGCACCTACGCCAATTGCAGCTACTCCTCCATTAGTCATAATGGCTTTTACATCTGCATAATCCAGGTTAACTAAGCTTGGTATTGCTATTGTTTCAACAATTCCTTTTATCATTGTAGCTATCAGTTCATTAGCTACTGCAAATGCTTGTTTTATTGGCAGGTTGCCTGCTATGCTTACCAGCCTGTTGTTATCAATTACTATTACAGTGTCAGCGACTTGTCTTAATTGCTGCAAGCCAAATTCAGCCTTGTCAACTCTTGCGCGCTCAATCTTGAATGGCATTGTAACAGTTCCAATCACTATAGCTCCAGTGTCTTTTGCAACTTGCGCGACTATTGGAGCTCCTCCGGTACCTGTTCCGCCGCCCATTCCTGCGCAGACAAATACCATGTCTGAGCTCTTTAGAACTTCTTTTATTTCCTGTATGCTTTCCTGTGCTGCTTCAGCGCCTTTTTCTGGATAGCCCCCACAGCCTAGGCCGCGAGTTACTTCCTTACCAACTAAGAACTTATGGTCAGCATCAGTTATATCTAGGTGCTGTCTGTCTGTGTTGGCTGCGATTATTTCAGCGCCCTTTATACCTTTTTGGTACAGCCAGCCAACCATGTTGTTGCCTGCCCCACCAACACCCATTACTTTTATATTTGCCTGGCCTACATCTATCTCTTTTGCGCCATGTTCTTCTTCGTGCTTTAAAGCACTATCTATTATAAAGTCCATTTTTTTCTCCCCCCTTTTTTGTTTTGTGGTTTTTTCATAATATATTTTTTAATATGTATATCAAACTATCGAAGTGTTTATATAGTCGTTTGTACTATCTACTCCTTAGAACAAGCTTAACATTCGCGCCAACGGGTGTTTTAGCTGTTTGATGGCGGTTTAACTATCTTTCGCCAAAAAGATTTCAAAAACCGCTTTATTTGCCAATTAATCGTTTTAAATCGAGTTTTTCGCCAAAAAAACTCAATAGACACGTTCTCTATTTTATTATACTAATATGTATACTAGTATTTAAATTTTTCTATTATAGATTATATAAATGCAAGATATAGACGACAAATCACTTAGAACTAAGTCTTTCCTTAACTTTTTTAGAAACCTTTTCATGCAGTTTTTTTATGTTTTTTACACCTTCCTTTAAATACTTCTCAGTTCTTGCAGACCACCAGCCAACTGATGAGGCAGGGATACGCTTTCTTGATCCCCATCTGTCCAAGAAGAATTTTGCAAAAGCCCGGTCCTTTGGTGGCTGTTCTGGTTGTTCATCAGCCCATCCTACAGTAATTACTGCTTGGGGTATTACCTCTTCAGGCAGGCCTAATGCTCTATGAAGCATGTCTTCATCAAAAGCACTAACCCAGCAGGCACCTAAGCCAAGTGCATGAGCAGCTAATAGCATATTTTCTGCAGCAGCTGCACAGTTCTGTATTGCATACATCCTTTCCCCGCGTACACCATAATATCTTTTTACTTTCTCAGGCATTGCAATAATGGCAAAATGCACTGGTGCCTGAACCATCCAATGCTGCTGCAAGCAGGCTTCAGCTATTGCTTTTCTTTGCGATTCATCTCTTACAATTATGAATTTCCAGCTTTGGACATTCCCTGAAGAAGGAGCCAGCCTTCCAGCATCTAGGATAGTAGCTACCATATCCCAAGGTACTGGCTTGTCCTTGTACTTCCTTATAGACCTTCTTGTAACAATACACTCTAATGCATCCATCTAACAAGTTTTTTATACTTACTTATATTTATATCTAACGGTATGGAGTATCAAAATCTGGTTAATATTTATCAAAGGTTAGAGGCCACAACAAAGCGCTTAGAGAAGACCTATGTTATTTCTGAGTTCTTGAAGAGGGTTGAGGCAGAGGATTTGCCTAAGGTAATCTTATTATTGCAGGGAAAGGTTTTCCCTAACTGGGATCCAAGCAAGATAGGTGTTGCTTCCAGGCTGATTTTGAAAGCAATTGCAATCTCTACTGGGATTGATACAAAGAAGATTGAAGAGAGCTGGAAAAGAAGCGGTGACTTAGGAAAGACTGCTGAAGAGCTTGTTGTGCTTAAGAAACAAGCAACTTTGTTTTCTAAGGAATTGAATGTAAAAAAGGTTTTTGATAATCTTAGGAAGCTTGCTACTTTGGAAGGAGCAGGTACTGTTGAGAGAAAGATACAGTTAATTGCTGAGTTATTGACAAGTGCAAAACCTTTGGAAGCAAGGTATGTGGTTAGAACTGTTTTAGGTGAGTTGCGCGTAGGAGTTGGTGAAGGAAGTTTAAGAGATGCGATTGTGTGGGCATTTTTTACAGACGAGATTGGATTTAAATATAACCAAGAAGAGAATAATATAGAGATTGAGAATAGGGATGATTATAATAAATATGTCAATGCTGTGCAGCAGGCTTTTGATCTAACAAATGATTTTTCTTCTGTTGCAAAGGTTGCTAAGACTAAAGGCCTTAATGGCTTGCTTGATATGCAGCTTGAGGTTAACAGGCCTGTTAAGGTTATGCTTGCTATAAAGGTTAAAGATGTTGATGAAGGTTTTGGAAGAGTTGGAAAACCAGCTGCTATTGAATATAAATACGACGGCTTTAGGATGCAGATACATAAAGCAAAGGATAAGATAACTATTTTTACTCGTCGCTTAGAAGATGTTACAAAACAGTTTCCTGAGGTTGTTAAATACGTAAAAGATAATGTTAAAGGAAAAAACTTTATTATTGATTCAGAAGCTGTTGGTTATGATCCTAAAACAGGAAAGTATTTGCCGTTCCAGAGTATTTCTCAGAGAATAAAAAGGAAGTACAGTATAGAAAAGATGGCTAAGGATTTCCCTGTTGAACTAAATGTTTTTGATATAATCTATTATGAAGGAAAAAACCTGATAAAAGATAGTTTTGGTCAGAGACATGAGCTGCTTTGGAAGATTATTAATCAGGTTCCAAGAAAGATTGTTCTTGCAAAGAATCTGATAACTTCTAATGAGGATGAGGTTAAGGATTTCTATAATGAATCCCTTAAAGCAGGAAATGAAGGGATTATGTTTAAGAAACTTGATGCGCCATACAAGCCTGGTGCTAGGGTTGGACATATGGTAAAGTTAAAAGGAGAGCAAGAAGGAATTGATGTTGTTATAACAGCTGCTGACTGGGGTGAAGGTAAAAGAGCAACTTGGCTCAGCAGTTTTACAATTGCATGTATTGATGAGGATGGAATATTTCTTGAGGTTGGGAAGGTGGGGACAGGCATTAAAGAGAAGGCTGAGGAAGGAGTTAGTTTTGAGGAACTCACAAATCTTTTGAAACCTTCAATAATAGCTGAAAAAGGGAAAACAGTAAAACTTAAGCCAGAGATAGTTGTAGAAGTTAAGTATGAAGAAATCCAGAAAAGCCCCACATATTCTTCTGGTTTTGCTCTAAGGTTTCCAAGGTTCAAACGTCTTAGACATATGGAGAGGAGTCCAGAAGATATAGAAACGCTTAATGGGATAAGAAGCTTATATAATTCTCAGAAGAAGACATCTTAAAATTCTAGTAATTAGAGCAGTTAAAACCGAGACCACTGGTCACCTTCATCTTGAGAATTCTAGGGCTATAGCATTTCTAACCCAAAAATAAGCATTTTTGACCACTGGTCAGCCACGCGTGAGGTATATAAAGGAGTTCTGCTTAATGAAAGAGGACTATGCAAACCTGCCAAATTGTGCTTTTCGGTCTTTGACACGAAAACCACTTACGCAGGTTTGCTCGCGTCCTCTTTTCCCTAGATTTATTTCAAAAAACAGAAATAAATCTAGAGGGTGGTTAAATTGAATATTTTAGATAAAAAATTTGGAAAACCCAAAGGAGGGTTTACAGGGATTGTAGATTTATGGGACCTTCCACATAATCTAGTTTATATTAAATTAAATAAAGAGTTTGAAATAAGATTAAAGAATACTCTCTTAAGGATCGGAAAAACAAAGAAATATGTATCTTTATTCATTGGGATACCTTTCGATAAATTCAGGGGACTTTTTAGAGGACAAGCAAAGTCATTAACTTTCTTTGAAAAATTAATTAACTTTCTATACATAAAGAATCGCTTTGAAATCGGTCATGAAGAGGTTAGTAAGAACGTTTCTTGGATTGGTTCACGTTCTGAGGGCAAAGGCATAGCAAATCCTAAACTGCCTTTTAATTTTAATAGCGTGGAAGGAGCTACAATAGTTTCAGCTATTTTACATGATGGGGGGATTTCAAAAGAACCGACTACCAATCCCTCCTATAGGAACTATGAAAAAATACTTAGAAATAATCTAATGGGTAGCGCTGAGTCCGTTGTTGGCGATATTCATATTAAGTCTAATATTTCGAGAATAACTTTTCCCAAAATACTCGGCACAATATTAATTCATGGGATAGGAATGAGTTCAGGCTCAAAGACGGTTAGTAATCAAGAAATTCCAGCCTTTATTCTTAATGGAACAGAAGAAGTTAAGGGTGCTTTCTTGAGACAGGCTTTTGATGATGATGGTTCTGTTTATTTAAGAGAAAATGATAATGGTGGCAGAGAAATAAATTTAGCAAATACAGTAGATGTTTCACATCTGAGTCCCGATTTATGTTATGAAATAAAAAATAAAAACTTATCAGAGTATTCTTCTAATGTAATCAAACAGAATAAACTTCTTCTGGAAAATCTAGGCATAAAAGTTAAAGGCCCCATATTCAAAAGGGAGTATAAAACTAATAAAGGAGAGATTAGGCATACTTGGAGAATCCATATAACCTATAAAAATGATTTTAGGATTTTTCAAGATAAGATAGGGCTTTTGATTCCTATGAAAAGGGAAAGGTTAAATAAAATCATAATTTAACATTAGAGAAGACAGAAGCCCTGATGACATAAGTACTTTGAAGATGGTTAAGGAGTTTTATGAAGGGCAGAAGAAGTAATCATTTATTCGGAACAAACCACATTATCCCTAATCCTATCACAAAGAATGCCATCAAAACCATTAATGCTGGCGGATAGCCTGCTTTAACAACAACAAAGCCAAACAAGGATGGACCAATCAATCCAGAGAATTTCTCTGTTAAGCCCTGGAAGCCAAAGAATTCTGCAACCTTATGTTTAGGGCTTAGGTGAACTAACATTGGCCTGTTTAGAGTCCAGATTGCGCCTAAAGCAGCGCCGCCAAGGCAGCCTGCTACAATAAATGTAACTACATTGCTGATTCTAATAAATAAGGATATTGGCTCAATCCAGCGCAATAAAGATATGATTCCTATCCAGATCCACAAGGCAATAACTATGGATTTCTTTGAGCCGAGCTTATCTCCTAATCTTCCAAATATAACTGACCCTAAGGCTGCTGTTAAAGCCATTCCAGCATAAGCATAAAAGAAATTAATCATGCTTATTCCAATTTGTTCTCTTCCATAAAGATAAAGGAATACAATAGCAGTGTTCATTCCGTCTGTGTAAAGCAAACACGCAATCAGGAAAATGAATAAGCTCCTGTGTTTTCTGATTTCAACAAAGGTTGATTTTAATGCTGACCATGCTTTTTTAATGCCTTCTTTTAGTTTAATTGTAGCTTTCTTTACTTTGTCTTTTACAATAACAAAGGTGATCATTGCAAAACCAAGGAAGAAGATTGCTGTTGCAGGAAATATGGATTTAACCCCAACTTCTGTATCCCAGCCAAGAATACTCATTAGTATATAGGCCATGATTAAGCTGAGGATAGTTCCAATATAACCAACTGCAACACCATAGCCGGATATCTTTGACATGTTCTTTTTTGTTGAGATGTCGACCAGGATTGCATCATAAACATCCAGGCTTGCATGAAATGTAAGTGTTGCCAATACTCCCAGGATTAAAGCACCATACAATCCAACATAAGGTGTTAATGCTGTTGCTGTTACACAAAGCAGGGTAAAGAAAATCACATAAGGCATCTTCCTTCCTGTAGAGTCAGACAAAGCTCCTATGAAAGGAACAAATGCACCTGCAAAGAATATTCCTAAGCTTGTTACCAAGCCAACATGAAATTCATTTCCACCTAAGTAAACCTTAATTAATAAAGGAAAGAAGAAGGTTACATATAAAGCAGAGAAAGCAGTATTTGCTAAATCATATATTGTCCAGCCGAAGATTTTTTTTGTTAGGGATTTCACAAGTTTATCTTAATATATATAGTATAAAATAGTTTTGGTTTTATTTTTTCTTAGAAGCTTTTTCTTTTAAACGATGAAAGCGGTTAATCAAAAAAGCGCTTAGTCTGTATCCTAAAACAAATGCAATGAATAAAGAAACAAGTATATTCATGAGCGAGATATAAGCATCTTTGCCTATACCGGTTCCAATATCTATGTACGGAGAGTTTACCTTGTTCATTATACTGAAAGATATCATGAATAAAATTATACCTAGGATAACGCTAAGAATAAAGAGATCTTTTCTGAATTCCAGCCTTAGGTTTTCTAACATGATGAGAATTTCTTCTTAGGATTCCCCTTTTCCCTTTGCAGCTTCCATAAGCTTTCTTTCATACACTTTCTTCACAACATTCATCTCTTTATGCTCTTCAATAGCTTCTTTTCTTTCTACAGCTCCCTTGGCTCCTTTTTCCCTCTTGGCAAGGTCTAAAAGTTTTTCCTCGCTGCAGTAAACCATTATCTTATCTCTGTTATGGATTTTGAAATCAGGGCTTGGTATGCCTAAATATTGCTCTTTGTCCTTTACTGTCCTGTAAACACCCAGGATTATCACTCCTTCTTTTTCCATCTCTAAATCACTTATAGTCTTATTGACCATCCAATGATGCTTAGGCACTTCAAAAGAGCCTATAGTGTACCCTTCAGAAAGTCCGAGTATCTTTTCATAATCATATAATTTTATTCTGCTTTTAAGATGGCTTAAAGGCTTTGCAAGAATCCATTTGATAAGATTCTCAAACCAGTTTCTTGTGAATATAAATGATATTAAGATTAGACCTCCAACAAGCAGTCCGACGTTAAAGGCTATAGTATTCACTTCCTTGCCAAAGACGACCCTTGTGGGAGTTGTATTGACAAACGTGATAATAAGTGTGGCAACTGCTGTTGTTAAGCCGGCACTACCCACTAACATCATGAAACGAAGAATCTTTCTCCTTACTGGGTTGCTCATGACAGTTTCTGACTCTGATGTTGTAAATCCCACTCCAGAGAAAGCTGACTGAGCCTGGAAAGCAGCTATGTCTCTTGATAAGCCAGTAGTTTCTAAAGCTATGGTGCCTAGCTTGACAGATATGATTGAGAAAAACACTATTGCAAGGAAAGTTATTAATGCGAGCATTATGATACTCTTAGAAAACTAATATATTAATTTTTCTATAATGATAAAGGAGCGCATAGACAGAAAAATATAAAAAGGGGGCTAATATAAAATATATATGCACAGATCTGTAAAAGCGGTGTCAAAGAAAGCAGGCCTTCCTCCTGGAACGCTTGTTTATGTTGGAAAAAGAGGGGAAGAAAGGGTAAAGGTTGACATAATAGATTATACTGACTTCAAACTCCAGGAAAAGACGGTAAAAAAAGTAGAAGAGTGTTTTCCATTCAAGAACAAGCCTACAGTTACCTGGCTGAATATAACGGGCATCCACCAAATAGACATCATTGAGAAAATAGGCAAATATTTTGGAATACACTCCCTTGTTCTTGAAGACATTGTCAATGCAAACCAGCGGTCTAAGATTGAAGATTTTGAGAATCATTTATTCCTAGTTCTAAGGATGATATATTATGATAAGGACTCTGGCGACATTAAATCAGAGCAGATAAGCTTAATTCTGGGAAAACATTTTGTAATATCTTTCCAGGAAACAGAAGGGGATGTCTTTGACCCCATAAGAGACAGGATTAGAAAGAAGAAAGGCAAGATAAGGAAGATGGGAAGCGATTACCTTGCTTATACATTAATAGACGCTATTGTTGATAATTATTTCTTGATCCTGGAAAAGATAGGGGAAAAAATAGAATCCCTAGAAGAAACAGTAGTTGGAAGCCCTGACCCAAAGACCTTGGATGTTATACATAAGCTGAAAGGAGACCTGATACATATACGTAAATCTGTCTGGCCTTTGAGGGAGATCATCAATAATATGCTGAGAGGAGAATCGAAACTCATCAAGAAATCCACTGCAATATACTTGAGAGACATTTATGACCATACCATCCAGGTGATAGATAATGTTGAGACATTTAAGGAGATGGTATCCGGTATGGTCGATATTTACCTTTCCAGCATCAGCAATAGGATGAACGAGATTATGAAGGTATTGACTATCTTTGCAGCAATATTCATTCCATTGACTTTTGTAGCAGGAGTCTATGGGATGAATTTTGAGTTCATGCCTGAGCTTAGATGGAGGTATGGTTACCTTTTTGCGTGGTTGGTTATACTTTTGGTTGGGGGCTCTATGCTTGCGTATTTTAATAGAAAGAAGTGGATTTAAGCAATATATAGAAAAAGTTAATAAGTAAAGAAATTATTTAGCTGATTATAAAATGGATATTCCTACTTGGATAACAACTATACCAAATAACAGTTTTGGTAAAGGAATTTCAGTAATAACTATTATCCTAGTTACTATAGTAGTTGAAAGAGTTACCAGGAAAATATTGAAGAAAGCATTTGAAAAATCCTCCAAGCGCATAAAGGTTGACCCTACACAATTTACGGTTTTTAAGCACCTGCTTTCAGCTATTATTTATGTCGTTGGGATTGGAATAGCGATATCCATAATACCGTCGCTTAGGGCATTGTCTGTCTCGCTATTTGCAGGTGCTGGAGTATTGGCGGTTGTTATTGGCTTTGCTTCTCAAAAAGCCTTTTCTAATCTTATAAGCGGAGTGTTCATAGCAATATTTAAACCATTCAGGGTTGGAGACAGAATCAAGTTTTCAGACAAGTTTGGGGTTGTTGAAGATATAACCCTTAGGCATACGATAATAAGGAACTTTGAGAATAAAAGGTATATTGTGCCTAATTCAGTTATAAGCGATGAGACTATAGAGAACTATGATATAGGTGACCGGAAAATATGCAGATGGGTTGAATTTGGCATTAGTTATGATTCTGATGCTGATAAAGCGATGAGGATAATACAAGAAGAGGCTGTGAAGCACCCTAATTTCTTTGATGCCAGGACAGAAGAACAGAAAAAGAACAAAGAGCCAGCAGTTTCTGTCAGGGTCATAGGTTATGGTGATTTTTCTGTAAACCTGCGTGCCTGGGTGTGGTCAAAAGACCCTGGTGCAGCTTTTGTGATGGGCTGCGATTTAAACAGGAGCATAAAGAAGAGGTTTGACAAAGAAGGAATTGAGATTCCATTCCCTTACAGGACGATAGTGTTTAAGGATAAGAAAAGAAGAACTTCAAAGAGAACCAAACGAAAAAGATGATAACCCATATCCTATTGTTCCTTCTTGGTTTATTCCTTCTCGTCAAAGGCTCTGATTTCTTTGTCAAGTCTGCTGCTTCTATTGCTAAAAGGTTCGGCATTTCAGAATTTGTTATTGGCTTGACTTTAGTTGCTTTTGGCACACAAATACCCGATTTGGCTTCCGCAGTAATAGCTTCATTGGGCAGAGACAGCGGCATAGTAATAGGCAATGTAGTGGGAGCCAATATAATGAAAGTTGGAATAGTATTGGGTATCGCATCTGTCATAGCCCTGATAAAGACCAATGAAGACATGCTTAAGAGAGATGGTTACATAATGCTTTTTGCAGCTTTTCTGTTTTATGCATTTATTCTGGATAGAACAATAACAAGGATAGAGGCAGGGATATTATTGCTGTTCTATTTTGCTTATATCATGTTCTTATTTACAGAACAGCGGCAATTTAAGGGAATGTATGGTTTCAAGCATTTCATGCATTATTTCTTCAGGTTAGGATATATTTCTCCGATAAGGGCGGGGCTTGTTTCTACCCTAAACAGGCGCAAGAATAAAGTTGCAAAACAAAAACAAGCTGGAAGCAGTCTGAAAGACTTCTTAATATTGATTATATCCTGCTTTGTGGTGTTTTTTGGCGCAAAGTATTTTGTCAGCTCAGCTGTATTTTTTGCGGAATATTTTAAAGTTCCTGAAACCCTGATTGGTCTTACACTTGTGTCATTGGGCACCACTGTGCCTGAGCTTAGCGTATCGATTTTAGCAGCAAAAAGAGGCTATGGGAACATAGCAGTGGGAAACATAATTGGCTCGAATATCACTAGTGTATTCTTGCTTTTAGGTGTTTCAGGGCTGATTAATCCATTATCTATTATTAGATCAACTGTGTTTTATTCGGCTCCATTCATGATTCTTATGAGTATTTTGTTGCTGGTTTTCATAAAAAGTGACTGGGAGCTTAGGCGCTTCGAAGGAGTGAGCTTCATCGGACTGTATATCCTGTTCATTGTGTTTTTATTTTTGATTAATCTGCACTTGTTGTAAATAAAAACATTTAAAAAGAAGATATACTAGTAATAAATGTGTGAGTAAAAGTGCATAAAACTTATCATACAAAGATGAGGTCTGACCAAGCTAGAACAATCTCTGCGCTAGAAGGAACCAAGATGTTCACTGCCAAAGATGCAATGATAAAGCCGGTATTTGTATATGAAGATGATGACTCTACCCACATAATCAAGAAATTGAAAAGAGAAGACACCAATGTTTGCATTGTTGTAACCAAGGATAAAAGGTTTGTTGGAGAGATTGCTGATGAGGATATAATAAAGATTTTTCTGCATCAAGCTAAATACGAGCCGATTGTTAAGCTGTTAAATATAGGTTATCATAGGGAGATTTTATACAAAAAAGCAAAGGAATTAATCAATAAGCATAAGTCAACTGTTAAGTTAGATACGCCTATTAATGGGGTGATAGAGCTGGTCTATAAAGAAGGCTTTAGATATATTCCTGTTTTGAATGAGAACAAAAAGGTAGTTGGAGTTGTGACACCGAGCAGCATACTTGACTTGCTGGAGTATTCCAGATAGACTCATGAGAACCATTTTCAAAAAAGAGGCACAATTTTGGTAAGATGGTAACAATAGCCCACATATCTGACCTGCATTGCAGCAAGACTACTTACGGTAAGATAGGATTTAGGGCTAAGAAACTAGCTTCCTGCATTAAAGAAATAAACAAGCTCAAGCCAGACTTGGTTGTGGTAACTGGTGATCTTACAGCATTTGGCTTTGAGGAAGAGTTTAAGCTGGCCAAAAAATACCTTTCTAAGATAAAGCCGCATATTCTTGTGATTCCAGGCAACCATGACTCAAGGTATTGCGGCTATGATTATTTTGACAGGCACTTTGGCCATGGCAATATAGCCATTACCCTGCCAGGCATGGATATTATTGGCGTAGATACAACAGTGCCGGACTTAGACACTGGAAATGTCGGCAGGGGCAAGCTCAGGTGGCTGCTTGGTGAATTAGAAAAAATGCCAAAGAAGAATTGCAGGATAGTTGCAATGCACCATCACTTAATACCCGTGCCAAGGACTGGAAGGGAGCGTGCTACAATAGCTGACGCTGGAACTGTGCTTGAGGCACTGGTAAATGCAGGTGTTGATGTTGTTCTTTGCGGCCATAAGCACACCCCATACTCCTGGTTCGTTAATAATGTTGCAATAGTGAATGCTGGTTCTGTTTCTGCAATCAAGCTAAGAGCCCATATTAATAACAGCTATAATATAATCAAGATAGAAGACGGCGCAGTAGACATTTTATTGAAAGAAATGGGCAAGAAGCCAGAGCCCATGGCCAGCTACAAGACAGCTGTTTCTAAGCATGGTTTGTTTGTGTCAGGAAGATTATAGGCGAACGAGCCCAGGATGAACAATTCTAGGAACTGTTCTTTAAAGCTTAAATACCGAAGTATTCATCGCCTCCCCTGGTTTGCTCCGCCTGCAGATATATAAGATATTCTTATATTTAAGCTTTATTATTTTACATTATATATATTATTTAATTTAAATTTAAATATTTTAGAAAAGTTTAAATACTAGCTATGCTATACATGCTATAGAACAATGAAAGCATTAAAGCAATTTGTTGTAAAAAAATTAAGAGAGCCAACAGAAAAGCAGCTTAATGAGGACATTGAATGGGTGTGTAGTAGCCTTGGTTTTATGACTCCAAGAGATCAAGATAAAACCGCATTTAAGATTTTAATGGCTTTGGTAAACTCAGCAAAGGAAGGAAAAGGCCTTACAAGCGAAGAGCTTGCAAGGAGGGTTGAGCCAACAATCGGCTCTGTGATTTACCATTTGAAGAAGCTGATGAAGGCTGGCTTGGTTGTTAAGCTGGAATCAACGTATGAACTAAGAATGAAAAGCTTATTATCCACGATTGATGAAATCCAAAAGGATATCAATATAACTCTGGAGGATATAAAGAAAGTGGCTGAGGATATCGATGATAAGGTTGGGTTGGAGCATCGATACGCTTTGGCATAAAGGCCTCAACAAAATAGGCAAGAGCTAATTCTAAAGGTGGTGCAAATGGCAATGAGAGCTAAATGTCCGTTTTGTGATTTTATGCTGGGTGTAGAAGATTTTTATTGTCCAGCCTGCGGAGAGGCTGTTCCTAGTGATAATCAAAGCCAAGCCCAAAGAAAAATGGGCCCAAAGAAGGGAAAACAGAATAAAGCAAGAAAGAGTGGTTGGGCGTCTTAAAAAATAAAGGGGCGGTTTCAATTAGGATAATAAACCAAAGAAAGCCGTCTGAAGAAAATGAATACAACGATTTTTTTGGAAGGTATTTCACGCCCGATTCAACTGATGTGATGGCAGAGCTTAATCAAAAGTAAAATGCAGAAAGAAAATTCATTTGAAGATGAGGTGGAGAAGTTTAAGAGAGAGATAGCTCTGCTGAAATGGGACATTCCTAACCTAAGGAATTCAGAATTAAAATCTGCAAAGGAACAGGAATTAAGGAAGCATGAGGAAGAACTCCAGAGATTGCTGGCGAATAAAAAGTTAGAGGTGGTATCAAATGGCTAAAAAGAAAAAATCAGAAGAAAAAAAAGAAGAATAGGGGGAGGTGAGAAAATGAGATACGGAGATGATGACCCAGAAGAAGAATATTAAGGTTTTTTTATTTTTAATTTTTTAATTTGATGAGGGTGCAAAAATGTTTTGTTACATAAAAGCCAGAAAGAAAGGAACATTGGACTGGAAAGCAGTCAGGGAAGATGGCAGAATCATGGTTTTTGATAGGTATGAGCCTGCAAGGTCATATGCAGACAGCATGCAAGACTCAGTTTGTAAGATAGTCAAGCTCTTATATCATCCTATGGACAAGCGCAGCCCAATATACCGGAAGAGATACAAGAAATCCGGATGGGAGTAGAATTCTAAAAGGTGTTCAATATGAAAAAGGTACATACCAGAGTGAAAAGAAGGCTCAATCTGCCTAGAGGCAAGTCCGGCTACAAGATTCTGCACCCTAAAAAAAGGATCAGGCCAAAAACCTTCAAGACAGAGGAGTCTGCACACAACTGGGCAGCTAGGCATGGCCTGAAGCAGGAAGAATACTCTCTAAAGAAAGTCAAGCGAAATAAAAAATTCCAGATAGTCAGGGAACAGGGATAGGTGCAAAATGGGAAGAATAAAAACACTGCAGATAAAAAGGATAACTGGAAGGCTTATGGGGCTTCATAGGAATGAGTTTACAGAGGATTTTGAGGAAAACAAGCAGATAGTGAACCGGCTTTTGTCTGTCCAGTCAAAGAAGCTCAGGAACATTATAGCAGGCTATGTAACCAGGCTGATGAAAGAAGGCAGGTCTGTAAAGTCGCGCCCTTTTGACAGTTATGAAGAGCAGTCTTATTGAGCTTATTCTTGTTGGAGAAGGAAATGCCCCTGCGGGGAATCTCAAAGCTCAAGCCTTGACTTGCAGCTTAATTGAACACCGACCTCAAGGTTTTTGCAAAAATACCGCAACCTTGAATTCTAATCCGTTAGACTACAGGGGCAACATAGTCTGGATTTCTTCTGAATTTAATAAAGCTTTCTTAAAACAGGTAACTTTCTTAGAAAAACCACCAACAACACAGGATTCGAACACGGTCATGCTTCGCATGCCCTATTCGCAGAGGAAAATCCCACACTCGCGTATGGGATTTTCCTCTGCACTCAGTTCTCATCCATGTTGGTGGTTTTTCTCGAAAAAATCCAACCATGGCGGTCGGCGAGCCGGGGGTTGGCCCAGTGACATGCGAGTGAGCTCGAGTGGAATGGCGAGCGAGTCTCTCGCGAGCCTCGCAAGTCACAGCGAACTCGCTCACATTCCACTGGGTGGCGAGTAGGGCAAAGTGAGCATAGCGAACTTTGACCGTCGACCCGCCAAGGATGGTTGGATTTTTTTTATTTTAATCAATTTTTCTTAATGTTAACCTATTTAACACCGAAAGCTTTATAAACCATTTCTGTTAGTTTATTTAACAGATGGGAAATAAGGTGAGAAGCGGCAGTTACGCAGAGATGGTTCTGTTTACTTACTCGACCGAACACCTTCTGAAAAAGGATAAAGTAAGATTTTATTATGCCTTGAAAGGACGTGATGGCAAAACAGGCATAGTAAAGAGATACAGAATAGACCATCTTGGAAGGACTGTCCTTCTTGTTCCCATTAAATTCTCCAAGGAAGTTACTGAGTTCTTAGAGCTGTGGAAATGCAGGTTCAAGACAAAAGAGGTTTTGATTAAGAAATGAATATCAAGGATAAGCTAGGAAAGAGAATAGTTCTTGATAGAGAGAAAAGGATTTATCTAAGCCTAGCTGTTATTGGTGTTGCAGTTATCTTTGCATTCTTCTTAGTAATAAAGCCTGCTATAGAGGGTTTTGTTGTGAGTGGACGTGAATACAGTTACACAGAAGATATAGAGCTTGCTTTTAATGAATCAGCAGAATACCTCTGGTATCCAGAGAATCCAGGCAAGCTAAGCTCAATAAAAATAACAGGAAGCTTGGCTGGCTCTGCTAAGGTTTATCTTGAACATGAAGGAGAGAGATACCTAATCTATGATAAATACCAGGAAGGTGTTGAAGGTATAACTGGCTTTGCAGTTAGTTTAGGAAATGAGACAAATCAATCAATAATCAATGAGACAATCAATCAAACATCAACAAATGAATCAATTGAAATAAATCAAACAATAATTAATGAAACTTTTGGAAATGGAACATTTCCAAACGGTTTGGAAACAAATGTTTCCAAAACATTAAACCAGACAGAAGAAATAGTAATTAACCAAACTTTGGAATTTAATGAAACTCAAATCAATGAATCAATTAAAGAATTAAATCAATCAATAATTAATGAATCAATAGAATTAAATCAAACTTTAATCAATGAAACAGTGCAAGTTAATGAAACACTAAATGAAACAGTTGAAGAAGAGCCAGAAAAGAAAATTGAGATAGAGCTTGAATATAATTCAGGAACAAACTTTGATCCTGACGATAATGGCATTGAGGATATTGATGGAGTTATTGATTTTATTATAAAAGAAGCAACATTCAACTTTAGAATTAATGAATCAAGCCTTTGCTCAAGGTGGGGTGTTTATTCCGAGGAAAACAAGGAGTCCACAATAATCTGCCATGGATATGATGATTGCTGCAAATTTGTTGGTGTGCTGTCTTACCAGCCTGAATGGAACGATGAGTTCTACCTAAGCTATGGCAGGCATGGAGCTACATATAATAATATTGTAAGTGCTGAGGTTATATACTATGATGATACCTCAACAGCCTTAGACATTCAAGCTTCATATCCAGCAACCTTAAAAGCAATATTCAGGCCATACTTTGTTGAGTTCGAGGATATCTGCTTAGAAACATGCAAACTGGTGAATGTCGGCAGAAAGCCGTATAAATTAATATTCGAGCTTGAGAATGGCTCTTCATTAAAAATAGAAAAGATAACTTACTCTATGATCCTTGTGAATAAAGCGCCAGTGTTTAGCCATATACCAAACCAAAAAATAACTAAGGATGAAGTTATAACAATTAACCTAAGTGAGTATGCTTCTGACCCTGACAACGACGACTTGACATTTAGCTATTATCAGCCTAAAGATATCAATGTAAGCATTGATGGAGATATTGCAACAATAATTCCAATCAATCTTACTACTATTAGATTCATGTTCTTCACAGCAAATGATTCTGACAGAACAGCTATCTCAAATGTCTTTAAGATAGAGCTCATTGAACCTAAGAAGCTAAGGATATCCCCAGAGATAAAGGATGCCAAAGGAAATCTGGTAAGGGCAAATGTGACTTTCTTGGATGGAAAGACAAAGGAACTAAAACTCAAAAGAGAAACAGGGGAGTTAGGCATTGCTATAGCTGAGGCGCCAGAGCTTGAAGAAGGGGTTTATGATATAAGCGTAGAGCCTAAAAAACATCATGTAAAGAGGATAGTGTTTAAAGAAACTCACTTAAAAACTAATCTTACAGAATTAATCAACCTTGATGATGCTCCTGAAACAGAAAATTTTGTTGAGATTTATGCGATTGATCCAACAGCATTAAACTTTACTTCTGCAAATATAACTGCGACTGCAAAAGGTTCAGAGTTGTATAAATGTAAGGATTGGAATTTTGAAGAACAACGATGCTATGGAGAATGGATAAACTTAATGGATATAACTCCTGGAGAAGAATATACATTTAAATTAACTCCAGAGGATCCTGGTTATGGAGAAAGAATAGGCCCTGTACAGAGAGGAGAGATTGATGGAACAGGAACTCAAATAGTTGATACCATATCTGCAATTAACGCGAGCAAAGCATTCATACTTTTCAGGGCAAACACAGATAATTCAGAACCTGATAACTGGCAGTTTACGCCAAATATCACAAACAGCACAACAATAACCTTTGACAGATATTCTTCTGGAGTTTCTTCTGCAATAAGATGGCAGGTTGTTGAAAGTGATGAGCTAAATGTCCAGAGAGGGACAGTTAATCTCAGGAGAGGCAATGACCAGGATTGTAAAAAAACCGGCAAGCTTGAGATTTGCTGCCACAAGCCGCCAGGCAATCCTGATAATCCTCAGACAATATGCATTTCTCCTACTGCTCTGCCAGCTCATTTAGCTCACGGGGATTCACTTGGAACTTGTGATAAAGAGGGGAGCACAAATATTGCAATAAACGAGGTTGACCTAAACAACGCATTTGTTATTGTATATGGCAGGTGTAATAGCAGGTATGGGGAAGACAGCAATGCTGGATTCTTTTCAGCTAAACTTACTAATTCAACAAATCTCTTGTTAAGGAGAGGAAATGATGGAGAATGTGCAGCAACTGTCTCATACCAGGTTGTTGAGTGGGATGGTGCAAAGGTACAATCAGGAACTTCAACAATCCTAGATAATTCAGATAGTGCAGCAGCCAGCATTAATGCAGTTGAGCTTTCAGAAACATTCCTGATATTCGGAACAGCAAGCAATGGAACTGAGCCTGGAATGGATTCTAATCTCATCCAGGGCAATATTACTTCACAAACTACATTATATTTCACCCATAAACCAGGAACAACCTATCCGGATTCAGAAAGGCTCATTGACTGGTATGTTGTGGAGATTCCTGGCTCATATGTACAAAGCGGGACTACTGCTTTAAGCAGCGATGCAACAGAAACAATTAATCCTGTAAATGTTTCAAGGGCATTCCATGTTTCTTCTGGATGGAGTACAGGAGAGGACGAGACTTATTCAAATAGCTTATACACTATTAATCTTTCAAACTCAACTACCTTATCGTTTGATAAAGAAACAGACTTTCAGACTCAGGATATTGCCTGGTATGTGATAGATATTTATAAAAAGGTAGAGGATATAACCCCTCCAAATATAGCCTTGGTCATACCATCAAATAACAGCAAGGATTCTAACGGGCTTGTAATATTTGGTTATAATGTAACTGATTTAAGCGGGATAGATGATTGTGAGCTAATTTTAAATGGAGCAGTCACAGATGTTGAAACCAGCATAACTAAGGGAATAAGGCAGCAGTTCATCAAGGATGATTTAACAGAAGGGAATTATTCCTGGTACATAAATTGTACAGATGAGCTTAATTATGAGGGAAGCTCCCCTATTTTCCATTTTGAGGTTGATTTCCCTGGCGGCTACACAAATGCAACCATAATCGTTAATGAAACAGTACTAGACGCTCAAGGCAACTTCATCAATGCTACGATTGAGTTTATTGATTCTTATTCAGGCAGGGTTGACCATAATGCAACAAGCGGTATTGTAGCAAATATAAGCTCTGGAACATTTGATATAAAGTTAACATTCAAAAAAAGTGTAATAAGTTCTGTGACCTTTGTTAAGACAGATGTCACTGGAGATGTTACAGAAATCATTGACATTGATGATGTACCGGAAACAGCTAGATGGAGTGAGTTATATTCGCTTAATCCAATACTAAAATATAATTTTTCTTCAATCAATGTGTCAGCAACAGCAAGAACAAAAGACCTGTTCAAATGTGAAAACTGGAGCTTTACAGAAAGAACTTGCAAGGGCAGATGGAGACATCTCAAAGATATCAAACCTGGGCAAAATTATACATATGTAATGAAAAATGCTGTAGACCCTGGATTCGGAGAACGCAATGAAACCATAATGGTTTTAGGCAGTAGTGATTACTTGGTAACCTCAAACCAAACAGTTCTAGCTAGTGATCAGGGTATTTTGGACATTGAGATTATTCCATTTGAAGAAGTTGATGACACAATAAGCAGGGTAATCCTATACGGACATGATATATTAAGCGATGACAACAATTTGAGGATGGATGATAGCATAGTTCTTGATATGTATGGCAAATCTTATTCAGTAGACCCAACCCTGCTAAACTTTACTAATGCGACTATAACAGTTACTGCAAATTCAACAAGGTTGTTTAAGTGCTTAAACTGGAGTCCTGAGAACCAAACTTGTTATGGTGCTTGGGAATTATTCAAAACCGGGCTTGTTCCTGGACAAACATACAATTTCACTCTAACTCCAAATGACCCAGCATTTGGAGAATCTCAGATAGGGGATTGCAGTGCAGAGGATAATGCAGCATCAGCTGGTTTATGGAATAGTATTTGCGATAATCCCTATCCAGGAACAGCATTATTCTATGATGACACAACATACGAAACACATACATTAACAAAAGGAGGCAATACCTGGGCTGGGTTAAGAATAAACTCAACAAATACGAGTGTAACTGATTGTGTTTCTATAGTGGAGGTTTATTTCTGCTATAAGTGGTGGGCTGCTACAACCAGAACCCAAAGTTGTGACATATCTGTTGATGCTGATGGAGGAGCAAGCTATACAGCTGTAACAACTACTTGTCCAGGCACAACAGAGCCAGGAACTGTTACCTGTACAGATGTAATTCCATTAGAATCATGGACATGCGATAATTTCGGTTCAATAGGCGCATTAGCAAAATCAGAAGCACAGCATTCTGGAGGCGGACCAGGTGATCCCTATGAGGTTACATGGGATGTTTTCTATTTCAATGTTACTTATAGTACAGTAGACATAGTATACCCAACATGGTCAAACAATAAAACAAATGCTTCTGATGCGACAAAGACACAAGAAACAGTTTACTTCAATGTAACTTTAACAGATGATATAGCAGGTGGCTACAGGGTATTCTCATTCTACAATGGAACTAACTGGATAAATGATACTGCAGAACCTTGGACAACACCGCAAGAGCTTCAAGAGATAAGGACAATAACAGCTACCAGAAATCAAACAGTGCAGTGGTACTGGCGGTTTAATGATAGCTATGGAAATATTAATCAAACTGATGTTTGGAGTTTTACTGTTGCAAACACACCTCCGATACTGACAACAAATCCTTCAATCAATAACACAGCTCCAAAAACAAACGATACAATAAACTGCGATGCAGGAACTTATTATGATGCAGATAATGACCCAGAATCAACAAGATATTGGCAGTGGTATGAGAACAATGTTACAATAGCTGGCCAGACAGCTCAAACCCTTGATTTAAATCTAGCTGGGTTAACTAAGGGAGATGTAATAATCTGTTCTGAAAAAACATCCGATGGCTATGATAACAACAGCGGGTATAATTCAACAAGCGTAACAATACAAAATACCCCTCCAATTATATTATGGATAATACCAAACCAAACAGTAAATAATGGCATGACTTGGAGTTATGATGCAAATGCAACTGATCCTGATGTTGGTGAAGGCATTGACACATTGACTTGGGATGACAATACGACCTTATTTGATATAAATTCTGCTACAGGAATCTTCTCAGACACTCCAACTGAAGCAGATGCAGGAGTTTATGAAACCCGAATTAATGTTTCAGACGGAACTGCGCAAGACGCTCAGAGCTTTATATATACAATCAATGATATAACTCCACCTAATATTACATTAGAATATCCACCAGATGGGTTCTCGTATGATTTAGCACCTAATTATGAAGTCACATTTAATTGCTCTGCAGCAGATGGCCATAACCTAAAGAACATAAGCTTGTGGATGACAGACAGCAGTAATCAATTATTTGATTTGGCTGAATCTAGTATTATAACTGGGACTTATAATTACTCAACTTGGACATTAGACTTAACCAAAGGCAATTACACCTGGAATTGCCTGGTTTATGATGAATATGACAATTATGATTGGGGCTCAAACAGATCAATAAAGATTAACTTTACTTTTGATTTAATCCTTCCTGCAATAAACTGGATTAGTGATTATCCTGACCCAGTTAATAGAAGCGACAACATAACAATACTAGCTAATGTTACAGATAACCTTGGTATTGATTCTGTTTTGGTTGATATTGAAGGCACCAATTACACTATGCTTCCTCAGGCTTATATAGGTGGCGTTGCGCAGGCATTCTTTGATGGTTTTGAAACAGGAACATTAACAACAAACAACTGGACAACAGCTGGAGCAGGAGCACCATGGGTTGTTTCAACAATTGCTCCTTATCTTGGAACCTATGATGCAAGGACAGAGAATACAAATGGAGAAAGTATTTTACAAAATATAATTGATACAACAGATTATGTAAATGTAACATTAAGCTTCTACTATGAAACAAACAACTTAGATGGTGGAGAATACTTTGCAGCTGACTGGTATAATGGGACTGCCTGGATTAATGTCGTAACAATAGAAGACACAGCAGGCTGGACTTTGTACAACAGCACTTTGCCAAGCTCTGCAGATGACAATGTTGACTTTAGAGTAAGATTCAGATGTTCTTCAAATAATAATAATGAAGAATGTAAGGTTGATAATGTAGAGGTTACTGGAAACCAGAGAACCTATACTGAGGTGTATGAAACTTCTTACAATACATCGGAATTAGATAAAGGAACATACAATTATACAGTTTATGCAAGGGATATATATGAGAATGATGCAATACCATGGACAGGCAATTTTACAGTTATCTGGATAGACTATACTCCGCCAAATGTATTTGCAATAACACCTGAGGCTAATAGCAGCTATAATTTCTTGGCTAATATTCAGATAGGAGCAAATGTTACTGATGATGGATTTATCGATAATGTAAAAGCAAATATAACCTATCCTAATGGCACATTACAACAGCTAGATTTGAGCTTATCAGTAGGAGACAGATATAATACATCATTCACAGTTCCCATGGTAGCTGGCAGATATAATGTAACATTCATTGCAACTGACACAGGCAATAATACAAACAGCTCAGAAACAACATACTTTATTGCATTTTACTTAGATGTCACACCTCCAACATCTAATTCACCGCCTGACCAATATGTTGATGTTGGTGAAGACGCTTCAATCAATTGGATATTGCAAGACAACAATGATTCTGGTTATTATTATGTTGAAAGAAATGGCCAGTTATTCAAGGAACAAACACCCTGGACCAATGATGTGCCAAATATTGTAAAGCCGAATACTTATTTCCTTGGCACTTGGAATTACACAATATTCTACAATGATTCTGCTGGAAACGATGGAATTCCTGATACAGTGTTTGTTACAGTTGCTGACGTGACTGTTCCTTCCTGTGATGAGATTGAAGGGGATACCCCAACTTTAGTGAATATAACTGTTGATGGGAACATGGATGAGTGGGATTCTGTCCTCGCTAACCCTCTAAACCACATCTTTGACTTAACTGAAGGTGCTGGTGATGGGGATACAGGTATGACTGCTGATCGTGATTTAGTTGAATTTGCTTATACGTGGAATGACCAGCAATTATACTTCTATTTCAGGCGTTTGAATGGAGGCACTAAAAAACTTACTGCACTAGTCTACCTGGACTATGATAATGATGGTTTCATGAATGCTACTGATCAAGTGCTTGTATTTGCTTGGTGGGGCACTAATCAGAAGTATGACTCTGATTTATACAATTATATACCTGCTGGAACTGCTGACCAATTAAATGGCAGCGGTTATGATATGCCTGGTTCTATATCCATCAATAAGAGTTTAGAGAGCCAGGTAGTCGGTGGAGGATCATCGGGTATTGAATTAGAAACCAGAGTAAACTGGGCTGACTTAGGATTTCCTGGACCAACGGCAGTCAACCTCAAGGCAGCTGCATCACTTGGAATAAATGTTCCTGCCCAGCTGCAGGATAATCTAGATACAATCTCATCAGTTTATGCTCTTTTACTATTCCAGCCTAATCATGAGGCATCAGCTAGAAACGGAACTTCTGTTTATTATTACCATGATCTGATGAATTGCGGAATCTTAGAAGAAGTTATAGAACTAGTTAACCAATCAACTCAAGGATTTGAGATTACCTTGTATTATCCGAATGGAACAATTATTACTGATACTGATGGAGACAATAAACCTGACATAACCCTGGGTGTAGAGAACTTTACTACCCTTATCGTTAAGATAGATGTTCCTGGAACAGCATCAATAGGCACAGTTGACACTACCACTATCACTGCTACTTCCTCGGTTGATGACACAGTAAGCGAAACAGTTACTGATACTACTACTATTGGCGCAATAGCTATTGCTCCTGCCTCAAGAACTATTTCTGGTGCACAAGGTATTACTGCTGTGTTTAATTATACTGTTTCCAACGCCCAGTCAATAAGTGATGTGCTTGAAATAAGTGCTGTATCTGACCATGGCTGGAATGTTACCTTATATTACTCCAATGGAACCTTACTTACTGATACTGATGGAGACAGCCATTCTGATATAGGCAGCTTATTGCCTTCTGAGTCAAGAGGCATACAAGCCAAAATAAAAATACCATCAAATGAAACTATTGGAACAATAGACCTTACTACACTTAGGATTAATTCCTCTAATGATCCTGGACTTATTGCTGCTAGCGTTATCAACGCAACCGTCAGAGAAAGACTCACTATTGCCACAGATTATGATAGGTCTGTTGGTATCGGAGACAGCACTTACTATTTCTTAACCATTACTAACAGCTGGAGTGAATCAGATACTATTGATATCACTTACACCTTTGTACGGAACTGGAGCACTGATTTCTTTGACTCAGATAGGACTTCTTTATTAACAGATACGGATAGTGACGGCCTTATAGATATAGGCGCTCTTGGAGCTTATGGTGAACAGCATGATATCTATGTAAAGGTAACAGTTCCTCCTGATGCAACTGAATATGATGTCGAAACAACCTCAATATATGTTAATTCCTCATTAAATACAGCAGTCTTTGATATTGTAATAATAAATACAACTGCCAGAAGGGTTATTACGTATGCTGATTCAGCACGCACAACTGAACGAACCATTTTTGAGGTTGGTGATACAGTTTATACCAGAGCTCACAGGCTTACTGGAGTCACTAATGTCTACTACCAATGGATTGATTCTAACAATACTGTAGTTAGGATAAGTCCCAGCATACCTGTATCAGCCGCTGATAATGCTGATGATATGTTAAAAACAAGTGCATCATACCTTTTAGGTTATAATTGGACAGTTGTAGTATTTAATGCTCAGGGAGATATTGAAATAGGGAGGGCTAATTTTGATTTACTGGACACAATCCCTCCTGACGTTACTGTCACAGCGCCAACAGCAGGCAGCTTATTTAATATTTCCGATATAATTGAGATAAGCGCAAATGTTACTGATTATGTTGGTGTTGATTCAGTTTATGTTAACATTACATTCCCCAATGGGACTGCGAAGTATTTGAATCTAAACTATACCCTAAACAAGAAATATAACACCTCGTTTACAGTTCCAAACCTGCCTGGACAATATAATGTAAGGTTTATTGCGAATGACACAAGCGGAAATGTCGATGGTGCAAAGACTACTTATTTTATTGTTGGAGAATATTATCCTCCCAAAGTATTTAACATAACTCCAGCAAGAAACAGCACATTCAATGTTTCTCAACAAATAGAGGTAGGCGCCAATGTAACAGATAATGTTGCGGTTGGTAATGTTTATGCAAACATATCGATACCTAACGGAACAATACAAACACTTACCTTATCAAGGGTAGGTCTTACAGATAGATACAACATATCATACACCATCCATGGCTATGCAGGGAGATATAATATTACATTTATTGCTTATGACACAAGCGGAAATGTTAATGGTTCAGAGACAACGTATTTCTATGCTGTGGACAATTTCTACCCATCTGTCTTTGATTTAATTCCTAAAGCGGGATCCCAATTTAGCGGAGGAGAATATATCGAAGTAGGAGCTAATGTAACAGATAATGGTGTAATTACTTATGTTTTAGCAAACATAACTTATCCTAATGGCACAACATATCCATTAACACTCAATCCTGCAGTAGGAGATAAGTACAACAATTCTTTCTATATTCCATATCTAAAGGGAAGATACAATATAACCATTATAGCTAGTGATGCAAGCGGACTTGTAAATGATTCAGAATGGACTTATTTCTATGTAATAAATCTCCTACCAACGCATGATTATCCCATACTAAACTCCACGTTTGGAAAGAACTCAACAAAAGACAATCTAACAGTACATCCTCAGAATGTTATAGACCT
The DNA here is from genome assembly GCA_019322805.1 of Candidatus Woesearchaeota archaeon. Lineage (GTDB taxonomy): Archaea > Nanobdellota > Nanobdellia > Woesearchaeales > JAHWIC01 > JAHWIC01. The sequence continues at coordinate 6,271 of JAHWIC010000010.1, read as the reverse complement.
TGATGGAGATAATGTAACAACAATTGCAGATTGGAGATTAGAGAATACATCTATTGCAGTAATTAATATGCACTTTGATTCTAATCTTTCAAATTATACATATACCATTAGGGATTACTCAACATTTGAGAATCATGGAGCTATTGGTGGAGGAAATTATTCACAAAGACCAGAATGGACTACTGGCACAATTGGTGGAGCTTATAGATTTGATGGCATCGATGATTACATTGACATAGGAAATAAAGCAGACTTTAATCAGGCACAGAGTTTTACAATAGAAGCATGGATTAACAAGGCTGTTAATGCGACAACAATAGAAAGAATAATATCAAAGAAGGATGGTGATGCAGCTGACCCAGGTTATCAGTTAGCTGTAACACCACAACAAACATTAGAAGCGAGAATTGCTGATGGAACAAATCTTGTTATAAAGAACTCAACTACGACAATAACACCTGGAACATGGTATCATGTAACTATAGCTGTAGACAGAACCTCCCAACAACTGCAGCTATACATCAATGGCCAAGCACAAGGAAGCCCTGTAAATATAACCCCAACAAGCTTAAACCCTTCAAACACAAGGCCATTAACAATAGGAGCTTCCTCGAACCAAAGTGGATTCTTTAATGGAACAATTGATGAAGTTAGGATATATACTAGGCCATTATCACAAGAACAATTAGCAGCAAACTTTGCAGCAGGCAATCAAGGAAACAACTATCACACTTTAGCATGGCCTGAGACAGACCAAGGAGAAAACTGGACAGCAGCAATAACCCCAAATGATGGATATGGTGATGGAATAACAAAGGTAAGCAACAGAGTCACAATCCTTGTAAACCAAGAGCCAACAGCGCCCATATTATTCAGCCCATACAACAATGCATCAATTGTAGACAGAACACCGACATTTATCTGGAATAATTCTTATGATGCTGATGGTGATCCTTTAGTATATGAATTGCTTGTTGATAACAATGCATCATTTAATTCTCCAGAGATTGATGTGGACAATATTCCTGAGGCGCCAACTCAGACAAACTATACCTCTGCATCAGAATTGGACGTTGACAAGGTCTATTATTGGCGTGTAAGAGCCTATGACAACAAAACCTATGGAAACTGGTCAACTGTTTTCTATTTTACCTTAGAGTCTTATGCAGCAATCTCCCTGATAACAGATACAGTAAACTTCTATACTGTTATACCATCTTATACAGACAATACGACAGACAATAATCCACCTCCATTCTTGCTGGAAAACCAAGGTAACATTGATCTCAATATTACTCTAACAGGAACAAGAATGTTTACTAAGGGAACATTCCCTGGAGACAATTTCCAGTTTAAGATCGATGCCAATGAATCAAACTCATTTGATTATTCTCCATCAACTACTGATTGGACCAATATAACCAATGAAAGCTCTAGAGTTGATATTGTAAGCTTAGACTGGCACGATATCTCAGACACATCAGAGGGAGATATACTAATCAGAGTTCCGGATGATGAACCGCCTGGAGCTAGAAATTCAACTGTAACATTTAGCGTGATATGAAAATGAAAAACCAGATTAAACGCAAGCCAGCAACAAAAGCAGTAATCTGGATAATCATGTTCTTGCTATGCTTAAATATGACCTTTGCTCTGGGAATAAGGCCAGTTAAAACAGAGGTAGGTTCTCTACAGAGCTATCAAGGAAGCTTTAAGGTAGTAAATAATGACCACAAGGACTTGAAACTAAGAATTTATGTTGAGGGCGACTTAAAGGATTACATAGAGCTGCCACAAACAGAGCTTGAGTTCACTTCGACTGAAGAAATTAAAACAGTTCCATTTACTCTGGAGATTCCTGAAAGAGAACTTCCTCCTGGAAGAATAGAAGGAAGGATTATTGTTGAGGAAGAGCTTTACAAGGCTCCTACAAGCGATGGTTATGTTGCAGCTAATATAAAGATGGCTCATAAGGTGTATGTGGATGTTCCTTACCCGGAAAAGTATATAGAAGCAAAGATAGATGTAGAAGAGAAGGAAGAAGGAGTTGACTTGATAGCAACTGTCAAGAATTTAGGAACAACAGACCTTGATGAAGTTAAATCAACTTTAAGTGTTTATTCCGGAACTGAGGAAATTGCCTCTTATGATAACCCAGCAGAGCAGCTTGACGTTATGGAAGAGCACAGCTTTAGGAATTATGTAGAAAAAGAAAAACTGGGCCAAGGCGAATTCAAGGTTTTGAGTTCAATAGAATATGCAGAATATACATTAGAACTTATTGAAGCATTTATGATTGGAGAGCCGATAATAAAGCTCCTGAATTATGATAAGTATTTTGAAGTAGGCAGGATCAATGAGCTGGCATTAGAGCTAAAAAGCGAGTGGAATACCTTAATCAGCAATATTCATGCAGAGGTATTTGTTTTTAAAGATAATAAAGAGGTTTTCAATACAAAGACAACATCATTTGAGCTAGAGCCTTATGAAGAAAAGAAGGTTGTTGCTCATCTTGATGCCAGGAATTTAGAGCTTGGCGAGTATGATATAAATGTAGTTTTAAGCTATCTTAACCAAAGCATTGTTGAAACATATGAAGCTCATCTCTTGAGCGAGGAGGATTACAGGAAGATGATGCAAGGTTTAAGCCCTTTGGTTTATATCTTAATTGCAGTTATAGTTGTGGTTATAGCTATAGCAGTGCTTTTAGGCTATTTTGTCTTTAGTATGAAGCGCAAATCGAAAACTTTAAATACCCGTAAGAGAAAAATTAAAAATAAGTAAAATGGAGAGAGATATCTCTAAAAACGTGGTGATAATGTTGATAGTTATATCCTTAATGATCTCTATAGCAGGAACATGGATTGTTTCTGACAGATTGGATATTGATAGGGTAGAAACCAAGGAGGTTAGAGGAACCCAGGAAGGAAAGGTTGGGTTTACCTTGGTTGAGACCCCATCCAAAACAGGCGAATCAACAGGCAATATAGGATTCACTAAAATAAAATAAGGTGATAATAAATGGAAGTTTCAAATAAGACCATAGCAACCTTATTGTTGTTGGCTATTGTCATTTCTTTGGCAGGAACCTTGGTTAGTCTGAATAAGATTGGCAGGCTAGGTTTCTCAATAACAGGAATGGCTATAAATACATCAACAGGCACAGCACAGCTGACTGTTGGCGTGTTGACAGAGCTGACAAACCAGATCCCAACAATAAACTGGGGTACTGGCTATGTAGCAGGTAATGCCACAGACTGCACAATGGATTCAGAAGGAACTTTTTCCGGGTGTGTAGGTTTTACTCCGCAATATGAAGGTTTCTTGCTTGAAAATACTGGCAATGTAAATCTGTCAGTGAACTATACCAGCGATAAGAATGCAAGCGAGTTTATCAATGGAACCAGTCCGTTATTCCAGTTGAAGGTAAATGAAAATTCAGTTGAGCAGCAAAATAACGAGACCAGCGCCTTAGATTCAGTGGCTTCATGCGGAGGTGCATGGACACCAGGTACATATACTGATGTTACAAAAAGCGGGAGTTATCTATGCGGTGATTCAACAACCTATCCACTCAGCTCTGAAGCAGATAAAGACGCTGCAGTGGTGGATATCAAGGTTAGGGTTCCAGAGGATGCTCCTACTGGAACAAAAACAGCGGTCCTGACATTCACAGGAACATCGCCATAAAAAGGTTTTTATAGTTCTCTTGTTTTTTTTAGATTATGGTTAAGATAGAACAGAAAGTACTGGTTATTTTCTTATCACTACTTCTTTTACCTACTGTGCATGCAATAGGCTTAATGTCTCCTCCGGTTGGCACTATAATCTACCAGCCAGGTTATGAGGGAGAGCTTACTTTTTTTGTGAGAGGCTTTAATTATGATGTTGAAGCATCTGTTGGTGGCTTGGGAGAATATGCCACCCTTAGTCCAATAACAGACCTGCCAAACGGGCTAAAGCAATTTACCCTGAAAATAGAATTTCCAGATACGGTAGAGCTTGATGAAGGCGTACATACCTTTAGTGTCGGAGTAAGAGAAGTAGGACAGCCAGGAGGAATGGTTGGAGCTTTAACTGCAGTGCAGAAGAAATTCAAGCTATTGGTATATTCAAAGGAAAAAAAGATAACTGCTAATTTCGATGCTCCTGATGCTAATGAGAAGGAATTGATGCTCTTTAGGGTAAATGTGCAAAGCGTATGTTACCCTTATATAGCGCTTGTTCTTGGCAGAATAACTATCTATGACAATGAAAACAACTCTTTAGCAACCTTTGATACAAATAAAGCAAGCCTGGAAAGCGGACAGACAGAAACCTTAGAGGCTGGATGGAATAATTCTATCTTAGTGCCCGGGACCTACAGGGCAGAGGCACTCGTTATCTTTGACGGTGAGAGCATACTCCTTGAGGACATCTTTAAGATTGGAACCTTGATGATAAAGATAAATGATTATATTAATGAATTCATTTCAGGGCAGATTGATGAATTCAGGGTAGAGCTGGAAAATGTTTGGAACAACCCTATAAAGGATATCTATGCAGAACTCTTCATAGATGGTGAGAAGGTACTTAAGTCATCTACAATTGACCTGGACCCCTGGCAAAAGGGAGTGATAAACGCTTACTGGAATGTTACCCTGGCTCCTGGCGAATATAACGGAAAGATAAAACTTTATTACGCAGATACCTATTCTGAGAAAAATATCAAAGTCAGGATAAAAGAAAGAATGGTTAGGCTTAGTTTGGAACAAGTCTACGGCTTGGTCAGTGTCGGGCTTTTAGTGATGGTAGTTGTGCTGGCAGTGATTGTAGTTAGATTATACCTGAAAGAGAAGAGCAAGGAGAAAAGCAAGAAGGAAAAACATAAAAAGAAAAGAAGACACAAGAAATAAACTAGATGGAAACAAAAAAACTTTTAATGATCCTTGCAATCATGATCCTAATTGGATTTACAACTGCTTTTTGTGCTTATACATTTTATAATTATCATGAGGTTAGGGAGCTTGATATGGTCTTAGAAGTAGCTCCAAAGTTAGGGTTCAATACCGAAACAGGCAAACTTAACTTTGGAGCAAATTTTCCAGGGAATAGCTGCAGGAGATTTGTGGACATCTCTTTTCCAAAAAAAACAAAAGTGGTTATTGGTTTTAAGGGGCAGCTTGCTGATTGGGTCAGTGTGGATGATAATGGTTTCATACTTAATGCGAATGAGAGCAAGCACCTCGCATTTACAGCAAATATTCCCCAAGATGTAGGTGAAGGCAATTATACTGGAAAGGCTAGGTTCTATTTTAAGAGAATTTAAGAAAAGTATTTAAATTGATTATTCTAAGGTTACTTTATGGTGGATATACCGAAAAAAGAGATTTATATAGTTATTGTACTATCTATAATTAATCTGCTCACTCTAATCCTTATCATTCAACAATCTTTTGTACCTGCTGCACTTCCTGTCAGCGGAAGAGTTACTTCTTTAGGAGACCTTTCCTTTTGTGTTAATCATCCGCCAACTATCCAGCCAATACCTAATCAGACGCTATATGTCAATATGAGCTTTGTCTATCAGGTTAATGCCAGTGATGCAGATAACGATGTTCTGTCTTATTTTGATAACACTACCTTGTTTGACATAGATATAAACACAGGGCTTATAAACTGGCTTCATCCGCTTGGTGGAAATTATTCCATTAAGATAACAGTACGAGACGATTCTGGATGCGATAACAATGAAGCCTCAGCTGTTTTTGATCTTATGGTATACCCTAATACTCCTCCTCATCTTGTCACTCCTATCCCAAACCAAATATGGGCAGAAGATACTCCTAAAATAAACGCAATCAATCTCAGCCAGTACTTTGCAGATGCTGACGGCCATACCTTAACCTATGATTATGCAGGCACCTCTTTCATAAATGTAACTATTAACCAAACAACATCCATGGTTTCATTCACGCAGCCAGCTGACTGGTATGGTACAGAGTATGTTGTATTTTATGCCTTTGATTATGAGGATAACGCCTCAAGCAATACAGTCACTTTAACAGTTTTCAATACACCAGATTGCGGCAATGGCGCTATAGAGTCTGGTGAACAGTGTGATGGCTCTAATCTTGGTGGAGCATCATGCCAGACATTAGGCTTTGACTCAGGAGCCTTATCATGTACTGCTGCCTGTACCTTTGATACAAGCAAGTGTAAGATTGCTCCTCCGCCACCACCGCCACCGCCACCGCCGCCTCCACCGCCACCGCCGCCTCCACCGCCACCG
>JAHWIC010000032.1 GCA_019322805.1 Candidatus Woesearchaeota archaeon | reverse complement strand
TTTCTGCTTTTCCTGCCCTGTTTATGAATGCCTTTATGCTCTCTAATATAACCTGGTATCTGCGTTTTGGCTTTTCTGCAGGCTTCTCGAGCTGTTCCTTTGCTTCTTTTTCCTTTAGCCTTGTTTTCACAGCAAATCCATGCTTTCTAAGCGCATGGATATCAGGATGCTTAATCTTAGATGGCTCAATAGGTTTAAAGTAGTAAACAATCAAACCAATGAACTCCAGGATCAATACAATTAAGGAAAGCATATAACCTCCAAGCAGTATTGTTATTATTGGTAATAATAGGATAGTTGATGCGATAGCTACCCTATAATTAAACTTGATATCATCTTCCCTAGATTCGTACACCCGATGATAAAGATATAATAAGATAATTGCTGCAAAAATCAATCCAGCACAATACGCTTTGCTTACTTCAACAGGGCTGGTTGGCACTCCTAAAAACATTCCAGTAAGGGGGATTCCAAGCCTGGGAGGTAGTGGCGCTGTTGCAGAGCTTTCTACACATTCATTTTCCATACATGCATGGCCATCATCACAATTCTCATCACTAGAGCATTCAGTACAGGCAGAACAAGGCCCGCCGCAATCTATTCCAAGCTCATCCTGGTTCTGGATTCCATCATCGCATGTTCCAACAGCACACTCTTGCTCTGTTGCTGGCGCATCATGCTCATCTGAGCATGCTCCTGTGTTTCTGCAAGTCCTTGTTTGCATGCCTTCAGAACACTCGCTCCAATTTCCACAATCCCAGTCTGGTGTGCATTCTTCAGAGCCGGTTTCTGTTGTTTCTAAGTCCTCTTCAGATGATTCTGGTGTTTCCGGCTCTGCAATATTCAGCCAATCTCTTTCAGTTGCAGTGTTTCCAGAGCTATCACTTACTATGATCTTAAGATTATGCCATCCTGCAGCACTAGTTGTATAATCTATTGGCAGCTCATAAATAACTGTGCTGTTGTCCGGCAGGGTTATATTCACAGACATTGAAGAAACATTAATGTTATCAGTGGCATTGGCTGTTATAAAGACACTTTCGCCAACTACAGCTTCTCTTGGCCTTACTGTACGGCTTATTATCTCTGGCGGTGTTGTGTCAGCAGTTGTTGATGCTGTATCATTAACCCAGGAAGTATTTATCTTTCCTGCTATACTAACTGTTCTTGTTGATAATGTGTAATTTGCTCCTTGTGATAACCCGGTTGCATTGTAATAATCATTTGATGTATTTTCCTTAAACATTCCGTCAAGGTATACTTCTACATAATCAAAGCTGGCATCATCCGGATTAGTCCAGCTCCAATATACCCAGGTATAACCCTCTTCATCTTCATCAAGCCCTGTTACAGTAGGTGGAGGCAGGGTATTTCTAACAGTTATTGAGCGGCTTTCAGAGCTTGAGCTGTAATTCCCAGTTTCTGGATAAACAGCCTCAATACTGAATGTGCCTACACCATTATAAGTTATATTAGTTGTTAATGGTGATTGCCCGCTGTCAATTAAATCATCGTCCTGATATAATCTGATTATCCCTGCGCTTGGCTCAACTAACCCGGCATTAATTATCACTGACTCTGTTTGATTTATAGTAATATCATCATCCTGGCCGTTAAGCAATATGGCAGCCTCAGAACCTGCTTTGTTTATTGTGTATACAAATGAATTATCAGCAGAGAGATAATTCTGTGTCCCATCAACAACGCAGTTGTAAGAATGATTGCCAGCGCCTAAACTAACTGCCTGATCATTCTCAGAGGTTACATCTGCCTCATCCCTGTACAGCACTGCACTTGCTTCTGGATTTGTGCAGCTGCAGCTTACATTAATTGCAGTTCCATATGTCTGAGGCGGTATTGCTGTAAAGCTTAAACCGCATGTTGGGGCTGCTTTTCTTACAAAAAAACTCTGAAATTCCATCTCGTTTCTGTTTCCAAATGAATCATTTGCATACATCCTCCATAAATAACTGCCAGCACCTAAGCCAACATACTCATAGTAATACACTGACTCTGAAATGTTTGTTGAATAGTTTTGCAAAGAGCCTGTAAAGTCGTGCTCAATCAACACAGTATCAACAGCATACATGTCCTCCCATCTGACATTGAAATGATAAGATCTGTCTGGCGCGTACGTTACATTTGAGCTTGGCAGGGTTACTATTGTGGAATATTCTGGTGCAGATAAATCCATAATCTCAAAATATATAATTGAGCTGTTCTCATTGCTGCTTGTATCCTTGACAATTACCTCAGTTTCATAAATTCCTAATTCTGATGTGCTGTCAAAATAACCAGCATAAGTGACGTTGTCTTCCTGCAATACAAGCTCAACGATCTCATTGCTTGAGTTCAATGTAATATCTGCAATTACGCTGCCAATGCCTGTTTCATCTGTTGTATTTACAGTAATCCCGACAATACTTCCAATATCATAAATGCCTGCGGTAAATGCGTTTTCAATTATCGGATTCAACACATCATTGACTATAAAGCTGGTGCTTGCATCCTCATTCCAGTTATCATTAGCATCCTTTGCCCGTAAAATCACATCGTAAGTTCCGCCCGGGCTAGATGCAGCTGTTGTAAATGTACAATGCCAGATGCCTTCTTCCTCAGCCATCAGGGACTCAACAATATCTCCATTAGGAATCTCGATCCTTGCCAATGCTTCTGTTACAATTGTATCATCAGTTATGTTCGCAGTTATATCTGCTGCCTGGCCTTGGTCTATGGCAGAAGGAATAATATTAACATCATTTATTGTTGGTGGAACAACATCCATACTCTCAACATCGACCCTTACAAAATCAAAGTATGTTCTTCCCTTGGTATTTGAGTAAGGCCAGTAACCAAATCTTACCCTTATATCATTAGCTCTTGAAGCTGGTTTATAGCAATCCTCTGCAAGATTGAAAACTTTAACTTGCTCTGTTTCATCTACAGGCGCATCAGCAAACTCAATCCAGTCAGAGCCGTCATAGCATTTTATTTTCTGGTTTGTGAAAGCAGCCTTGCTATTATAATACTCTACAGTTAACTCTCCACTGGTTATTTCCTTAAGTTCGTCAATACCTAGGCTGCCAAACCTAAATTCAACATAAGAAAAATCATTATCACCTACCTTCATATAGCCTCTCTCATCATCAGAGACATTGATATGCTCATCAGTAACAGAACAGCTTATCGAAACTCCATTCTTATAGCAGGCATAAACAAGCGCTGATTCGCCGTAACCAGGGTCATCAGGCGTTAGTGTAAATGTATATTCTTCTCCAGGAGCCAGGTCTTTTATCTTTGCCCATTCTCCATGGCAGCTCTGCTCACTGAAGTTCCAGTCTTTGCATTTATACAGCCCGCGGCCTTTAGCAACAGCAGTAACAGTTGCTTCTGTGAAATCAACCTGAGTGGGATCAATTGCATAAACCTCAACAAACTCTCTGTCTCTTACCATTTCCTCAGGAACATCATCAACCTTTACAAATTCTGAGATATCATTGTCTAAATCAGCACCCTTTATCTCAATACTTATTACAGGCCCCTGCTCAAGCTCAACCTCAACATCATACAATCCTTTTTCAAGTGCTTCTTCTTCAATAACTTCTCCTTCCTTGTCCTTGATTATAACAGAAGCGTCAACTGTTTTCCCTTTGCTGTCCCTTACATCAAGCTCAGGCTTTACCTCTTCTTTCTCCCATACCCTTCTGAATGAATATTCAATACTATCGACTTTAATAACAGCATCCTCAACCTCAAATATCAGCTTATAGGAATGCTTGTCAAATCCCTGAATGCTGCATGTTTCAATGCAGATATCCTCGAAATCAATTATAGTGCCTGATTCAGGAAATGTTTTTTTCAATAAAGATTTGATAATATTTTGATCCAAACTTACTTCTTCATCATCAACATCAATACTCTCAGCAAATCCTTTTGCTTCGCAAACAGCATCATCTGTGATATATCCTATGTCATAGCCAGGATAAAAATCATCGACATCATCATCATCTGAAGGCGCAACCTTATTTATTGAATAATCAATAGAGAAATCAATACCCTGCTCAGTATTATTTTCATCATCGCTCTGCTCATCAGCTAATTCGTTTGTTGCAAACCCAACAAGGTTTTCCTGGGTTATAAATTCCACTTCATCAGCCTCTGATTCTTCTGCTCCGTCTTTTAGCTCATTGCTGTCAAAAACAAGGTATTTCTTGCCGTCATTTTCAATATAGATTCTTGCTGCGCCATCACCAGCAAAAGAGCCGCTTGCTCTTAACCCCTTTAGGTTAATATCTCGTTCAAACTTCAACATTAAGCTGGAGTCTTCATCAAAAATCAGATTTAAATCCTGCTCTGGTTTGGAGAATCTTACAATTGTTGAAAGGCCAAGCTTAACTAAGCAGGCAAAGACTGCCAAAGCTACCAAAACAAACACTGTTCTTTTAACCCAGTTTGTTTTAGTCATTTTTTGCGTTTTGCCCTGTTATAAACAGTCCAGACTGTTCTATCATCCCTGTGCAATAATTGAGCAATTTCATGCAGGCTGAGCTCAAGAGGCTCTCTCATGTATTTTGTAAGATTCTCAAGAACACTCAGCTTGCGGTTGGTAAAGATGTCAGCAGGAATAAGAAACTTAGAAGGCTTAAGTGCAAGGCCTTCCTTCATTTTCTTTTTGGAATTATTGTAGGTTGTCCAGATACACCGCTCATCCCTGTTAAGCAAAACACCAATCTGATGAAAGCTTAGTTTCTTGTTCTCCTTTAGGTATTTTGTAATTGTTTCCAAAGCACTAAGCTTTTTGTTATCGAAGATAGAGATTGGCAGGAGCACTTCCTTTTCTTTTTCCCCCACCAATCTGTTTATATCCTCGATATTTAATTTATGTTCCTCTCGAAGGTGTTTGACAAAGAGATCAAAAAGTTCTGACTTGCTCTTTCCCTCAAAAAATTTCTTGATGAATTCAGCGTGAGCTTTACTCAAATCTTTTTCCGAATCCACAGCAATACCCCTTTTTCCCATTTTGTGAGATATATTACATATAATGTAAGTAACCATTATATAAACTTTTCGCTTTATTAGGGTACAGGTATACAAATTAGTATATCTATTTACATAATATTTAAGTTAGTATACATAATATATAAGTATAGTATAGAGAAGAAAGATATTTATTAACACAGTATATAAGTTTAAATTACACAATATTTAAGATTAATAATTCATTTAGCATATTATGTAAGTATTTTATACACATTATTTAAGAACATATTATGTAAGACATTAATACATACTATTTAAGTTAAATACACAATAAGTAAGTATGAATCCAATACTATATAAGAAACTTACCTCTTTTTCTTTTCCTTAGTATAAGGAAATCTCATATGCTTTTTGCAATTAAAGCAGTAATAAACAACCTTTCCTTCATGGGTTCTTACCCTGCAGTTCTTTCCTGGAACAAGGTAGCAGTAACAATGCCTGCAGAATCTTCTTTTTAGTTCAGTAGGAATCCTGAGCTTGCACTTCATTGCGATTTTTCTGGCCAGCTCTACATACCTGTCTGACAGACTTGGATCCTTGTTAAAGGCTGCTTCAGCCTGTTCAAATAATATCTTGATTCTTTCTCCAGCAATGCTTTTCTGCTTCTTTAGTTCTTTGAGATACTTCTTCTTCATTTGCCTTACCCTAAAAATCCAGCCACGGCGGTCGGCGAGGCGAGGGTTGGCTCAGTGACATGGCGAGCGAGTCTCACTTCGCGAGCCTCGCAAGTCACCGGAGTGCCGAGTAGGGCAAAGCGAACGTAGTGAGCTTTGACCGTCGACCCGCCGTGGGTGGCTGGATTTTTGACTTTATCTACTTAATTTACAAATCTTTAATAACCTTTTTACTTTTTCCTGATAAAATGGGATTTTTAGACTTTATTAAAGGCATCTTCAGGGAAGAAACAAAAGAAGAAACAAAACAGGAAACAGCGTCAATAAGCGAGCTTCCAGACTGGATTAATAATAAAACCAAATCGATCTCCAATCAATTACAGGATAAACTTAATCCAATAAAAGACAAAATAAAGCAGGAAATAGGCTTAACAAAACAAAACCTTAAAAAGTTAGAATCAGCGGAATTAAGGAATCCCAACATCACGTTAAAAGAAAAGCAGTTCATGAAGGGCAACCGCGAGGCTTATATTAAAAGGGTTAATATACTTGTCGACAGGATTGATTTGCCGGATAATCCTGAAGATATCCTTAATTCATACAAAAACTTTGAAAAAGAGCTGCAGAGTTTTGGAAAGTCAACTGCAAGGCCTTACCACATCCTGCAGGAATTCTTTGGGCATGAGTCAAGGGATATTGCACTCAACATAAAGACTATTGATAATCATATGAAAGGATTAAAACAGACCATTCAGGATTTTGGTTTGGATAAGACTGAAAAAATAAAGCAGGATGCTGAGCATCTAATCTCAGCTGTAAAACAAAAAAAAGATTATGCTTCCGGGATAGAACAAGCGCAGAAAGCACTCGAGGATTTAAGGGATTCAAAAAACAGGACAGAAAAAGAATTAGACGACTTCAAAAAAAGCGGTGAATTCTCAGCTTATGAAAAGCTGAAAGAAGAAAAAAACAAAACAATGCATGATTTAGAAGAACACAAAAAACAATTATTGCATTCATTTGCAGTCTTGGAAAGAGCATTAAAGAAATTCCAGAGAATTGCTTTTGAGGATGATAAACTTATTGAAAGCTATGTACAGAATCCGGTAACTTCTTTGGAACAGGATAGGGAATTAAAGATCATTGATATCCTGGATAAACTCGAAGACAGCGTTGAAAACAGCAGGCTTGACTTAAAGGACAAAAAGAAAGACAAGACAATCGAGGAGATAAAAAAACTGAACAAGGATTTTTTTGATAATTTCTTAAATAAACATAATGAATTAAAAAACAAACTCAGCGAAATAAATAAACAGATAGAATCAAGCAAAGCAGACGACAAAATAAAAGAATTAAATGAAAAGCTGGAAAAAATAAAACACAGTATAGAAACTAAAAGCAGGAATATGGATTACACAAAGAAAGAGTTGGAAAAGATTGATGTTGATAAATTAAAAAACGAATTCAAAAAAGAAATAAAGAATGCGATGAATATTGAGCTTACTCTCGCTTAAAGTGCTCTGCATTTCCTTTCAATGCTTCTAATGCATCAAGTGTCCCATCTTTAAGGTAACTTATGGATGCTCCGCCGCCTGTTGAAACCTTCATATTTGGAACACCCTTGTATGCAAGAGCAGAATCACCTCCTCCAACAATAACCTTAATGCCGGGATTTGCGCTTATTGCCTTTGCAAGCTCTTCAGTTCCTTTTGTAAACCCTTTCTCAAATATGCCTAAAGGGCCGAAGATTAATGCAAAGTCACACGCCCTGATATTTGACTTTGCTTCATCTGAAATCATTATGTCAGCTATTGCATAGCCGTCAGGAACTCCGTCTTTAATTGAGATTTCTTTTTGGTCATCCCATGTGTCCGGCTTTGCAACTATAACCTGCTCGCCAAGAATGAGATTACCACTTTTTCCAAGAATCTCTTTTGCTTCTTCAGCATAATCCTTGCCTTTCTCTTCTGCAAGGGAGCTTCCTATATCCATTCCTGCAGCTTTCTGTATAACACTGTATGGAACTCCACCAACAACAACATAAGCAACCTTTTTTGCAAGCTTTTTGATAGCCTTCATCTTCTCTTTCAGCTTTGCACCGCCGACAATCAACACCTTTTTTCCGCTAGAAGCAACAACCTCCCCCCAGATCTCAATCTCCTGCTTCATCAGGTAGCCAGCTGCAGCCTCTTTGCCCTGCTCCAAAAGCTTTAGTGGAACTCCGGCTGTTGATGCATGAGCCCTATGCGCTGTTCCAAAAGCATCATTGATATACACATCTGCTAACCCTGCAAGCTTTTCAACAAATCCATCTTCATTAGCTTCTTCCTCAGCATGAAACCTAAGGTTTTCCAGCAGAACAACGTCACTATCAGCCATTCCTTCGACAATAGACTCAACCTCAGCACCAATACAATCAGGAGCAAGCTTTACTTCTTTGCCAAGCTTTTCGCTTAATGCAGCTGCAACAGGCTTCAAGCTCAGCTCATCAACAACCTTACCCTCAGGCCTTCCTAAGTGAGACATCAGAATTGTTTTAGCTCCCTGCTCAATCAAATATTTTACAGTTTTCAGAGCAGCATCTATCCTGGTTGCGTCTTTTATCTTTCCTTCTTTCAGCGGAACATTAAGATCAAGCCTGACAAGAACTTTCTTGCCTTTAACATCAGCCTCATCTATTGTTTTGTAATCAGCCATAAAACCACCTCAAAAACATCCAAACCTAACAATAATTTAAAGCTTGTCATAATTTTCTTAATCTCTGCAGCACTGCTTTCCCAATATCAATAAGGATCCTCATAAGCGGCCTCTTTAATTCAATCGCATTGTAAGGGCAGAGCTCATGGCAGCAATAACATCTTATGCAGTTCTTGTCAAATATGCGCGCTTTTCCCTTAACAAGCTTTATTGTTTTTGCAGGGCATGCCTTTATGCAGATGCCGCATGCCTTGCACCTATCCCTCATTATATGTGGTCTTAGCATTGCCTGCCTGAACATGAACCTTTCTATGAATGCAGGCACCTTTATCTTTAGCGGCTGTTTATACTTTACCTTAATATTTTTCTCTCCAACGACATCAACCTTATCCTTAAAGATTCCGCGTTCCCTTGCAAGCTTGTTTGTCTTTATCTCCATTGGGTCAAAGCCAATTATTTCAGAAACAACAATGTCAAGAGCAACTGCATCTTTGCTGGCTCCAATAAGGTTTGTTTTTTTACGAATGCCAGCAGAGCCAGGGCCGTTTCCCTCAATGCCAACAACACCATCAATAATATTGAGGTGAGGGGTAACCCTTGAATATAGGTCCAACAATAAATCCCCAAACTGCTCTTCTTTTGGAGCTGTTACATGGCAGTGTGATTTCCCTCCGCCAGGAATGCAGCCGAACATGTTTTTAACTGCTCCGGTATACCTCATCAACGTATGCGTCTTTAGCTTTGGAAGATTAAGGATATAATCGGCATCAAGAACTGGTTTTGCAATGTTTGCCTTTTTCAGAATTCTTGCACCTTTTATCTTTACTTTTTTTGACAAACCCTCAAAACTAATCAGCTCTGCATTAAACCTTTCTGCAACATTCTTCATTCCGCTTGCTTCTAAAGCATTAGTCGTATAACCATACCTGCCCATTCCAGAGGAATCTCCAATCATAACCTTGACCTTCATCGGCTTTAGAATCCTGCAGACAGCAGCAACTATGCTTGGATGAGTTGTTATTGCTGCCTCTGGCTTTCTCGCGGAAAGAACATTCGGCTTTAAAAGGACTTTGCTGCCAGGCTTTATTTTTATTCCGCCAAGTAAGTCAATGCTTTTCTTTACTGCTTTGTACACAGCATCTTCATTGTATGAATTGCACTTTACAACCGCAACTTTCATATTAAGAGAATTTATTTGTTTATTTTAAATAGTTTATCAATAAAACAAAATCATTAGAAAAAAATCAATAAAAAACTAATCAATTTTAAAAATCAATAAAACAAAAAATCAATCTGATTTTTGCTCCAAAATCAATAATAATAAATCAATAAAAAAGAATCATTAGAAAATAAAAAAATCCGATTTTTGCTTTATTCACTTCGTTAAAGCAAAAATCATCTGCTTCTGTTTCTTAATGAAACAGAATAAGATGAAAATTCCTTTAACATGGTTGTGAAGGGGATTTTCAGATTGTGTATAAATTATGAAATAATTTACTACACTAGAAAAATGCGTCAGCATTTTTCGTTGATTCATTGTTATTTAATGATGATTTAAGATGATAAAAACAAATCAAAAGCACAACTAGTTGTGATAGATGAAATTTAACCTAATGATAATTACTCAAATTATTGCTCAACCAGTATATAAAAAGCAATATTTATATACTATTCTGATTTTCTACTATATTAGGGGGGTATTATGGTAATATTGTTTGACATATTCAATTTGCCAGAGAATATTTTTGAGATAGTATTTGCTACAAAACAGCAGAAAATAGTCGGGGAAGTTCTGATAAAGCTGATGAAGGAAAAAGGAGGAGAAATAACCAAGACAGAGATGTCTTTTATTGCGACCCAGCTGCATGAAGGCAAATTAGTGACAGAGATCAATGAGCCTGAGTACAGGGGCAAACAGGTTAAGCTTTCTTACAACAAAAGGCAGTTTTATGACAGAATCCTGACACCAATGAAAAGCATGGGCGTCATATATTATGATTTATACAAAAAAACCTATAAGCTTTCTGACAGATTTAATAAAGAGCTGCAAAAGATTGGCTTGATGTGGCTGCATGAATTAAACAAACCAGCCCATATACTTAATATAAAGAAAAAATAGCCATAAAAACCTTTAAATAACACCAAAAAAATATAGCTCTTATGATAGGTAAATCATTGTTTAAGTATACTCTGATAGATAAGGGTGTTAATCCTCCAAAAGGCAATAATATTGTAAGTCCTGCCTGCGGCAAAATAGTGGATATAATCAGGATTTCTGATAAAGAAAAACTAAAAATCAAAAAAGGGATTCTTGGCTTAATCGAGTCAACGGCAAAAGGCATTACCCAAAATGGCTATCTTATTTCAATATTTATGAGGGTATATGACAACCACATAAACAGATGCCCTATAGATGGGAAGGTAGTTTCTGTAAAACATTCAGAAGGAAAATTCAAAATAGCTTCTTCGCTTAGAGCATTAGAAAACGAAAAAACTGAAACAACACTTGACACTAAAATAGGAAAAATAAAAGTAATCCAGATAGCAGGTTATTTGGCAAGAAGGATAGAAACATTTATTAAACCCGGACAAAAGATAAAAAAAGGGCAGGTATTTGGGTTGATAAAACTTGGAAGCCAGGTAACAATGATACTTCCTTCAAAAGTTAAGATTAAAGTCAAAAAAGGGCAGAAAGTAAAGGCTGGCTTAACTGTTATTGGTGAATTTTCATGAACTTAATCAAGCTGCTCAAGATCAGTGATTTGTTTACACTTCTCAATGCAGTATCCGGCCTGCTTTGCATGTTCTTGGCAGTTATTGGCAAGATGGAGATTGCTGCAATTTTATTGCTCCTGGCAGCGGGTTTTGATTATCTTGATGGAAAGGTCGCGAAAAAGAGGAAGATCTCAAATGAGCTTGGAAAAGAGCTTGATTCCTTGGCAGATATAATAAGCTTTGGTGCTGCTCCTTGTGTTTTTGTATTTGTCATACTTAATGACCTAATATTTGTTTTAGCTTACATCCTCTATCTTTTAGCTGGGGTAATAAGGCTCGCAAGATTCAATATCACAAAAACAGAAGGGCATTTTGAGGGAATGCCAATAACAGTAAATGGCGTGGCTGTGCCTCTGCTTTATTTCGCTTTTGTCGATTACAATCTATTCTATCTATACTACATATATCTTATTCTGGCAGCTTTCTTGATGGTAAGCTCGATAAGGTTTAAGAAATTATGAATAGCCAAGTAGTTTCCTGACTCTCTTTATCAAATCATCTTTTGTAAATGGCTTCAGAATATAATCCTCAACTCCCATCTTTTTCAATTCTTCTGTTTTTTTGGGCTTAGGAACAATACTTAAAAATGCGCATTTTCCTTTACATCGCTTTTTCTTAATCTTATGGAAGACATCCCATCCAGACATATCTGGCAGCATTACATCCAACAAGAATAAATCAAAATCCTCTTTTGCTTTTTCTATACCCTCTTTTCCTGTTAATGCTATATTTGTTTGAAATCCCTCATGCGTCAGGATCATCTTTACTACTTCTGCAGTATCTTCATTGTCTTCGACGTAAAGTATCTTTTTCATTTTTAACTCAAGCACGGAAGTCGTTAGTATATAAATTAGGCGACGACTTCTGGATAAATTTATTGTTTTATCTGAAAGAAGTAAATCTATATTTTTAAATCATTTATCAACAGTGTAAATAAATATTGTTTTGCTGTCCAGATCAATTGCCTGGTAAGAAACGCTGTCTGGTTTTTTTTTGGGTTTAGGCCTGTGTTTGGTCGGTATTAAGAAATGTTTAGTTACCCCCTCTTTGCCTCTTTCTATTATTCTTGACTCTGCATCACACAAGTCTAGAGAGAATAGATGAATGTTCCTCATGCTTCCTTTTAGGGTTAATGATTCATTCTCGTTTACCATTATTTTGTATATAACCCTATCTCCAATTGTCCTAGACCCTATTATCTCTCCCATCGGTCACCTCTTTTTTATTACTATCTTTCCACAACATGTAGTAAACATATAGTAAATAGGTAGTAAATGAATTTATAAAAGTATGTGCGGGATAAATATTTAAATAATTTATCCCAAAACTAACATAAACTTAATAAATATGACTTAAATAAGTGTTATTATTGGAGAGTGTTATATAGAATTAAGAGGTTAAAGGGGTGGATTAAGCAGATACAATGGGATCCATACTTAGCTCTAAAACCACAAAAGACGGAAAGATAGTTTATGAGGTTGTTATGGATTATGATGAGTCTTTGCAGCTTAAAGGCCATATCAAGAATATCCATATCTTTTCAGAGGATGTTGCAGAGATCAGAACTAATTTGTCCACTAGGGGCAAGAACGAAGCTACAAAATATTTCCTTATCCCTAGGGAACTAAGGCATAATATAAAATTTACAGATAAGGTCAGATGCCAGAAATTGGAAACAGAGTCAAAGATTGTTTTTGTTTATGTTGTAGACAAGCTGGGTTTTTAAAGATAAGTGGTTAAAATGGAGCGCGAAAAAATAGGCATAAAAGGAATTGATTCAATGATTCAGGGCGGACTACCTAATGGCAGCATTATAGGATTATCTGGCCCGCCTGGCGTAGGTAAGTCTATCTTTACTTTGCACTTCCTGTTGGAAGGCGCAAGAAAAGGGCAGAAATGTGTTTATATCAACCTCGAAGAGCCGAGAGGCAATATAGACACCATGGTAAATCAGTTTAATTTTTCTGAAGAGTTCAATAAATATGTCAAGAAAGGGAAGATAGTAATCAGATGCTATACCTATCCAGAGTATGAAAAGATTTATTCTGATCTGTTCCAGAAGATAAAGGATGATAAAGAGGTTAAAAGGCTTGTTATTGACAGCTTTAACTGCTTTTTTGCTTCTGTATCCCATCCTGAATCCTTAACAATGCCTACAGAAGTCAATATACGAAGAATGGTCAACCAGGCTTTTTCAATGCTCAGGGGAAAGGGCTTGACTTCCATACTTATACTTGAGATGCAGCAGGACAGCAGGCATGGTTTTTATTACAACATACCTTATTTAGTCGACGGCATAATAAACCTTGATTTCTTAGAGCTGGGAACAATTGAGCGCAGAATCTTCATCCCAAAGATGAGATGGACCAACCAGTACAAAGAGAGCAAGGCTTATGAGATTAAGAAGAGTGGGATTGCGGTTAGGAAAGAGAGTGAATGAATTAACGATTCTAAAAATTAATGCATTACTTCTACCTTCTTTTTATTAAGTGGCTCGATTACTAAAGCGTCAAACAAACCAACCATTCTTTTTACAAAAGGATTCGCCATATTCAGCTTGTATAATTTAGCATTCCCAATATCTCTCGTATGTTTTACTATATTT
>JAHWIC010000050.1 GCA_019322805.1 Candidatus Woesearchaeota archaeon | reverse complement strand
CGCAGGTTGGACATTTAGGCTCCCATTCCTTGTTCTTTAGCTGTTCTTCTGGCCTGAGCTTTGGGGTAACAACATCACACTCTTCACACTTGTAACATCCTTCCCCATAGCTTGACATTGACGCAGCAACAATTAATTTCTTTACATTATGTTTGCTGTTGGCAAGAATATCAAGAATGTTTGCTGTACCAATTATGTTTGCTTTTGTATATTTAGATATCTGGTACATTGATTGCCCGACACCAACCATAGCTGCTTGGTGTAGAATTATCTCAACATCTTGCACAGCTTTTTTTATTTCCTCATAATTTGTTATATCTTCCTTTATTAGCTTGGCTTCTTTATTCAGGTAATCAGGTTCTTTTCCTTGATGGACCTGTTCTTCAAAGTTGTCAAATATTGCTACATCATGCCCTAACTTAACCAACTCATCAACCAAGAAACTTCCAATAAAACCTGCTCCACCAGTAACAAGAATTTTTTTTGTTGTCATTAACTACTCCCCATTCTCTTAAAATAATCTTCTCCTTTAAGTTTAATATCCAATTTCAACCTATCAATACAATATTCTATAATCTCGTTAAATATAAAGTCTAAATCCTTTGTCATTTTCCAATCAGGATAATCAGCTTTGAACTTGTCCATATTAGAAATCCACCAAATATGGTCAGATTCTCTTTCAGGTCCTTCTTCATAAATTAATTTCTTGCCTGTCTTAGCTTCGATAGCATCGATGGTTTCAAAAATGGATATAGAATTTTGCCTGCATCCCCCCAAATTATATGGTTCACCAAACTTTCCAGTTTGATTTGGTTTTGGATTTTCAATAAAAGCAAACAAAGCAGAAGCAACATCACTGCTATGTATTTGATCTCTAACCCTGTAGCCGCCACCAAAGATTGTGTATTTTTTTCCTGTGAGTGCGCATTTTATGATGTAAGGAAGATATCCATGCAGTTCGACTGCTTTTGAGGCCTTTCCAGTAAGGCAACCACCTCTGAAAGTAGCTGTTTTGAGGCCATAATTAATTCCGTATTCCTGGCAGTAGAGGTCTGCTGCCGTCTTGGAAACCCCAAAAGGAGTATGCCCGCATCTGTCAATAGGTAACATTTCATCGAAAGAGTCAAAATCAGGATTTTCATATCTCTTCCCAACAATTTTGTACTTAAAGAAATTAGGCTGGTCCCCATATACCTTGTTTGTTGACATAAAAGCAAAAGGAATCTTTGGATTAAGTTTACGAACCGACTCCAATAGTAGTAAAGTACCATACGCATTAATCTGAAAGTCTTCCATCGGAATCTCTAAGCTTCTTGGGTGAGAAGGTTGAGCAGCTGAGTGTATTACTGCATCTACATCCTTGATGATCTTGGTCATTACTTCTTTATTCCTGATGTCATCTTCCACTAATTTTACCTTAGGATTCTTAAATATATCATCTTCTTTTATGTTTTCTTTTGTGCTTGCTTCTTCTCCAAATACAGTGCCCCTCATATTGTTGTCTACTACAATTACATCCCAGTTTTTCTCTAAAGCTAGCTTACAGCAAGCACTACCAATAAGGCCTGCTCCACCGGTTACCAGTATTTTCATTTTATAAAAAGAAAGACTAGGGCTTTATAAACTTAACTCTGAACTAATAAAAAAACAAACTATTTAAAAGGGAAAATAAAACCCGGTAGGTATGATAAAGTCATTAATACTCAATTTATTGAAACTACTCTTTATTTTCAAGAAAAGAAGGCTAGATTTTAAACCAAACAAAATACTTCTCATCAGATCCGGAGCAATAGGAGACGTTATAATGACCACTCCCCTTATGAGAATCCTAAAGGAGAATTTTAAGGAATCGTCAGTTGATTATCTAGTTGGAAACTGGTCAAAAAAAGCACTCGGTAACAATCCAAATATAAACAAAATCATAAGCTTTGATGATTATATAATAGTTAACAAAAAGATCAACGAATTAAATAAGCTTATCAAAAAATTGAGAAAAGAAAAATATGATTTATGTATTGTCTTGGATAAACACTTTGTATGGAATTTAATTGCATTGTTAATTAAGCCTAAGTTCAGAGTTGGCTTTGATAGAGCAGGAGAAGGTTTTCCAAATAATTTATCTGTTCCATACAATGCCTCAAAGTATGAGTTAGAGTATTACCTTGATGTTGCAAGAAAGCTTGGTTTAAGCATAAAAACAAGGAAGCCAGAGGTTTTTGCCTCAAAGAAAGATATTTCCTCTATTGATAGGTTAATAGCTAGAAACAAGAATTTCTTAGTAATTGCCCCAGCAGGCGCAAAAAACCCTGGCCAGGAATTGGCTGCTAAAAGATACCCAAAAGAGAAATATACGGATATTATTGATAAGCTTGCGGAAAAACGTAAAATCATCCTTATTGGTGGGAAGGAAGACAAGAAAATCACCAGTTGGGTATTTAATAAATGCGAGAATAAGAGAAATATTCTTGATACAACAGGCAAAATAAATATCCAACAAACAGCTTACTTAATCTCTAAAACAAAATTATTATTAACAAATGATTCAGGAGCTATGCATATAGGCTCAACAACAAACACAAAGATAATTGCAATCTTCGGACCAACTGCTCCAAAGAGATTTGCTCCTAAGGGCGCTATGGTTATAAGGAGCAAAAAACATAAGCCATGCTACGATATGTACGGAAGATCAAAAAAACCTATCCCTGATTATTATGAGGATGTAACTCCAGAACAAATTCTGAAAATAATAAATAATTTAATTTAGATACTTTTGAAATATTCAATAGTCTTTTTCAATCCCTCTTCTAGCTCGACCTTTGGTTCCCATCCAAGCTTTTCTTCAGCTAGAGTTATGTCTGGTCTTCGCTGCATTGGATCATCTTCTGGTAAAGGCTTGAAAACAATCTTTGAGCTTGATCCTGCGAGTTTAATCACTTTCTTTGCAAGCTCTAATATGCTGAATTCCTTAGGATTGCCTAAATTAATTGGCCCAGTATGGTTTTGTTTCATCATCTTAACCATCCCTTCAATAAGGTCAGAAACATAGCAAAAGCTTCTTGTTTGTTTTCCGTCTCCGTATACTGTCAGATCCTTTCCTTTTAGGGCTTGAGTAATAAAGTTAGAAACAACCCTGCCATCTTCTTTTGCCATTCTGGGGCCGTATGTGTTGAATATCCTGACAATCCTTATATCAACCTTATGCTGCCTATGGTAGTCGAACATTAAGGTTTCAGCGCATCTTTTCCCTTCATCATAACATGCTCTAGGCCCAATACAGTTTACATTTCCCCTATATGTTTCTTTTTGTGGATGCTCTAAGGGATCTCCATAAACTTCTGATGTAGACGCTTGTAAAATCCTTGCTTTGTGTTTCTTTGCAAGGCCTAGCATGTTTATTGTGCCTAAAACATTTGCCTTTATGGTCCTTATTGCATTAAACTGATAATGAATCGGAGAAGCAGGGCATGCTAAGTTGTATATCTGGTTTATTTCTTCATCGTCAATAAACAAAGGCTCAATAATGTCATGATCAATGCATCTAAAATTGGAATTATCCATAAGATGCTTTATATTTTCTTTATTTCCTGTAAAGAAATTATCTACACATATGACTTTATTTTCCTTTACTAGAGCATCACATAGATGACTTCCTAAAAATCCCGCTCCACCAGTAATTAAGATATTCACCTTGGAACCTCCTCTGTTAGGGGTGGGACACTTACTTGTCCAGCGCTAGTGGGGAGGATAAAATTCAAAACGAAGTTTTGAATTTTCATTAATATCGTTTTCATCTTAACCACTGAATTCCTTTCTTGCTCTTTCAAGCTGCTCTAAACTGCCTATATCAAACCATTTTTCTTCTGTTATATAGCAGTAAATATCTTCTTGTTTATATAACCATTCTAAGAAGCTTCCTGCTTTGTCCGAATTATGGGTTTCTGT
>JAHWIC010000009.1 GCA_019322805.1 Candidatus Woesearchaeota archaeon | reverse complement strand
GGAAAGTGTCTGTATAGTCTCCGTCAGAGAAATCATCCCAGTATCCATCCAAAGGTTTATAAGTCCCAGAAGAAGTATTTGACTTATACAACCCATGCCTTATAAGGCCGGATTGCATGTCGTCGATTATTTCTTGCTGGGTTAGTGCTCTTTGATATACTCTTAATTCATCTAAGCTTCCATTGAATCCATTGCCTATATTTATACTTCCAATCTCGTAATCCTCTATAGTTCCTGAGAATGCAGTTGATTTTATGAGTTCCCCATCAAGATAAAGGTTAACGTGGCTGCCATTAAATCTTCCTGTAGCATGATACCATGTTCCATTATTAAGATTCATTTGAACTTGTGCAGTATAAACTGCGCTTCCATCATGAACCCTGAAATTAAGATAGTTATATTGGTTTATGAATAACAGCCATCCTTGTGTCGGCCAGTTTTGTCTTCCTATAAAACCAGGGTATTGTTTTACCCCCCAATCTTTTGGTTTGAACCAAACCATTACAGTCATATTCTTCTTAGTCATGTTCAAGCTCTTAGGAACTCCTAAAGCAACATTATCTCCGCTAATTCCTGGAAAGTCTATGGTCTTCCCATACTTGCCTGATGAATTCCAAGTAACATCGTTCAATGTTCCATCAGTATGGGTGGCTGACCAATCATCAGTACTTGTTCCACCACCTTCCTCAAACGGCATATAAAGAACCAAGCCTTCATCAGTATGCGTCCAGTTCAGCTGCATATAATTATCAGCACCCATTCCTGTTGCAGTCAGGTTTGGGTCAGGGCCTGTTCTGTCTCTTGTTATGTTGCATGCATATGCCCATGGGCTGTAATGGGTGTTGTCTGCATTAGTAATTCTTGCACTATAGCAATGATAGTAATTGTCTTCTATATTGCTGTGGTTTGATGTTGTTGCTGAGCCTTGGTAGACCCTGGCGTCTGTTGCATTTGAATGCAGCTCAAATACATATGTTTCATCAACGCTTGTAGGAGGGCTTCCTGACCAGGTTATTGTCATTCCGCCTAACTCAGAATTAAGTGAATAATTTGTCCATGGAACAACTGAGCTTAGCGTAGCTGATGGTATTGTTGTGCACTGATAGCTTGAATCACAATACTCATTAACTGCACAGTCTGTATCAGCGCAGCAGTCAGAGTTTGCGTCTGAGCCTGTCTGGTAGATTCCTGAGCAGCAGATTCCTGTCTTTGAGAAGTCTCCGCTTGTAAGGGTGTTATCAGCAGGGTCTAGATCATTACATGAAGCGCACGTGTCCTCATAATAGGTGCCGTCATAGCAGGCATGGCCTGTTGTTTTGCAGTCCCATGAGCCTCCATTATTTGTATCAGACAAGCACATGCTGTCCTGTTCCCATTGTCCATTTAATGTATCAGTATCACAACTATAACCATCAGCACTGCCACTGCAGGAATAAGCTATGCTGCTCACTGTAGCAACATCACTACCATCGCAGGCATTTCCGGAAACGCATATTCCTTCAACACTCCACCCATTACTACCAGCACTGTCACAAGGATCAACATCAGAACCACCACTGCAGCCTGCTTTTAAAGTGCCTTCATCATCATATAATGCTCCTGTTGTGCATGAGTTTGAATCAGTGCAGACTCCATTAGAAGTATATTCTCCATCAATAATAGAAGTATCACACCTGTTTGCCTCAGCTTCAGTAATGCCGCAGGACGAACAAGTATTTTTATACAGATCGCCAGTAGAATCAAGGCAGGCATGCCCAGAATCATCACAGCTATTATCGCTTAGGCAAATACCATCTGCACTAAATGAAGCGCCAACACCATTTTCACATCCATCAGTATCATCGCATAAACTGCAGTCAGTTCTAAGTTCAGTTGCACCAGTGTCATCACAAACTTCGTCAGTGTCACAATCATAGTTACCTACTTCATAACCTCCCCCATCCCAGGCACATACGCCATTAGCTAGATAATACATAGGTGACCCCAGATCTGTGTCGCATTCATCGCCAAAGCCGCAAGAGTAACAATCATCCAAATAATTAACTCCGTCATTACATACCTCATCCACGTCACACACACTTGCTGAAACACAAATCCCGAATTCACCAGCAGCGAATCCAGATAAATAGTCTTCCATATCCCAGCATGTCCTTCCGTTTGTGCAGGTTGTTGTGCAGGTGTCAGAAGGGTCATCATCTGTTGCTGAAGTGCCGATTGCAAAATAATTACTTCCTCTGCAACAGTCATCAGTACCAGTTGTCAATCCTTGTTGGTCAGCAGAGCCGTCATTAAGTGTCTCGTCGCACGTCACACCGTCTGGAGGGTCATTGGAACAGCCTTCATCTGGAGGATCATCTAACCTGCTTGAGCCGTACATTGTTTCATCATCATCATCACCGCAGCACTGGAGTTCACCGCCAGAGCCAGCCCACACATATAACGAGTTGCCGCACTCACACTGATTTGGATAACTATCGTAGATTATCTGGTAGGTGTTGATAGCATCAACATCTGTGGTGCCGTAAATCTCGCAAGTAGACCATGCATCTGCTGTGATCCATCCTTCTCCATCATTGCAGGCATCCGTGATAGGATCTGCAGCAGTGCCGATATAAACCCACCAAGTATTACCGGGTGCGATACTATCTTTTGCAATATAACCACTTGAATTACTACAACCAGCGCCATTTGTTGGACAAGCCCAAACATCCACCCAATCAGCAACAAATGGATCATTATCAGCATAACCAACATCACCACCAAACCTGAACTCAAGCTTGACATGCCCAGGAGCTAGCTTGTAGCTTGTTTCATAACCTGTTTCATTACAACTGTAATCTTCATAGAAAACAGAATGATTGTCATTAGAGCGGTTTATCCATATGTGGTTAAGTATTTCATCACCGCACCTAAGCTCAAGGAACTGATAGCTAAAGTTAGAGTTATTCCCGGGATAATAATTAATCCATGGCAGCCCCTCAACAACAGTTATAGTCAGATTAGCAGTTCCTGTTGTGTTGAATTCAACAGTCCAGTTATTGCCCACTTCAGGATGGCTGATTGGGTTTATTATTGTTATGTCTGTGCCGTAGCTTGAGAGATGCTCAGCAATAAATGTTAGCACACCGCTGGAAGCATTATAGGTAATGTTATAGCATGTATCGCACACTTTACCATTTGCAATAATCTCTTCTAACGATTCATAGAATCCCTCTGCATAGTAAATCGTTGGTGTTTCCGGCGATATGATCCCTTTTAGAGTTATTGTACTGCTATGATTAAAGCTTTCATGCAGGGCAGATGAATTTACAGAAACAAACCCGCGGCCTATCTTGACATTCTTATCATAGTCTTGTCTGGTTACATTTACAACATACTCATCAGGAAACTTAATCTTTCCATAGTTATTTGCAAGCGTAAGGTTAGTGATATTATTAAGATCTTTTCCAAAGAACTCAGTGCTTCCTTCAGAAACGTCAAATTCCTCTGCAGCAGGCATATACCTTACAGAAATCTCACCATAAGCAATCCAGTCGCTTAAGCTAAGGTTATAGCTTTCACCAGGCGTTAAATTCCCGGATTCCCTCCATGAGCTGGCGCATTTCTGCAGGCTGAAGTTCCAGTATCTGCATTTATACAGCTTGTCTCCTTTTGCACGAATAGTTACAATTGCATTCTCAAACTGTATCTTTGCTGCGTCTATTGCATACATCTGATTTACTGCTGAGTAGTCTCCTGTTAGGTTTATGTTATCCACATCAACTAAGCTGCTCATGTTTCCATAAAGCGCTGCATCTTCAAGAAGTATTCTTTCAACAGGCTGCCCTTTAACCCTTATCTCAATATCATAAAAGCCTTCATTTAGCAATAAGAACTCATACTCCGGCTTAGAATAAGAAGCCCCTAATTCATCATCTATAATCCTGATTGTGGCATTTTTTACCTTTTTGCCTTCTGATGTCTTAACATGCGCAGAGAATATGGCTGTGCCAGGAACACCAAACTCATAAACCTCTATATCCTTCTTTCCGATAATCAGCCTAAATGAACTATTACCAAAATCAGAAACTGTTAGCACAACCCTTTCATCTTTCGATGCATATTTTTTAGTAATATCATATTTTACCTTTCCTTTGAGCTTTACATCAAGCCTCTCTACAGCATCATGATGGAAAGCAATCACCAAATCATTGCCTTCCTCATAAAGCTCATCAATAAAAACATCAAATTCAGGGCTGTCCCTTATTTTGCTGTAGCTTATGTTTGCTGTTATATTCTCCATAAAGACAGGCACTAAGCTTGTTATTGTATAGTCTATCTGGTCAACATATAACATTGAATCATTCATTAACTCGAACCTTAATGAATAGGAGCTTGCATTAAGTCTGGGTAATACACATGTGTCAATGCAGAAATCCTCAAAATCAATGAAGTGAATAAACCCGGCATTTAGGCTTAAGGTGTCAGAATAATAGATCTCTGAGTAAACAGGTTCAAAGCTGTAATCAGCATAGATTACCTGCGCTGTAACAATATTATTGAGTGTAGCGCCGTATCTTCCATAGGTTAGATATAATGGATCATCCCAGTTACCTTGGAATGGAGCAACACCAATAAGAGCACAGCAGTCATCATTGCCCTGGCAGATTATTGTTATTTCTTCATTTTCTTTGGAATAGATTTCCCATTTTGTGCATGCCCTCTCTTCATTGCCCTCAAATCTAAATATGCTGTCCTTTACAGTAAAGTCAATCGCGCCTCTAATATCCTCAATGCCGTCATTATCTATATCAAAATTAGTGCCGTCATTATACTCAAAAACAATTGTTATGTCCCCTTCAACTGTCGGAGCAGTTTCATTAACAAAGCTCTCATTTACAGGTGTTGTTTTGTTTTCAAGGGTTTCGTTAATTGGAACTGTTTCATTCACAAAAGTCTCATTTATCAGGGCTGTCTCATTCCCAATACTTTCATTTATCAGGGCTGTCTCATTCCTGACTATGATTGCCTCATTGCTCTGGTTTGTTTCATTAAGAACTGCATAGCCGGTAATCTCCGGCATCTTTTGCTCTAATTCAAGGCTGTCAAAGATCAGGTATTCCTCACCTTCATGCTCAAGGTAAACCTTTGCATGGCCTTCTACAGCCACCTTTCCTTTCAGCCTTAATGATGTCAGGTTGCCTGTGTATGGCACATACCAGGCGTATGATGAAGAAGTTGCTGCTTTAAAGCCAATGCTGTCAGTATAGTTGACTTCTTTCATCACAACTATCTCTGCTGTGATTGTCGGCCTCATTACAAAGACATTTGTTATTATTAATGCAGTTATCAGCACAAGAAGCCAGATAGATAAAATCCTGATTTTGCTTTGTGCAGGCTTTTTCTTTGCTTTTGTTTTAGCTGCAAGCTGCTTTTTAACGCTTTTATGTATCTCAGAAACCTGTTCATACAATCTCTCAGCTACCTTTTTGTCAACATCAGCTGCAAGCTTGATATAGGTATTTCTTAGTTTTTGGTATAGGTGTGCTGCTTCTTGAGGATTATTCTTTATGCATGACCTTGACTCTGCCAGTAAACTATCAAACTGAGACCTTTTTCTGCTGGTGGAATAAGGAGGGTAGACATACAGTGCTGTTGTGGCTGTTAAGGTTGTCGCAGCGACAAAAATTATCAGCAAGATGCTATTTACCATTAATTTGTGCGAACTTTCCAGGGCAGCATAGCCGGTAATTGAGTTTTTTGCAAACACAAAAGCAGCAATTAAGAATAATGATACTGCCAAAAGGAATAAGCTTTGTTTACCAACTTCCAAAATTTTATGAGAATTGATCAACCTTTCAGAATAATCTCTATTATATCCGTACTTGATAAGGGCCTTCTTAATCTGCTCAAGAGTATACCCTTTATCTAAACTGTCCTTTATGTACCTCTTTAACTCTTTAGCCTCAGACATATTTACCTCTTTTTACTTTTGCCCTATGGTGGACTGTCCAGATGTTTCGCTCATCTCGGTTGAGTAGAATGCCTATCTCATGGAAGCTGAGCTTTTTATGGTCTTTAAGCCATTCAACAATAGCCTCAAAACCACTAAGCGTGCGGTCCTTTAGGACAGAGATAGGCACACTCAACCTTGGTTTTGGAGTGGGAATCCTTTTAGCAGCTTCACGCTTCTTTCTTACTCTGGAATAAATTGTCCAGATATTACGCTCATCACGATTAAGAACCAAGCCAATTTCGCGGTAATTAAGCCCTTTTTTCTCTTTAAGATATTCTACAACAGCTTCAAGAATTGCCAGTTTAGTATCGAAGAAAACAGTATTAGGCAGGAGAAGAGCAGTAGGTTTAGAAGCTTTAGTAATCTCATCACTCTTTTTAATGTCTCCAAAACCCCTTTTAACCAAAATACATACTATGTGTGTATTTCATTTATAAGCTTTTCGGTTTTTTCAGAGGAAAACCGAAAGCTACGAACAGTGAAATTAAAACCACGGGTTTTATGGCGTTTTGACGTAGCGGAGTGAGTATGTTTCGGTTTTTATAGAGTGAAAATGATATCTTTTTGATAAGAAAATTAAGGCAATTTTTATAAACAAGTCTTTCTTTTATTATTTAATATGGAAAAAGACCCTGGTTATATTGTTGAAGGCAACACAATTGCGATAAACAGAGAATTAACAGAATTGGACTTATTCATTAAAAAATTTATTGATGTTCTAAAAAAGCATTCTGATTATTTGATTGTAAGTGGATTTGTGAGCATCTGCAGTGGAAGAACGAGGGCAACTGAGGATATCGATGTATTGGTTCCAATTATGCCTAAGGGGAAATTTAAGGGCTTATTTGACGATTTACTGAAGAATGACTTTTGGTGCTATCAGGGAGATGACCCTTATGCTGTTTATAGCTATGTAGAACGATTTTCTAATGTCAGGTTTGCAATGAAAGGAGAAATGTTCCCAAATATAGAGTTTGTGCCTATTGATCCAACTAAAAGGGCAAAATGGTTCGAGTTTACCAATCCTCAGAAAATGAAAATAGGTAACTTCGAGTTTAAGGTTCCGCCAATCGAATTTGAGATATTGTATAAGGAGATTATTTTGAGCGGGAAAAAAGATATAGAAGATGCAAGACATTTAAGAACATTCTTCTCACAAACCTTAAAAAAAGAAAATTTTATTAAGTTCAAGCGCATAATAGAGCATGAAGCAGAATGATGCCCAAAACAGACTTGGACTATGTTGAATTATATGCTGCCAATCTTAGAAAGGATAACTCTTTTTTTAAGCAGCAGAAAAAACTGATAGAAAGTCAGATGCACAGCAGTTCTGACTTGTTTAGAAGAAAATTTGGGACAGGTAAGAAATTCAAGGAGAATGCAAGAAAGTATTTAAGAAGGATTGGTTTAATCTGACTAAAAATGATAACCCTGATTGTTTTCATCATCTTAATCCTATTTTTCGTTTACTTAGCTCATACCCTTTTTAGTTCTGGATTATCCCTTTTCATAAATATCTGCATTATTGCGTTAGCAGCTGGAAGAGCAACTACTGATCTTAAGAAAGAAAAGATGATGGGGTTTTACCTTGCTTCTTCATTGTTAACAGTTGTTTTCTTTGTAGCTAAAGAAGTAAAAATAATAAAGCCAATTTTTGATTTCTTGTACAAGGCTTATGTTTTGGATATATCAATTGCCTTGATCTCAATCCTGTTCATTGCGCATCTGCTAAAGCTGGGCTCTGTTTATGGAAAGCAATTAGTTGAAATTTGCAGGCAAAAGATAGCTGAATACAAAAAGTGAGGGCTTTTGTTGCCTGCCTTCTATTTTTATCATAGTTTGGCATACCAGTATACATTTTTCCTCACTAAAAATCAAAACATTTTTAAACCAATTATGCGCTACTTTTTTTTGTTAGTGGGGGTGGTTCTATACTTAGAGCAAATAATCGAACAATAGTTTGCTCTTCGTAATATGTCAGAAATGCGTTGCATTTCTGAGCACAGTCAAAAATCCTTTGGATTTTTGATGAGCAAACACAATTAATTATATTAGAATCTTCTTGTGTTTGCTATAACCACTTTGGCTAGGATCATCATTTTTCTATTTCCGAAATGTTTAAATAATCTTTATGAAAGATTGTATATAGATGGCAATAAGCATTTTTGCAATACTTGCAATATTGATTTTTGCAGCTAGTATTTACTTAGCTTACAAAAAAGATACTTGGAAATTCCAGTTAATCCTGATAGCTGTCTTGTTGATTTTATGGCTTGTCTTAAGATGGCTGAAAGCTTACTTGGCTGGAATTTTAATATTTGAAGAAGTAGGTTTAATGCAGGCATTATTATTGCAGGTTATGGATAAATTATTCTTTAATCTGATTGCGCCAGTAACAGCATTGCTTGTTGCTGTGTTTAAGAAAGGTGGAAAAAAATGAAGAAATGCAAGAAATGCTGTGCCTCTGGAAGGGTTTGGGTATTGGATTTCAAGCAAGATATTTGGTATAGAGCCTTCCAAAAAGAAAAAGGGATTATGTAACAAATGCAAAAAGAATTAGTTATAAAGGTGCTTTCTATCCTCTTAATTGTTGTTGTAGTAACAAACCTTACTTTGTTTGTTATGAAGAAGATAAATCAAACTCTGTTCTGGACTATAATCATAATTGCAGCTTTGATTGCTTATAAGGGAATACCTAAACTAAAGAGCAAAAAATAGAAAAATTTAAATTTGAGTATATTCCATTACCTCAAAAAGTGATTAAGATGAGCGATGATAGGATTAAACAAAGGCCGACTGTAAGAAAAGATAGAAGACTTATAGATGACCGCGAGGGTAAGGTTAATGGTTATGGGAATCATATCAGGCCTGCAGTACTTCAGAATTTTAAACCACAACCCTTCCAATTCTTCGTAAGGATGGGATGGCATTCAAGTTTTTATGTTCACCCGGATGCGCCAGCAGATGAAGTAAGTGCGTTTGTCGACATGTTTGATAAGAGGGATTATGGAAAACTATTTTGCGGTTATGGTTATGGAGCAGTGGCATTTTCAAGAGACAACTCAGTTGGAGGTTTCAGGGAGGAAGCTATAGTTATTGAAGATGGCGGTACTGTGGATAATCTTCTTCTGCCAGAAGCTGATAAGAAGGATCTGGAGCATTTTCCTGTACTCAATGGGGTTAGAAGGGATGACACAACTGCAAAGGGCATCCCTGTACTAACAATCTCTGTTCGTGGCGAGCCAGGCGGCTATGAGGACGGAAAAGTCAGGCTTCTTTTAAGAATGCTTGGAGTGCCTAATCCTGTAGGTTATGAAACCAGGGATGGAGCAATAGTATACCCTTTGAGAAGAGACCCCACTGTTGAACTTAAATCTGAGCGAGTTCATTAATTAAAAAAGAAGACCATCAAAAATCATCAATAAAATAATCAATAGAAAAGATAAATAAATCCGATTTTTGCTTTATTCACCACTGAAAGCAAAAATCATCTTCTTCTGGTTCTTTAAGAAATAGAATAAGATGAAAATTCCTTTAATGCGATTCTTAAAGGAATTTTCAGATTGTGTATAAATTATAAAATAATTTACTACACTAGAAAAATGCGTCAGCATTTTTCGTTGATTTTTCGTTATTAAATGATGATTTAAGGCGATAAAAACAAACAACTACACAATCAGTTGTGATAGATAAAATTTAACCTGATGATAGATTCTTAAGGTGATAAACAAAATCAAATTACACGACTAATTCTTAATCTTTTTTTAAATCCCAACATAAACTATATAAATAAACTAATCAATTAATTCCTTATGATAAAAGCACTCATCTTTGACCTGGACAATACCCTGATAGATTTCTGGAAGATGAAGCATATGTGCTGCGAGGCAGCAATCTCATCCATGATTGATGCCGGCTTAAAGACCAACAAGGATAAGGCATTAAAGCTATTGTTTGAGCTTTATGATAAGTATGGTTTAGAGGACCCTAAGATTTTCCAGAAATTCCTGAAGAAAACAACAAACAAGATAGACACTAAGATCTTAGCTCATGGTGTAGTAGCATACAGAAAGGTAAAATTCGGTTTTTTAGAGCCCTACCCTCATGTGCACCATGTTTTGCTGCGCTTAAAGGAAAAAGGGGTCAAACTAGCGATTGTTACTGATGCGCCCAAGATAAAAGCCTGGATTAGGCTTGCATCAATGAAAATTGGCGATTATTTTGATGTTGTTGTGGCTTTTGAAGACACAAAACAGCATAAGCCGAGCAATCTGCCTTTTGAGGCTGCATTAAGAAAACTGAAGGTAAAGCCTAATGAATGCTTAATGATAGGTGACTGGCCAGAGCGCGATATAGCTGGAGCAAAGAAGCTGGGCATGAGGACATGCTTTGCAAAGTATGGAAATCCTAAGGTAAAGAGAAGTGGAGCAGATTACGTAATCACTGATGTGAAGGAACTTCTTGATATAGTAGAATAGGCAATTTATAGCTAAATTTACAAAACATTTATATACTATGCGCCTTAATCCAGATATAAACAGGTAGTTTTTGGAGTATTTATCAATATTGAGAGGTGTAAAAAATGCCAAAAGGCAGATGTATGAAGTGCAAAAAAGAAGTTGAGATAAAGGATCCTACAGAAGTAGTTATGAAGAATGGTATGAAAGCAGCAAAAGGCACATGCCCTGATTGCGGTACTAAAGTGTTCAGAATCCTGGGAAAAGCTTAAATCTTTCTTTATTTTCTTCTTCTTTTATTATGCAATAAAAATCAGATAGATTTTTAAGGTTCATTTTTCATTACACTCAAAATGAACAATAAGAGCAGAACAAGGCCTTATGTTAAGACTGCTAGGAACTCAAGAAAAGCAGTTCATAAGTACTATTATATAGATGATATTAAGCGGTTTGCTGCTAAAGCAGGCCGTTGTTATAAATGCAATAAGATAACTGATGCTTATTGTGATAAATGCGGCAAATGGGTTTGCAAGAAGCATATGTTTAAGCCTGATAAGGAAGATTATCTGTGTTATTGTTTAGAGTGTAAGTAGTAACTTTTGGATAGTAAAGGTTATATATCTTTCTATATTCCGGATTATTGAGATGGATGACAGAGAATTAAATAAAGACACAGTGCCAATACATACAGGAAAAGTAGATGAAACTGTGGCCAGGAGAAAGTACGAAGCACTTGAGTCATCAATAAAAACCAGGCTTGAAGAACGGCTTGGAACACCTGCACTGGAAGCAGCTGGCCGTATAAGGGAAGGCACACATACTCTTGATGACGTGTTTTTATACCAGGGAAAGCTGAGGGAACTCTTTTCTGAAGGTTATCTTCCCAGGTCTGGAGATGAAACTGCTGCTTACCCTGAATTAGCCTCTGATATTGCATCCATCATTATTTCTGATTTTGAGACCTGTTTAAAAGAAGGCTTGGTAAAAGGCCGGACATATGAACTGGCTGTGCGCAATGTAAACAATATCGGAAACAAAAGCGCTAATTTCTTACCCAGCACTTTAACCTCTGATTTAAGGAACGCATTATACGGCAAGGATGGCTCTGATTATAATGCGCCATTTCCTGGCTTGCTGACTACCTTATGGGCCCTTAGGGAATTAAGGCCAACTACTTATTACAATTCTTTAAATGCAGCAAAGTGGGCTGTACTTATAGGAGAGGCTGTAAATGCGTATAATTCGAGCCAGGGGATTGAGCTGAGGGTCGATACAAGAGAATTATTCATGTATGCATTGGTGCAGAATGCTGGTATGCTTGACCCGGATATTCCTTTGGTTGACTCTGACAAAGCTTTGGGTGGTAAAGAGAAATTCCAACTAGTTGGGCATGGACAAAAAAGTGTTGCTGTCTTAAAGGATAACCTATTCTCTATTCCCGAATCAGGCAGGTTTGAGAATGTGCTGACATTCCATACCCATCCCAAGGTTTATTGCGGCAACCTTTATTATGATGATCTGACAGCAACCTTAATCGGAATTAGTTCAACTGCAGAGATGTTTGAGGGCATGTACTTTAAAAAGGCGCATAGGAAGGCACCAATGACGCCTGACGAGGTTTTTAGCAGGATAGAGCAGAAGATGTTTACAGAAGAGGAGTTAGACAAAATTAAGGATACCCTTAAACTTGGTTATAGGTATGATGCTGAGCAGGCTAAGAGATACCCATTGCTGCAGCCTTATGCAATGTTATGTTTGGCTTTTGGCAAGCTTGAGCGCAATTAGAAACTTTTATATACTCTTTCTATTGACCTTTATCTTAAAATGGTAGTTAATATTGGACTTATTGGGATTGGAACCATAGGCTCTGGAGTAGTCAGGATACTAAAGAAGAATGGAAAATTGATAGAGAAACGCTCTGGAGTAAAGCTGAATCTTGCAAAGGTTTGTGATAAAGATCATTCTAATGTAAAGAAGCTAGGTTTGAATAAAAAGATATTAACAAGGAACATCAATGATGTTCTGAACGATAAGAGCATTGATATTGTAATTGAATTAATAGGCGGCTACGAGCCTGCTAGAACATTTATACTTAAAGCTATGAATAAGGGAAAGCATGTTGTAACTGCTAATAAGGCTGTTATTGCAAGGTACGGGCAAGAGCTGTTCAAGGCTGCTGAAAAGAACAATGTTAATCTCTTATTTGAAGCTTCTGTAGGCGGCTGCATTCCAATACTCAGGGCTTTGCAGCAAAGCTATATTGCTGAGAATATTAATTCTATTTACGGCATACTGAATGGGACAACTAATTATATTCTGACAAGAATGAATGAAGGAATGAGTTATGCAGAAGCTCTAAAGAAAGCACAAAAGCTTGGTTTTGCTGAGGCTAATCCAGCATTTGATGTTGAAGGCAAGGATGCAGCTCAAAAGCTGGTTATCTTGTCTTCATTAGCTTTTAATTCCAGGATTAAGGATGATATATTCACCTGGGGAATCACAAAGATAAGCAAGAGCGACCTAACATTTGCCAGAGAACTTGGCTATACTATCAAGCTGTTGGGTATAGCAAAGAAGGACAATGGAAAGATTGAGCTAAGGGTTCATCCAACCATGATTCCTGTGAGGCATGAGCTTGCTTCTGTCAAGAACGAGTTGAATGCAGTGTATATTGTAGGAGAAAATATAGGAAAAGCAATGTTGTATGGAAAAGGAGCTGGCCAGCTACCAACAGCGACTGTTGTTTTAGGGGATGTTGTTGATATTGCAAAGAGGATAAGCAAAAAGCTGGTTGTTAAGCCTTTGAATTATTTTGGCAACTTAAAGCTGAAAAGCATAGATAATATAAGGTCAAGATATTACTTAAGATATTCTGCTGTAGACAAGCCAGGCGTATTAGCAAAGATCTCAGGTATTTTAGGAAAACACAAGATAAGCATTGCTGGTGTATGGCAGATGGAAGTAAACAAGAATGTTGTTCCATTAATAATGACAACTCACGAAGCTTTAGAAAGGGATATGCAGAAAGCAATCAAGGAAATAAACAAGCTTGATGTTATTAAAGATAAAACAATTGTTATAAGGGTAGAGGATATAGGTTAAAAATCAATTGCTTCTGTGACTAGCAAATTGCGTTAAGCAAAATACTCACTATGCAAAGCCTGCACTGCCTTATCTGCTTGATCATCATTCACTATAAAGCTGACATTGATTTCTGAAGCACCCTGTGAGATCATCTCAACATTCACTTTAGCATTGCCCAGGGTTGTGAATATCTTTCCAGCTATTCCAGGGATATGATACATGCCGTCTCCAACAACGCAGATAATTGCTTTGCCTTTCTCTACTTTAACATCTGCTATCTCTTTTAGCTGCTCAACTATCAAGTCCATATGGTCTTCTTTATCAACTGTTAATGAAATACTTGCTTCTGAGGTTGCTATCATGTCAATGCTTTTTGCATAATCCTCAAATATATCAAATACTCGAGCTAAGAAACCATGAGCTCCAATCATTCTAGTAGATACTATGCTGACTAGCAAGATATTCTTTTTGCATGCTATTGCTTTTATGATTTCTTTGGACTTCCCAGCCTTGTTTACAATAGTTGTTCCAGGATGCTCTGGCTCATATGTATTTAGAACCTTAACTGGAATATCCTTTTTCATTGCTGGAATTATTGTTTTAGGATGCAGGACCTTAGCTCCGAAATAGGCTAATTCAGAAGCTTCTGCAAAGCTTATCTTTGGAATTGTTTTTGCTTCTTTTACAACTTTTGGGTCAGATGTCATAACACCGTTTACATCAGTCCAGATCTGTATTTCTTCTGAGTTAATCGCTGCGCCAATTATTGCTGCTGTATAATCAGAACCACCTCTCCCAAGAGTTGTTACAGTGCCTTCCATTGTTTTTCCAATAAAGCCGGTTATAATCGGAACTAAGTCAAGCTTCTTTATTGCTTCAGCTATCTTTTTAGGCGAGTCGCTTAATGGCTCTGCTTTTCCAAACTCACCATTTGTTATCATTCCAATGTCCCATGCGTCAAAGGCTTGAGCCTTAACCCCAATCTTATTCAGGTGAGCTGCAACTAATTTAGATGACATTCGCTCACCAAAAGACTGCACTAAGTCCATAACCTCATTAGAAGCCTCACTTGACTCCTCAATATCTTCTATAACCTGCTTAAACTCATTAAGGTTTTTCTTAACAAGATATTTATCAAGCTTTAAGTCAGCAATGATCTTATCATGCTTATCCACAATCTGTTTGAGCAATCCAGGAACATTCTTGCCTTCAACAGCAGCATTAGCTGTTTCAATCAGCTTATCTGTTATGCCTTTAACTGCAGAAACAACTACAACCGGCTTTTTATCCAGCCTGTCTTTTATAATATTAGCTACTGTTTTGATTCTTTCAGGGTCTCCTACAGAGCTTCCTCCAAATTTCATTACTATCATTCAAGTATCACCTTCTCTCTCGAGAAAAAACTGCTATTTAAAAACATTGTGTTATTATGGGAACAAATTATTAAAAATCTCTGCGAGATTTTTAATTCCAGAAACCGAACGATAAATATAATCAGTTCGGTTTTTGTTATAGAGAATCATACAATTTGATTACGCGCTCTTTGCCAATAGTCAGGATAAACGGCGCTAATTTAGGCCCTTTTCCCTTTTCAATCAAAACCAGGTAAGCTGCTTTAAAAAACTGCTTATTCTCAATTCCAGTTTGCTTGCAAATTTCATAGAATTCATTGAATAATTCTTTCTCAGCAAAATCTTTTTCTTTCAAAGCTTTTGCCAATAATTTCAAAGCCTCTTTTTCTTTATCATTAATCTTAACATGTTTTGGAACAGTTTTCTGTACCCTAAACCTCATATCAGCAGGAGCATATTCCCTTAACCAGTTTATTGCACATTGTGCACGGACATTAAACCGTTTTTCGTCGTTTTTGTTTGCAAGCTCTGCTTTGTAATGCTTTGCTGCTTCTTTTATGTCATTCTCGTAAATCTGAACAACATTTGTTAGGTGCCTGAAAGAAGGCTGGTATGGCATGGCTCTTGGCACTGCACTTGGGTAAGAAAGCTCATAAATGCGGCTTTGCTTTGCTTTTTCTTTTTCATTTGCTTCATGCTCCCCAAAGTAGATGCGCTCGCATTTATCAAAGTCTTCATAATTCTTTATAACATCCAAGTCAAACGATATGGAAAATTCAGCATTTGGGCGAGTACCAGCAAACAACCAACGAACAAGCTCTGGCTCGTAGATCTCTAGAACATCTTTTGGCGAGAATGCATTTCCTGTTGAGCCTGACATCTTTCCGCCAACACCTTTAACACCAATAAAATCATACATTTGATAAACAGGCTCTTTTTCATTATAGACTGCATTTACAATCTCAACACCAGTTGTGCGGGAACTACCAGGCATTGAATGGTCTTTTCCACCTGGTTCAAAGTCTACTTTTTCATGCGCCCAGCGCATTGGCCAGTCAACTCTCCAGGGAAGTTTTACAATTCCTTTTTTAGAGAAATCAACAAAGCCCTTATTGCCACATTTACATACGTATTCAACTTTGTAATTTCCATCATAGAAAACAACCTGTGTGTCATCTCTTCCACATTTCTCGCAATAAACATGCAAAGGATACCAGTTTTCTGATAAAGGCTCTTTTCTGTATTTGTTAAGTATCTCAATTATCTTTTTTCTGCCAGTAAGGGCCTTCTTTATGCCTTCCTTATACTCGCATTTCTTATATTTTTCAGACTGCCTGATAAACTCAACATCAAATCCTAAGCCAGCAATGCCTTCTTCAAGCTCTTTTTCAAAGTGCTCTGCATAGCTTTTATGGCAGTTAAAAGGATCTGGAATATCAGAATAAGGCATTCCAATATAGTCCTTAAACTCTTTTGGAACACTTGCAGGAACCTTGCGTAAGCGGTCAAAGTCATCCCAGGAATAGATAAACCTTACTTTCTTTCCTCTGTTTTTTAGTGCTCTGACAACCAATTCTGTTGTAATTATCTCTCTGAAATTTCCAATATGTATTGTTCCAGAAGGGCTGATTCCAGAAGCGCAGACATATTTTGATTTATCGCCCCTTTGATGTATCACTCGTTCTGCAATAGAGTCTGCCCAGTGTTTTACCTGCTCTTTTTTCATAATATAGATTAAATAAGAAGTCTGTTTAAATATTTTACTTAAAAGCTCAGCTTCTTAATCCTTTCAGCAGCTTTCCTGCATTCTTCCAGGGTTGGAACTAATGCAAACCTTGCATAGCATTCTCCTGGGTTAATGCCGTGAGCTTTTGTTGATATCCATGCTCCAGGTGTTGTGACTACAGCAACATCTTTATGCAGCAATTTCTTTGCAAAATCAACGCAGCTCATTCCTTCAGGAGCCTTCTGCCAGATATACAAGGTTGCTCTTGGAGTGCAGTCTTTTAATCCAGCAGAGCTTAGCGCTTCTATCATTATATCCCGCTTTTTCCTGTAGTCAGCTCTTGCTTTTTCAACATGCTTTTCATCCTTTAATGCTGCAGCAGCTGCGTCCTGTATAAAGGTGGCAGTCCCACTGTCAATGTTTGTCTTTACTTTCTTGAAAACATCAATTATTCTTTCATCACCAGCCAACCAGCCAACCCTGTAGCAGGTCATATTGCTTCTTTTTGAGAGGCTTTGAACTGCAACAACTCCCTCTTTTGTCAGCTGCAGGATTGATAATGGCCTTTCATCAAAGTAAATCTCTGTATAGCATTCATCTGAAGCAATGATTATATCATTATCGTGGCCAAAATCAATTACCTCTTTCAAAAACTCCTTTGTTGCCATTGCTGATGTTGGATTATTCGGGTAATTAATCCAGAGTATTCTAGCTTTATTTGCAATCTCCTTTGGAATACTCTGTAAATCAGGAAGGAAATTGTTTTCTTCTGTAAGATTTAGAAAAAAAGGCTTTCCTTCTGCAAATAAGGTGCCCCTTTCATAAGGCGGATAACCAGGATTTGGCATTAGGACTATCTCTCCTGGATTAACAAAACCCTCATGGAAGTTAAATACAGATTCCTTTGCGCCAATACTAGAAGCAATCTCACTAAATGGATTAAGGTTTGCATTAAATCTTTTCTTGCTCCATTCTGAGATGACTTCTCTATACTTCTGAGTGCCAATATAGCTAGGATAACCACTTGCTTTGCGCTTATCAACTGCTTTTTTGCATGCTGCTCTGATTAATTCAGGCGTAGGATCTTTTGGGTCGCCAACACCAAAGTCTATTGGAGCTATGCCCAGCTTTTTGAGCTTGGCTACTTCATTATCTACATCAGCAAATGCATAGCTTCCAATTGATCTGACTCTGTTTGATGCTTGTATTTTCATTTCAGCCTCTTAGGTACAACCACATTCTTATAGATATCATAGATTGTTTCTCTTTTTCTGATTACTTCTGCTTTTCCATTATTAACAAGCACTTCAGCTGCTCTTGGCCTTGTGTTGTATTGCGAGGACATTGAAAAGCCGTATGCGCCTGCATTCAAGACTGCAAGCAGGT
Organism: Candidatus Woesearchaeota archaeon; assembly: GCA_019322805.1. GTDB lineage: Archaea > Nanobdellota > Nanobdellia > Woesearchaeales > JAHWIC01 > JAHWIC01. The sequence continues at coordinate 21,596 of JAHWIC010000009.1, read as the reverse complement.
CACCTTCTTCAAGTTTTGGCATCATTCTGTCTTTTGCTAACTGGTCTGTGTTCTCGCAGACAGGCCCTACAATATTTACCTTTTCACTTGGCTTTTCATTTAGCTTATTAGCTGCAACAATATGATGATATGCATCATATAACATTGGCCTAAGCAGAGTATTCATTCCTGCATCTACTCCAATAAAGTGCTTGTATGCTTGTTTTATTGAATGGACTCTTGTCAGCAGTATTGATGAGTCACAGACAATAAATCTTCCTGGCTCAATCATCAGGGTTGGGTTGCCTAAGTCAAGCTCTTTTACCTTTTTGCCAAAGACAGCAGCTACTCTTTTTGCAGCAGCCTCAACATCAAGGTCATGCTCACCAGGCTTGTAGCTTACACCTAAGCCACCACCTATGTCGATAAGCTCAAGCTCTATGCCAAGCTCTTTTCTCACCTTTCCTGCTATATCCAGGAGCTTTGAAGAAGCTTCTTCAAAATAGGCTGGGTCTAAAACGCAGCTTCCAGTCATCATATGCATTCCAAATCTTTTTACGCCGGCTTCTTTTGCAGTCCTGTAAGCTTCAACTACGTTCTTCTCTATTATTCCGAATTTAGCATCATGGCCGGCAAACACAAGGCCTTTTATAGAGCCGCCTGAGATGCCTGGATTTATCCTGAAGCTTATGAAATCAGGCTTTCCTAATTTCAATAATCTTTTAATCTGCGAGATTCCTTCCAGGTTTATGTTAACCCCTGCTTTAAGGGCATATGCCAGCTCTTCATTCCTATGATATACCCCTGAGTACAGGATTTCACCAGGCTTAGCGCCTGCTTCCATAGCTAGATGGATTTCTTCAGGAGCTGCACAGTCAAAGCCGTCTGCTTCCTGCTTTATGATCTTAAGAATAGCAAGATTGTTATTAGCTTTAACAGCATAATACATCTTAAAGTTAGGATAATGCTTCTTGAAAGCAGCCTTTACCCTTTTTACATTATCCCTTATTCTTTTTTCAGAATAAACATATAATGGCGTATCAAATTCTTTAGCTAACTCTAGAGTATTAGCTGCTTCGATATACAAAATTCCATTCTTGTTCTCCAAAGGTTCTTTTATTTCATACATTTTAAGCTTTCATAAACTCAACATGAGACATTTTTTCAAATTCTTTATCTCCTGTTAAAAATTTGTGATTGTTTTCTACTGAATAGATATACCCTACACAATCAAAAAATGATAACCTTTTCTGCTTGTTTTGGTGTCTGAATTTTACAGCTTTTACCAATATTAATTTATCAACAGGCCTGCTGTATGAGTTTAATTTCTTGTACCAGTAGTTTGCTGTTAATTCGTCATATTCTCTTAATATTATACCATAAAACTCTGCAAGTGTAACATCAGTTATTATAAAATCACTATTCATTAACTTAACGAACTTTGAATTACCTTTGGCTATCTCAGCTAGTGCATATGTGTCAAGGCATAACATTTTAGATGTGTTTACTCTCTAATTCTTCTCTTGATTCTTTTAACAACTGCTTGGTTGCCTTCTTGAATGGCAAAGCACCAAACAATTCTTTTAGAACATTTGTTCCTTTCTTGTTTATATCTAAGCAAACCTCTTCATTAGGCTTGATATTCATCTCCTTGACAACTTCTTTGGGTATAATAACTCCTAAAGAGTTCCCCCATTGTTTTGTTTTGCAGCATATCATTTGTATAACCTCTATGTCTAACTGTATAACTAGAATGTATAACTAATATATAAATGTTTCGGTCAATTGGCTTAAAGAAGCTTCATATCCTCAAGAATCCTCTTCCATTTCTCCTTGTTCTCTGAAGACATCTCGCACATTGGAAGCCTGTAAACTTCTTCGCACATTCCTTTCATTGCCAAGGCTGCTTTTATTGGGATAGGGTTTGTTTCTATGAACTCGCCTTCGAAAAACTCTGCCATCTCTGAGTTAAGTTTTTCTGCTTCTTCCATGTTTCCATTAAGTGCAGCACTAACCATTGCAACCATTTTGTCTGGGATTAAATTAGATGCAACTGATACAACACCATGGCCGCCAGCCTTGATTAAGTCAAGTGTTATTCCATCATCGCCTGATAAAACACTAAAATCATCAGGCTTATTCGCGATTACATCTTTCATCTGGTCAAGGTTTCCAGACGCTTCTTTCACAGCAAGGATATTTTTGCAATCTTTTGCTAACCTCATTAAGGTTGGGGTTTCAACATTTACTCCTGTTCTTCCTTTGATGTTATAGACAACAATTGGAATTTTAACTGAATCAGCTACAGCTTTAAAGTGCCTGTACAATCCCTCCTGTGTTGGCTTGTTGTAGTAAGGGTTAACAACTAAGCAAGCATCTGCTCCAGCCTCTGCAGCATGTTTTGTTAACCTGATTGCTTCTGAAGTTGCATTTGAGCCTGTTCCAGCTATTACTATACATCTTTTGTTAACCCATTCAACTACTTTCTCAATTACCTTATCGTGCTCTTCATGGCTTAGTGTTGGTGATTCTCCAGTTGTTCCCATCGGAACAATGCCAGCTACTTTGTTCTCTATCTGGAACTCTACAAGCTTTTTTAGTGAATCCCAATCTACTGAGCTGTCTTGTTTGAATGGTGTTATGATTGCAGTATAAACGCCTTTTAGCATATTCTTCCACCTCATTATTTAATGATTTCAACCATCATGTCATTTATCTCGAAAAATCCTTTTTTATCACTAATCCATTCAGCAGCTAATAAAGCGCCTAAAGCAAAACCATTCCTGTTCCTTGCAGTATGCTTAAGCTCTATGGTATCAGCTGTGCTGTCAAAATCGACAACATGCGTGCCAGGGACATCGCCGCCACGTACACTAGCAAAGTGCAGTTCATCTGACGCAATCTTGCGGTCAAGCTTGTCAAATACGAGTTTTGTTTTGCGGTCAATATTTTTTATCAACAGAGAGCCTATTGATTTTGCTGTGCCTGACGGGCTGTCTTTCTTCCTCTTGTGATGCAGCTCATAGGCAGATACATCATAATCAGGCAGGTTGTTGAATATCTTAGCTGCAATCCTCACTATGCGGTAAAATGCATTTACTCCTATTGAAAAATTTGAGGCGTATATGAATCCAGTCTCTGACTTGCTTATGATTCTTTTTGCTTCTTCTACATTATCCAGCCAGCCGGTTGTTGCCATAACATGGTCCTTGCCTAGTTCTGCTACTTTTTTGATATTTTCCATAGCAGCATCTGGAAGTGAAAACTCTATGCAAACGTCTGCTCCATCAAGGGATTCTACATTAATCTCTTTGTGAGTTGCTCCTTCTGCAACCGGATCTATGATAGAACTGACAGTAATTCCTTTTTCCTTGGCAAACTTCTCTACCAGTTTTCCCATTGCTCCATAACCAATTATTGCGATGTTAATTTTTATCACCCAAATTTCCTATTTGAGTTTTGTTTAAATATCTTTTTAATTTATTTGAATATGATTTTTTTAAAGCTCTTTAAAAAAATCCAGCCACCCATGAATGGATTTTCTACTCTATTAACTACTGGAAAAAGCAAAACTTTAAATATCAATATAAACTTGATGTTATAATAGTAACAAATTGTCAAAATCAAGATGGTAACAGTAAGCCACTTAGTTAAGAAAATCATCAATGACAAGCCTTTTCTAGAGGAAGCTCTAAGCCAGAAACTAATTAGTTATGGCAACTTAGCTGAGCAGATAAAGCCAAAGATAGAGGAAGAGCTTGGTAAGGAAGTAAAACATTCTGCGATTGTCATGGCTCTGCGCAGATACTCAGATGAGATTGAGGAAAGCCGCATAAGGATTGCTCCTTTTGATTACAGCTCTGAAATCACGATGAAAACCAACCTATGTGATTTTTGTGTTGTAAAAAGCCCTAGCCTGCTTGCAAAGCTAAAGCAGTTATATGGTTTAGTTAATTTTGAGCGTGGCGACACATTGAACGTTATCTTGGGAAATTACGAAGTAACAATCATAATTAATGAGAGGTACAAGGATAGATTAACTAAATTCCTCAAAGGAGAGAAGATATTAAGCAAAGAGGCTAATTTAGCAGCTCTCACAATTGGATTTAAAGGAGACTTCTTGCACACTCCTGGAATAATCTTCAATGTTATCAGAAAGCTTGCCTGGGAAAATATCAATATCTATGAGGTAGTTTCAACTCTTACAGAGCTTACACTTATCCTAAGCAAAAAGGACTCTATTAAGGCATATGACGCACTGTATAATCTGATTGGAGAGAAAAAGAAGAAATAAACTATTTCTTAGTATTTATTACAAAATAGGCTGTTATAGCCATTACTATTATTGCTGTACTTATTAGGAGGATAACTGGCAGTGGTGATGTTTTCTTTGGCTGTTCAATATCAGGTAGTATCACCACTCTTTGTTGTGTACCTGTACCCTGTTCTGATGATGGTGTATCTGCAGGCGGGCTATCTGCTGGTTGGTTATTTACAGCAGTGGTTGAGTCAGTTTGTTGTGTGCTGCTTTGTGTGTCTTGCTGCGTCTGAGTATTAGTCTGTGCAGCTGCGCTACATGCCTCTTTTTTTATTGCAGCACTCCTTCTAACACTTGTTCTGTCATCGTCACAGTAAGCACTGATATCAATTGTATAATCACCTGCTGGTGCACTCTCGTCTACAACAACCTTTTTTGCTATACTTGTGGTCTTGCCTTCATCAAGAATCAACCCGGTTCTTTTAAGATAAATGCCCAGAGCTGCGTTCTCTATAATATATTTCACGTCATCCTCCTTTCTGTCTCCTGTGTTTAGAATGTCAAAAGAGATGTCAATATTTGGCTCACATTCGATAACATCACTGCCTAGCTCAATGTTGTCTATCATTACTTCGTGTTCTGGCTTTATAATTTCTATAGGATAATCATAATCATAATTATATTTATTGTCATTATCATCTTGAGCATCTATTTCTATGTCTAGCTTGTAGTCATTCCCGGTTGTAGTGTGAGGTATCTGGAAAGTTAGGATTATGCTGTCAACACTTTCAGGGTCTAAATCAAGGCTGCCAGACTTTTGAATATTGCTTCCTCCATCTATATCTTCAATAATCCCTTCCATATCAATATCAGCATCAACCTTACTTTCTGTACTGAATTTATTCTCAAATACGCCCTTTATTTGAAGTGTTGTTCCAGGCCTTACAAAGATCTCTTCTCCATCAGCGAGCAGGTCCTCATTACTGCCGATTATTGCATATACACCTCTTACAGTAAAATTCTCAGCGCTTACAAAAGTACTTAGTAGAATAAGATATGCTACAGCCAATATAAGCCCTTTGAACTTCATGGTGCTCTCCAACGTTAGTACTAGAATGTAGTTAAATAGGTATTATATTTAAAGGTTTGTGTGGGAGTAGAAGAATAAGAGAAGAATGGGCTCAACGAGACTTTCGTGCCATAATTGCTTCGCAATTAACGGCGTTCGAACTCGCGACCTATCGCTTTCTTCCTTTTGGGTAAGAGGCGATCGCTCTAATTGTCCACAGCTTGCTTGGTAGCAAGCCGTACCAGGCTGAGCTATGAGCCCATATAAGGAAGGATTAATAATCACTTTAAAAATGTTTTGAAGAAATTAATTTAAAAAATCAATGAAAAAATATCAATAACAAAAATCATCAGAAAAAAATAAATCCGATTTTTGCTTTATACTTCACATTAAGGCAAAAATCATCTATGGTCTTTCCTTTATATCCTGGCTTAAAGGAGAGAAAGCGGATGAAAATTCCAATTACATGGAGAAGAAAGGAATTTTCAGATTTAATTTTTATTATTTATTGATTTTTTTTATTGTTCTTAACTATTATTTTTAAACCATCTTCAGCTTTCCAGTCACTTTATCAATCTGTTTCTCTTCATGAGGGCCGATTCCTAAGCATGTAACTGTGCCTGGCTCTACAACTGTTTTTCCAGCGTCTTCTATCAATATTGTGTTTAAACCAGCATCTTCTGCTTCTTTTTTATACTTCAGTAATTCATCCAGATCTTTAACCTTCAGAACAATCTTTTTCATGCCTTCATCCTTCCAGTCAGAAATAACAGCCTTGCTGCTTTTCAATAAAGCTCCGACAGAGGCATGGCTGACCTGAGCTGCAAGCTTTCCTTTCGGAAGCTTTAGGTCTTGCCTCACCAGTATGACCTGTTTGTACGCCATATTCGCAAATCTGATTCTCTGTTTTATATACTTTTCGATGGCAAATTCACTTTACAATCCAGTAAGAGCACTATTGGTGTTTACCTCTAACAGTACTAATAAATCTTTAAATAAAAGGAAGACAATAAATTCTTTATGAAAGATGCCAGGAATACATTTAAGGATTTGGATAAAATCTATCCGCACTTAGAGCTGCCTAAATGGATGAGGGAACCAAAATTCTTAGAAGAGGAGCTAGATCTCTAATTTCTTTCCATCCACCTTAATCACAGGGTCTTTAAACACCTGGTCAAGGTGTATTATGGAGTAGATTGAGCCTCCAAACCAATAGTTAGAGCCGATACCAACATGAGCAGTTCCAAGGGTTTTTTCATCTATTCCTGTTGAGCCGATAATCCTGGCTTTTGGATTGACTCCAACACCGAACTCACCAATCCTTCTCACAACATTTGGATGCTTTGATTTTGAGGCAGCCCAGTTTAATGTACGCTCAAGTTTTTTTGCTTCTTCACTACCTTCAACTTCAGTAATGCTGCCGTCTTCTATTTTTAATGTTATTGGCTTCTTGATTAAGGTTGTATACTTATGGGTTCTTGAGCTTCCGTCGATTACAACCTTTCCTTCAACCCTTTTTCCGTTTATCGGGATATATACCTCGCCGGCAGGCAGGTTGCCGCCAGAGCCAGGAGAGAGATAAGCGCCATCTGCAGAAACAGCCTTCATACCTTTTACATTACAATGAAGGTCTGTTCCAGCATTTGTTTTTATATGTATATCTTCTCCCTGGTCCAGGATTTCTTTTATCTTTTCCTGCTGCGTTTGTAATGGCTTGTAGTTAACATTTATAGCTGATATAATAGAATCAACATGTTTTGTTGGCAGGCACCCAAGACTCATTGCGGATACAAACCTGAAGTTCTTTTTAATGCAGAGTTTTCTGAAACTTTTGCCTAAGTCTTCTAAAGAGCCAAGCTTGTCCGAGCCGTTGATGATTACTACGCTGCCCTGCTCCAGGTTTTCTAGAGCCCATATAACATCCTCATCAGCCTGTTGGCCGCGGCTTTTGATATTCTGCAGAACAACCTTTGTGTTTAATCTCAATGATTCTGCTGCCAGGTAATAACCTGCTGATAAAACAGGAGCTACTCTCCTGTTCTTTAAACCTTTATCCCCTATTATCAAAACCTTTTCATCTTTGACATTCAGGCATGGAATAAAAATATTTTTTAAATAGAGAGAAGCACCCTTTGCAAGATCATAAAGATTATTATTTCTGATCCACCCCAACGATTCAACAGTTTCCATAAGAAGATAGCTTAGAATGCTACTTTTTAAACTTTATTATTCTGAAGAAGTAGTTAGAATTGTAATCTCACTATTAGTTCAAGATGGACTCTTCACGAGCCGCACCTGAGCTTTGCTCAGGCAAATTTTCATCTCTCCCTGGCTAGCCGAGGAGAGATGAAAATTTGGTCTCGCTTTGCGAGACTGCGGCGAGCTACCTACCTTAGATACTTCTATCTTAGAAACTTCACTACAAGAATCAGGCTTCCAACTCTTTTATCCTTTCCTTAATATTCCCTATGGTTTTGGAATTATCCTGCTGGTTTAGCAAAGAGCCGCATTCAGGACATTTAAAGTGGGACTCTGTTGCCTGGTCAAAATCAAGCCTTGCGCATGCCCTGGTGCATATAAAGAAGTTTCCTTTGTTTTCTTCTTCACGCCTTAACTGCTCTTTAAGCTTTTCCAGTCTTTCTTTCTTCAGCTTGTCCACAAGGTCTTTTACCCTTTTCCTGTTGAATGTCCAGTAGCTTATGTACCATCCTTTCTTCCTGTCTTTCTTCCTTATATATGAAGCAATGTTATAATCATTAAGCTTGTAAAGTATATGCCTTGTAGTTTGCATATCAAGCTTAGTTTTTTCTGCAACTATAAACTCAGAAATATTCTTTCTGTCTTTTAGGTATTTAACTATAGCAACACCTGCTTCTCCTACAATCTCTTCAACAACCTCAAACAGCTTTTTGTTTGTTAATATCATTTTTCGATTGAGCCTTCTATTTTTATCCTTCTCCCCTTTTTAAATACCCCCTTAGAACCAGTAAGGTCCTAGTATTACTTCTATGTAATAACTCATATATAAATGTTTCGTTTTTTCATAAGCCCTAGATAGAATAGTAACTACTTCTAAGTAGTTAAAAACAGAAAGCTTTAAATAGTAGTTCCTCTTACTTATGTATAGAATATACATAAGATGAAACAATTCACCTTAACCAAGAAAATTGCAAAGCACGGTTCTCAATCTATTATAGTTATACCTAGGCTTTTAGAGGATGAGCTAAAGCCACGCACCATAGTAAAATTGACTATTGACATACTTAAAAAGCCAACTGATTAAAATGGAAAAAGAAATCTTAAACAAGCTTGGAAATATCGATGAATATGAGGATTTTAAGGAATTCTGTACTATTTTTATAAATATCAGAATTACAAATAAGTTAAAAAAGAAAGGATTTAAATTAGAGAACAAATTTGCAGGTTTTAGGGCATCGTAAAATGGCATATCAGGCAAATCACGGACCAGGGCAAAGTTATGAAGGGGATACTCATCAAGGTATAAATACTGCTTATTTTGATAAGGATGATAGCAGTGACCCCTTTGAGCATTATAATAGTAATGACTACAACAGGAAAGAGGACGAAGCTCTTAGCAGAGATTACCAAAACAACCATGAGGAAGAGGAGCAGAAAAAAGAACAGGAAAAAGAGAATACACTGATAGACAATATAAAGAGAGAAGAGGAAAAAGCAAAAAAAGCTGACGATTCATGGACGCATAACGTTTCAAAAAAAGCAGCTGATGAAATAAGACATAAGCAGATGGCTGCAAGCAATAGGCTGGATAATGCTCCTAAAAAAAAGAAGAGCGAAGCTCATAAATCAATTGAAGAGGCAATAAATGATGCTTCTAAAGAAAAGAAAGAGGTTTTTGTGCTAAAATAAAATGGGATACCGCAGCGGAAATTGCAATGTAAGCTATCATCCGTGCAGCGCTAACTATGCATTTTCAGGAGACTGCAATGTTGTAGCTGAATATTTCCTGAACAGCGATCTTCCTGCTTATACTGCTAGATTTTACAGCCCTACACCTCAAGAGGTTTTTAGTGACTTTAGGTATGATAGGGTAGGTCTTGATTATTCTGGTTCAAAAGAGATGGTTGAGGCAGTTAGAGGATTAGATGTTGATATTCCAAGAGGCTCTATGGTTATTGAAGGAGGTGGCTCTCCAGGCCCAGGGGCATTGATGGAACTGCCTAAGAATGAGATAGTCGAAGACATCAAGAATGAAATTAAAAGAGCCCAGGAAGAAGTGACTGGAAAAGAGATGATTATGCGAGAATTGCAGGTTGATGAGTTGATTCTTAGAAGGATAAGAAAACGAGAGCTTGTTGTTAGGGATAAGAAAGGCAAGGATAGGAAAGTAATTGACCAGTAATCTTTATAAATTAATCACCTATTTCTGTTCTTATGCTTGGCAAAATAAAAGAGCTGGTGAATATAAAAGAGGATATCAAGGCTGTTTCTAATGATTTTAATGAATTAAAGAAAGAGGTCTCTTCTTTTAAGGCTGATATTGAGAGCTTAAAGAAATCAGTTAATGATTCTAGCGCAAGACACGAGGATTTCCTTAAGAGGTTTGAGAAAAACCTGGATATAATAAATGAGTCCAAGGAATCACTCAAGAAGGAGGTCTATGATTTTAAATTGTTGAAATCTCAGCTGCAAGGAAAGGTTCTGCAGAAGTTTGAGGACGAGCTTGGAAAAGAGCTTAATGTTAATATCGAGAAACTAAAGAAAGACTATGGCGGCTATGCTGAGCTTAAAGCTCAGGTTGATTCTGTAAAGCCAAAGATTGATGAATTGAACAAGACAATATCCAAGCTGTCAGATGTAAGCAAAAACCTGAAGAAAGAGGACTTTGAATTAACCAAGTATGCAGATAGTATACTTGCTGTTGACAGGGAAAAGCTTGAGCTTATGAGGAAGATAGACACCCTTGAAAGATTGATATCCAAGATGAGAAGAACAAACAGATGAAAAGATCAATAATCTCCAAGACCCTTCTTGTTTTGTTGATATTAATCATTCCTCTGATTCTTTACCTTCTTAATTTTAAGCTGATATTGTTTGATACAAACCTTCACTCTGCTGAGTTTGAAAATCAGGGTGTTTATGAGAAATTTGAGAATGCTGATGAGATTGATGGAAAGCTGCTTGATTATTTTAAAGACCAGAAACCCGGATTAGTTGATATTGATATCTATGATGGCGAGGAAAAACAGCATTTGTTGGATGTAAAGAAGGCGGTTAATGCTGGCTTTAGTTTGCTTAATTTTTCATTGATTATTTTCCTTGTTTTATTTGCTGTTTTTCTTTGGCTGAATAAAGACTCGATGACTAAGCCAGTAATCAATGTGCTGATTGGAGGAGGGCTATTAACAGTATGCTTTGCTCTTCTTGATTTGCTGTTTTCAGTCCTGAATTTCGAGCTTTATTTTGATGTGTTCCATAGGATGCTTTTTGAAGGAGGAACATGGCTGTTTTCAGAAGGAAGCAATCTGATAGCTATGTATCCAATAGGACTTTTCTATGATCTTGCTAGGCAGCTGCTTTCTAATATCATCATCCATGGATTTATCTTGGTTTTGATCGGATTCTTTGTCCGGGTATTATCATTAAACCATAAAATAGTCAAAAAAGAAAAGTATTTAAACAAGGCTCTAAAAAGAATAAGTAGAAAATAAAGTGGATAATATGACAAGGACACCCATTATCGCGGGAAACTGGAAGATGAACAAGAATATTGGGGAGGCTGTTTCTTTAGTCAAGGAATTAAGGGAGTTAGTTGCTGATGTTAAAGATAGAGAAATAATTGTCTGTCCGCCGTTTACAGCTTTGTCTTCTGTCAAGGCAGAGCTTGCAGCATCAAATGTGAAGGTTGGAGCACAGAACCTGTACTTTGAGGAAGAAGGGGCTTTTACAGGTGAAATCTCGCCTTTAATGCTTAAGGAGCTTTGCAGCCATGTGATAATAGGCCATTCAGAGAGAAGGGCTTATTTTAATGAGACCAACAAAACAGTAAACAAGAGGACAAAGGTTGCTTTAAAGAACAGCTTAACTCCAATTGTATGTGTTGGAGAAAAGCTTGAAGAACGCGAGGCAGGCAAAACAAAGGATGTTGTTAAAGATCATGTTGAGAATGGCTTGGCTGGCTTAAGCAAAGAAGAGATGCTTAAGGTTGTTATCGCTTACGAGCCAGTATGGGCTATTGGGACAGGAAAAACTGCAACACCAGAACAGGCAGAGGAAGTTCATGTTTTTATAAGGGAATTGCTTAAGGATATCTTTGGTGAAAAGGCAGCTGAAAAAACAAGGATTCTTTATGGCGGCTCTGTAAAGCCGAAGAATATAAAAGAGCTTATGGCAAAAGAGAACATTGATGGCGGTTTAATTGGAGGAGCAAGTCTCGACGCTAAAAGCTTCTCAGATATAGTTCATTATTAATTATTTTACTTCTACATATAACTTGTTATAGCCGTAAACCTCTTCATCACAGCCCGGGCATCTGACATAGATATCAAGGATGTATTTTCCAGGAGGCGCATTATTTGCCGGCTGTATCCCTACGCCAATTTTCATATCGTCATTGGTGTCAATTGTTTCTGTTCTACGCTCCGGAAGAACAGCTAATGGCTTGACAGACTTGAATATTACGAGGTTAGGGAGATTTGTGATGTCGCGCTCTCCCTTTAAGATTGCGCCGATTGCATTTACCTCAATTATAAACTCCTTAGGGTCATCAAGGACGTTGAGGATCCTTATACCAAATATAACAAGCTCTCCTCTTTTTGCAGTTTTTGTGCGCACTCCAAAGCAAACCCTCTCATCGCCAGGGCACATCAGATCATCCATCTTTGCGTCAAGGTCTTCCTCGCTCATCCTTGTTATGTCTTCTGCGCCGCCAAGAAGGTTTCTTGCGAACATGATCCCGAACACAAAGATTGTTATTGCTAGAATGATGGTTACAAGAAAATTCACAGATAATTCTATTCCTTTTTTGTTCATTTTAAATTAAAAAAGAAAAAAATTATTTAATGATTTCATACTCTTTTACAATTATCACCGTGAACAATATCAATACTACTGCTCCAGTGATTATCCATGTCAATCCTATTGGGATTCCTACATTGAACATCTGGTAAAGCCCGTATGCCATTACAACAAACCCCAGCCATAAGAATTTGTCAAGCACCAGCTTCATTATGTCGAATTCCTGTTGTGCAGTTAAGCGTTTTTTCATTTTCCATCACCTTTAAGTAATCGTTATAAAGAAGGATTTTGATGCATACTCTCCAGTTCCACTATCCCCTGCTTTCGCTACTTGTATTTTTACTATATATGTTCCTGTAGTTGCTCCGGCAGTGAATTTTATTGGGTATACGCTTGCTTCATTTGTTCCTAATATCTGGGTTGTTGAGTCCCACACAAACGCTCCCAGGGTCTTGGTCTCACTGCCTATAACAATATCTTTTGGGGTGCCTGGCAGAATTTCTTCTGCAGCTCCTGAAGCAGGAATATATTTTATGTCTATCTCAAAATTCAGGGCAGATACCTCTGTGTTCTTAATGCCAATAGCTAATACCTTGGCATCTCCGTGTACAATCTGAAGCTCATTTGTTGGGAAAGACAGCTTTTTGTCACCAGTCCTTAAGTCATCCAGGATCTGCTGTTTAATCTGGTCCTGTACAGTAAAGGTTGTCTCTGTAATGCCCCCAAACATGTTCCTCACAAATCCAAGGCCCAAACCCAAGAAAGTCATGGCCAACACTATAATCACAATAGCGTTTATGGATATGTTTAAAGAAGACCTCTTACTTTTTATTATTCGCATATTCTTACACCTCTTTTTAATCAATATACCCTATTCTGATATAACTCATTTATAAATTTTTCTATAAGTTCAGTGGTAAAAATGCGTATATAAATAAAAGCATAACATTTAAAAACCAGCTATAATTTCTCCGAGCTATGGCAAGGATAAGAAAAGCCTGTGCATACAGAAGATTAGAGAGGCCTTACACAAGGGTATCTAAGTACAGAAAGAAGTCTTTTATCAGAGCAAACCCTAATGTGAGGGTTGTAAGGTTTAATATGGGGAGTGAGAAAAAGAAATATGGCTATACACTTAATCTCCTCTCAAACAAAGATATTCAGATAAGAGATAATTCCCTGGAGAGTGCAAGGCAAACATCAAACAGGATTCTTGAAAAGGCTCTTGGTGCAACAGGGTATTTTATGGCTGTTAAGGTTTATCCTCATCATGTTCTCAGGGAAAATCCATTGGCAGCTGGCGCTGGTGCAGACAGGTTTAGCACTGGCATGAAGAAGTCCTTTGGAAAGCCGATAGGCAGTGCAGCAAGGGTCAAGAGAGACCAGGTTTTGATTGAGATCAGGATAGACAAAGCAAATCTAGGGCTTGCAAGGAAGGCATTTACACGCGCAGCAAAAAAACTGCCCTGCTCGTGCAGGGTTGAGATGAAGGAAAACAAATAAAGACAGTCTCGGCTGCTGGCAAATAATAACATTTAAATATAATCTACTTCTTGTTGCCCGTATGGCTGGTGAACTGAATCAGACAATTGGTGTGATCTCTGCTATACTAAGTACTTATCTATACTGGATGCCCACCTATCTTCAGTCCTTGACAATCTTTGCAGGGTTCTTCCTTTTAGCATGGGGGATAATGAAGATACTTCAGAAATGGGCACTAAAGCTTGCATTAAAAACAAAGACAACAGTTGACGATTTAATCATTGAGCACACGAACAAGCCATTAGCGCTTTTGCTGCTTTTGTTTGGAATAAGGCTGGCAATAATACCTCTTGGTTTGTATAAAGCTGTTGACCTGTTTTCTGAGCGCTTGATATTCTCATTAGTGCTGATTGTAGCAGCTTATATAGTAATACGGGTATTTGATTCTATCATAGAGGTATCCAGCAAGCGCTGGGAACAGAGAAATGCAGTTATAAAGCTTTTTTATAAATTTTCAAGAATAGTTATTGTATTGTTATTCTTAGCAGTTGTGCTTGATATGTGGGGCGTCAAGGTTGGTCCTTTATTAGCGGGGCTTGGTGTGGCAGGCATTGCAATAGCATTTGCTTTGCAAACTACTTTAGGCAACATCTTTGGAGGCATTTCCTTAATCATGGATAATGCCTACAAGGTTGGCGATATAGTAAAGCTTGAATCAGGAGAGATGGGAACTGTGCATAAGGTTGGCTTGAGAAGCACAAAGATAAGAACATGGGACAATGAAATCATAATCGTGCCTAATGGAAAGATTGCTGATTCCAGGATACAGAACCTGGTTCAGCCTGACCGCAAAATAAGGGTTATAGTTGATTTTGGTGTTGAGTACGGCTCTGATGTTAACAAGGTTAAGAAGGTTGTTATGGGCGTGATTAAGAAACTGGACATAATGGAGGATCCTGAGCCGCAGGTGCTTTTCCTTGAGATGGGTGATTTTGCTCTTCAGTTTAGTGCAAGGTTTTGGGTTGATGACATAACAAAGAGGTTTTTAACCAGAGAAAAGGCTGTGTGCGATATATACAATGCTTTAGGAAAGTCTGGAATAAACATAGCATTCCCTACAAGAACAGTTTATCTTAAGAAAGGGAAGAAATAAGTTTTTGTTTTAGTTCTTCTGGTTTTGTTATGCTCTCTTTATGTTTCTTTTTGAATTCATTGGTTTTCTCTTTTTCCAGGATATCTGCTTTGCTTAGGTAGATTATTACCTCTTTTTTGAATTCCTTTAGATTTCTCAATAATTCTTCCTGCTCTTTTAGTGGAAACGGCTCTGTAATGTCAAAGACATAGACAATCAAGTCTGCACAGTATTTTAATGCCAAATAAGCCTGTTTCTCTATATTGTTCATCTTGTTAAATCTGTTTAGTGTTCCTGGTGTGTCTAAAAGCTGTATTTTCTTGTCCTTTGTTTCGATGTAGCTTATGTTGATGTTTTTTGTTGTAAATGCATAGCTCTTTATCTCTGGCTTTGAGCCTGTTAGTTTGTATAATAAGGTTGTTTTTCCTACATTCGGAAAGCCCATGATTGCTGCTGTTTTTGCTGATGTCTTAACAGCTGGGTAATCCTTCATGACTTTTCTGGATTCCTCAAGGTAAGCTAGCTCTTCTTTGATTCTCTTTACAACTGAAGAAATCCTGCCATAAAACTCACGCCTGTACTGGTTTACTTTCTCAAGGTCCCTTGTCTTTGCTATCTTGCTTTGATAGAGCCTGAAGAACTCATTCACTTTTTTAGCTGCCCAGTTAACAGCGCCCAAGGACTTCTTTAATGCTGCATAATCAAGCGTGCACTTTACAAGCTCTCTGTAGAATATCGGCAGCCTGTCGATGCTTGGATAAGAGGTTAGAATCTCATTTAACCTGTCGTAGAGGATGTTTCTTATTGTGCTGATCCTTTCTGTTTCAATCTTCTTTGATTTTTCAAGTCTGGCCTCTTTTGCACCTTCCCTAAGCTTGGTTTTTTCCCTAACCTTCCCTACAGTCTTCTTTGCTTTGCTGAAAGCTATATCCAGGTAAGTGTCTGGTGTTTCTATTCTTGTTAAGTTTTGGAAGTTCATACTAAAGAGGGGTATTTATCCATATATAAAGGTAATTAAAGCAAAAGATTTAAAATAGAACAATAATCAATGAAAAACAATCATTAGGAAAAAATCAATATAAAAGGATCAATTTTAAAAAATCATCATTAGAAAAATAATAAATCAATTTAAAAAATCAATAAAACAAAAAATAAATCGGATTTTTGCCTAATGTTCAACAGTAAGGCAAAAATCATCATCAGTCATTCCTTTAGGTTCTAGCTTAAAGGGAAGAAAGCGGATGAAAATTTAGTAAACGCAACTATTTTATGAAAGATTGCGTTTACTATTTAGTAAGCGAAACTATTGCTTATATAATTTCGCTTACTATAACCTTTAACTCGGTTGTGAAAGGAATTTTCAGATTAAATTTTTATTGTTTTTTTGTTTATTGATTTTCAGATTTAATTGTTACTAATGACGGTTTAAAGTGATATTAAAATGGAATTAAAGAGCCCGGCAATGTTTATTGGAGTGCATGGAAATGGAATAATCTCTTTTGGCTCTGGTCAGCCTGATTTGCCGCCGCCAAAAGAGGTTTGTTCAGTTGTACCTCAGCAAAGAGCTTTTAAGTACGGCTTAATCCAGGGAAATGATAATCTTAGAGAAGAGCTTTCTAAACAAGAACAATTTAAAGGAACTGATAAGGATAATTTTGTGATTACTAACGGCGCTTCTGAGGCTATTGATTTGGTGTTAAGAACTTTAGCGCACGGAAAGGTTCTTTTGCATAAGCCTTATTATTACTCATATCCTCCTGTTGTGAAGGCAGCTGGTTTAGAGCCTGTTTTTACTGAAACTGTCAATGGCAAAATTGATATTGATGATTTTGATAAGAAGGTTAGGGATTGTAAAGCTGTTTTGATTAATTCTCCTTCAAACCCAACTGGCAGAATCCAGGATGTTAAGACGCTGAAGGAGATTGAAAAGTTAACAACTGATTTAGGAATTGTTTTGATTTCAGACGAGGTCTATAAAGACCTGATTTATGAACGTGAGAATTATATGTTGTCCGGCCCTCATGTTGTAACTGTTAATTCTTTCTCAAAAACATTTGCAATGTGCGGCTTAAGGGTTGGCTATCTGTATTCCAATGATAAATCTATTGTTAACAATGTAATTGAATTAAAGACCCACACTTCCATGAACACAAATATCTTAGCGCAGGACATGGCTTATCAGGCTTTGAAAGCTCCAAAATCTTACGTCGAGAAACAGCATAAGATATGGCTTGAAAGGCGAGATTTTATCTATGAAGGACTGCTTAAGCTTGGCCTTGAGCTTTGGAAGCCAGAAGGAGCATTTTACGTATTTCCTAAGGTAAAGAACCCAAAGAAAACAGTTATTGATTTATTCAAGAAGCATAAAGTTATAACTTATCTTGGAGAATGGTTTGGTGATAAAGAAAGAATAAGGTTAAGTTATGCTCTTGATAAAGCTGAGATTGAGGAAGGGCTTAAGAGGATTGGGGAGTATTTGAAATCATAAGCTTTATTAACATCTTATAATTTTGAATTTCTGAGGTGGTTTAATATGTTAGGTTTAGGAACAAGCGGTTTTATAGGTTTCTGGGTTGTGGTTATTTTGCTGGCAAGCTTGAAGATAGTCAAGCAGTATGAGCGCGGTGTTAAGTTTACATTAGGCAGGTTCTCTGGCGTTATGGAGCCTGGACTGAGGATTGTAATACCTGTCATACAGATGTTTGAGAGGGTTGATATACGTATAAAGGCTGTTGATGTTCCAAGCCAGGAATGCGTTTCAAAGGATAATGTTTCATTGAAGGTCAACGCTGTTTTGTATTATAAAGTGGCTGAAGCAAAAAAAGCAATAATCGAGGTTGAGCACTTTAATTATGCTGTCTCACAGCTTGCACAGACAACAATGAGGAATATTGTGGGAGAATTTGAGCTTGATGAGATTCTGCAGAAAAGAGAGCAGATATCCCATAAGATACAGGATATAGTGGATAAGGCAACTGATCCATGGGGCATTAAGGTTACCAATATTGAGGTTAAGGATATTGAGCTGCCGGATGCAATGAAGAGAGCAATGGCTCATCAGGCAGAAGCTGAAAGGGACAGAAGAGCAAGGGTAACCCTCGCTTTGGGTGAAGCACAAGCTGCACAAAAACTTTCAGAGGCAGGAAAGATTATTGCAAAGCAGCCAGAAGCCCTGCAGCTTAGGCTGTTCCAGACAATGACTGACATCTCAGCAGAAAAGAACAGCACAATAATTGTGCCAGTTCCGACTGAGCTGCTGGAATACTTGACCAAAAATAAGAAATAATTTTTTTTATTTTACTTTTCATTATGCTTGATCCTAAATCATTTAAGTGTGAGCGCTGCGGTGAGTGCTGTAAGAAGCTGTACATTATTCTGAATGACGAGGATATTAAACAGATTGAGGGATTAGGCTATTCTAAAGATGATTTTTGCGAGGGTGAAGTAGTTGGAGAATTTAAAGGAAGGTTTGTGTTGAAGAAAGAACACGACAAGTGCATATTTCTAAAAAAAGAAGCTGATGGTTATTCTTGCGAGATTTATAAGGCAAGACCAGAGATTTGTAAGAGGTATCCGTTTTTTGGAAAGCCTATTGAATCATGCAAACCTTAATCTTAACTATTTAATAGTAGCAGACTTTAAATAATATCCCTCATTCTACTGAAAAAATGCTGCAAGCAGTGGAATCAATTTTTGGAATTTTAGAAACCAGGGAGATGCTGGACTATTATTTTGGTTGTTATACCCGGCCTGGAAGAGTAGCAGACACTTTTGGGGAGGAACTTCCGGAAATCCATGGGGGAGAAATCCTTGATGTTGGATGCGCAGCAGGGCGTACAACAGCTGAGATTGCACAGTTATATCCCAGTGCAAGGGTTACTGGAATTGACTTAGACAGATATTCAATTGGGCTTGCACTGGAAAATGCTTGGGAAAATCATCTTCAACTTTTGTGTGAGGGAAGGCTTGAGTTTATGATTGCAGATGGTTACCACCTTGGAAGATATCTGCCAGGCAGAACTTTTGATGCCATATTCATGATGAATAACCTATATTTTCGTGCGCATGAACTTGATGACTCTCGTTTAAGGGAAATCCTAGGGCAGGCAAAGCAAAGATTAAATCATGATGGGTACTTGCTTTTATCCGGCAATAGGAATTATCTGATACTGCAGGAAACTGCGAGAGGAACAAGGTTAAGAAATCGTTTTCTTAAAAGAGGCACACGGAATGAACATCGCCGGGGTATGGACACATTGGTGAGATGCGCTTTGGGCTAAGCAAACAAAGACTTTTTAAATAAGCTCTTATTCTCACGTCTTAAGAAACTATCAGGAGGCAACGGCGATATGGCTAGCGAGCGAAGCGAGCTTCGCAAGTCGGGTTTCGCCTGGTCTCCAAAAATAAAATTTTTGGAGGTTTTACTATGGCAGATTTTAAATTAACAATAGCAGACCCTAAAGCAGGCAAATGCTTCCAAAAGGAAGTCAAGGATCAAGAGGCAGCTCCATTTATTGGATTGAATATTGGAGAGACAATAAAAGGGGACGGCTTTGGCTTAACTGGTTATGAGTTTAAGATAACTGGCGGCTCTGATTACTGCGGCTTTCCTATGAGGAGCGGCATCCTGGGCATAAGAAAAAGGATTGTTCTTTATGGTGGTGTGGGCTATAGCGGGAAGATGAGGCCTCTCAGGAAAGGACAAAAGGTGAGAAGGAAGAAGGGGATAAGAAGAAGAAAGACTGTATGCGGACATAAGATAAATGAGAATATAACCCAGATTAATCTTTCAGTTTTAAAAGAAGGCTCAAAAAAGCTTGCTGATGTTTTAGGCGGTGGAAAGGGAGAAGCCCCAAAAGAGGGCGCTAAGCCGGAAGTAAAACCAGCTGAGAAACCAAAAGAAGAAAAGCCTAAAGAAGAGAAACCAGCAGAAAAACCTAAAGCAGAAGAAACAAAAGAAGGGCAAAGCTCCTCTAAGCCTCAGAAATCTTCGATTTCTGAGAAACCAAAGGAAGCTCCAAAAGAAGAGGCAAAGAAATAATAATGCCAGATAAAAATATTGAGAAAGAACAGCCAGAGCTGAACATAGGCATGATTGGCCATGTTGACCATGGAAAGACAACCCTCTTAGAAAGACTCAGCGGAAAATGGGCTGATACTCATTCTGAAGAGCTGCGGAGAGGCATTACAATAAGGCTTGGCTATGCGGATGCTGTTTTCAGGAAATGCTCTAAATGCAATACCTACACAACTAAAAAGAAATGTCCTGGTTGCAAAGGGGAAACAACTCCGTTAAGAAAGGTAAGCTTTGTAGATGCCCCTGGACATGAAAGCCTTATGGCAACTATGCTGTCAGGAGCTACAATAATGGACGGTGCATTATTGCTTATAGCAGCTAATGAGGAATGCCCTCAACCACAGACAAGAGAGCATTTGATGGCTTTGGAGATAATTGGTGTTGATAAGATAATCATAGTTCAAAACAAGGTTGATGCTGTTAGTGAAGAAGAGGCTATGAAGAATTATAAGCAAATCAAGGATTTTATCAAAAATACCAAATTCAAGGATGCACCAATAATCCCAATATCTGCACAGCACAGTGTCGGGTTAAGCCCTTTGATAGAGGCTATGGAGACTAATTTCCCAACACCAGAGAGGGACATTTCAAAAGATCCATTAATGCTTGTTGCAAGAAGCTTTGATATCAATAAGCCAGGAACAAAACCAGAGGAGCTTACTGGCGGAGTCCTGGGCGGCTCACTAAAACAGGGCGTTATAAAGGATGGTGAAGAGATTGAGATAAAGCCTGGTTATGAGGTAGAGGAAAAGAACAAAAAGATTTGGAAGCCTATTAAGACAAAGATTGTCGGACTAAAATCCGGCGGTGCAAATGTCAAGGAGGTAAAGCCAGGCGGTTCTTTTGGTGTTATGACCTTGCTGGATCCATCTATTGTAAAATCTGACAAGCTTGCTGGCTCTGTTGTCGGCAAGCCAGGAAAACTGCCTGAGGTGTGGTATGAATTCGTGCTCGAGACACATTTGCTTGAGAGGGTAGTTGGAACAAAAGAGGAATTAAAGGTAGAGCCAATCAAGCTTAATGAAGCCTTAATGCTCAATGTTAACGCTGCAGCTACTGTTGGTGTTGTTATAGAGCTGAAGAAGGACCATGTGAACTGTAAATTAAAGCTTCCTGTTTGTGCTGAGCCTGGCTCAAGGGTTACTGTTTCCAGGATGGTTGGGAACAGGTTTAGGTTAATTGGTTATGGGATAATTAAAAAGTAAACATTTTGAAACCGTCCATATAATAATAATTCTTTTATTCTCCAAGACGCCAACAACAACAAGGGCAGGCAAACACGGCTAAAATTTTCTTCGAAAATTTTATCCTATTCGCAAAGGAAAATCCCGCACTTTGAAGAAAGCCATAAATTTGCCTGCGGCAAATTTAATTCGTATGGGATTTTCCTCTGCACTCAGTTTTCCGCCATTGTTGTTGGCGTCTTTAGTTTTGATGTTGCTGGATTTTTTTCTAATCGTAAACTTTAAATAAACCAAGATGAAGATAGCCTTATAGGCGGAGCAACTTAGGGAGGTGATGGATACTTCGGTATTCAAAAAAGATTCTTCGGAGTCTTTTGTCCTAAGCTCTGACGCCTTATTTCTTTATTTTTCTGCCTTGG
>JAHWIC010000008.1 GCA_019322805.1 Candidatus Woesearchaeota archaeon | reverse complement strand
ACATTTAGTGTAAAGGATATTGGCGACGATACAGGCTATGCATATATCTATAATTATATTGTCGATACAACACCACCAGTTATACTAAAGGTTTTCAACGGATATTATGATGGAAAAGGGCACATAAGCACGCATGCAACAATAGAAACGCTATTTGCAAACTGGACTTATGAAGAAGATAATGAATCTGGCATTGCTTACTTTGAGTATTCGGTTGGAACTGCAAAATACCCTAACAGCGGATGGAACAACACAAAGGGATGGACAAGGGTTAATGCAACAAATAATTCCGTGAGCGTGGCTTTAGACTTAACCCATATGTGGGTGTATTATTTCAATGTGAGGGCAATAAACAATGCCAGCCTTGTTTCAGATGTTGTGTCAAGCAGCGGTGTATTGTATCAGGATGTTACTGCTCCTGCATGCCCTGGATGGAGCGCATCAACAGGCGGAGGCTGTATACATGATGATGGTGTATGGACAAGGTTTGATGCATCACTGCATGCATATTGGAACTTCACTGATAATGGCTCAACTATAGTCATGTATGAGTATGCTATTGGAACCAGAGCATTTGACGGGTCTATGATTAATTACAGCAATATAGCAGGCCCAAATCAAACGTCTAATAGTGATGTGACTGTATATGGCCTTGAGCTTGAATATAATAAAACATATTACTGGAATGTCAGGGCAAAGAATGAGAATGGGAAATGGAGCCAGTGGTATTACAGCGATAATATAACTGTCGATAATGTCAAGCCTTATAATGGCTCTATAAGTTACCCTGCAATCAATACAACTATTAATGTTACTACAGTAACCATAAATACAGGAACTGATGATCTTAGCCAGGTTGGCACTGTTGTACTGCAAAAATCTAGAGCAGTTGTTACAGAAGGGGTTTGCGGAGGCTTTGCTAACTATGAGACAGTAAACATTTCATTAGGCCAGGGGCAATATTCAGTAGGAGTAAATCTAGATACAGGATACTGCCATAAATTTAGATTGGTTGTTTATGATTATGCAGGCAATTCAGAGACATATTATTATTCTGGCGGAGAAAGTTTCTATGTAGACACTACACCGCCTGAAGGATTTGCTGTTTCTTTAAACAACGGCGCATTCTGGACAACTCAGCAGCAATTAGTTATTAATTGGAGCCCTGCTTATGATCCTGAGAGCGGTATTGACTATTATGCTTATTATGTTAATGACAGCCTTGGTAGAACAATATGGCAGTGGACAAACACAACAGGCACATACGCATCATTGACTAACCTTTCTATGCAGCATCTTGAAACATCAATTGCTTACGTAAGGGCATACAACCCTGTTGGCTTAAGTGTAATGAATTTCAGCAATGCTGTGCTCTATAAAGATACAGTCCCTCCAAATCCTGTTGCAGTTATAAGTGTTGAGACTGATACTAATAGTTCGGACGGATGGTTGGATACTGTCAATAATGGCAATACAAATATAACAGCCTTGGCTGATGAGCCTGAACTAACATGTTATCTTACTGAAGGGGATATGGATTATTCTAGTGCTGAGGCTTATGGAACCAGGTGCAACACAAGCAGCTATAACATCAATTGTAACATATCGTTAAGTGAAGGAACATATACTTACCACATAACCTGCAGAGACCAGCACGAAGGCGAGCAAAGCGCTTCGCAGAATACTCAAGTAAGCTTTATTGTTGATTGGTCTGCTCCAAACATAACAATTACCAATCCAAGCCCTGGAGAGATAATGGGAGAGATAATTAATTTTGAAATTGATATCTCTGATGAAAGGGGTGTTGATAGTGCGTGGTACTACATAATGAACACATCATGGAATACCACCGGAGATTTAACTTCTCCATGGGATTTCACATGGGATAGCAGCACAGTTTCAGACGGAAACTACACACTTTTGGTTTATGCTAATGATACGGGCGGTCTTACAGGAAATGCCTCAGTGAACTTTACAGTAGACAACACAATACCAGCAATAGATATTTTCTACCCAGACCCCGATAACAAATTCTTTAACAGCGACTTTAATCTGAATCTGAGTGTACGTAATACATTTGTCAATACAAGCTATAGCATAACAAATGCTTCAGGAGCTCTGATGCAAAACAACACCAACACCTCTAATGTATCAAGGACTTCCCATGACTGGACAGATAATGTAAATATTTCAGGCTGGCCAGACGGCAATTATACGCTCTTACTCTATGCTGTTGATATTGTAGGGAATGACCTGTCAAAAACATTTGTATTTTATACAGACCAGACTGCTCCGCAGTATTCTAAGATAGCTAGAACTCCTGATCCTGTTTATAATGACATGGATGTGCAATTGAATACAACATGGCCAAATCCATTCAACACAATTGCTAACCAGTATGATCTTAGCCTTGTTATTTTCTCACATAATGCAAGCGGTACTTGGACCAATATAACAACGCCAATCGACCCTGATAATGTGTTTACTGCAACAATCTCAAGTTCGCTTTTAAACAATAGTGAGACAGTATACTGGTATTCGTATGCAAGAGACTTTGTAGGAAACTCAAACCAGACACCGATGCAGACTTTTACAGTGCAGAATAGGGTGCCAGTGTTTAATGGAACTATCCCAGACCAGAGCTGGCCAGAGGATACAGACAACACCAACATAAACCTAAGCAGTTATTACTCTGACCAGGATAATGACGACTTGAGTTATTCTTATCTTTTAATGCCAAGAGGAACACTGCTTTATGATATGTTGGAAAATGAAACAGATGTCAATGCAATTGGTGGGAGTATTAGTAATGCAGGTTTTGTTGGTGGAAAATATGCTGACGGAATTTTGATGGAAGCTACTTCAACCAATTTGATAATAAATCCAAGCTTTGAGGACAATAGCTCTGGGTTAGATAACTGGACAGCTGTTAATAGCCCTAAGTATAATACCACAAATGCATCTAACACATCATT
The DNA here is from genome assembly GCA_019322805.1 of Candidatus Woesearchaeota archaeon. GTDB lineage: Archaea > Nanobdellota > Nanobdellia > Woesearchaeales > JAHWIC01 > JAHWIC01. The sequence continues at coordinate 36,704 of JAHWIC010000008.1, read as the reverse complement.
TGGTGTGGCTTCTGTTAGAGTCAATCTTAACAATCATTATGAACAAGTGGTTGAGGTAGATGCTAATGCTGTATATACATTAAGTGAATACCTGAAGAGTGAAACAGGCACTATGACTGGAAGGCTTCATATACACTGGTTAAACTCGTCCCGGGCCTTTATCTCCACAAACATATGTGCAACCGGAAACTGCAGTTCAAAACCAACTATTAATACCTCATATGTAAGATATCAGACTACTGAAACTGCACCAGCAAATGCTGCTTATGCAAGGATAATAATAGACAATAGTAATGCTTCATACGTCTGGGTGGATGCTGTGCAATTTGAGAAAAAGCCGTATGCAACATCCTTTGTGACTGGAGCAAGGGCAGAAGGCACATTAATGTATAATACAACCATCGCTGCTAGAGATAACTTTAACCCTGCTGCAGGTACAGTAGAGATGTGGGTGAAGCCAGAGTGGGATGGAAATGATACAGGCACCCACTGGTTCTTTAGGGAATACAATGATACTGGAAATTATTTCCTATTTGGAAAGAGGCAATCAGCTCAACTGGTCTTTGAAATCAATAGCTCAATAACTATAGGTAATTCAACTTATAGTAATTATAGTTATACCACTGCTGATATATCTTCATGGGTAAAGGATGAGTGGCACTTTATTGCAGCAACGTGGAACAATTCAATAGGCAATATGAGCATATATATTGACGGAAAGCTGAAGAATACAAGTACTGGAATCGTTACACCTACATCATTAGCTATGTATATGTATGCAGGTTACCAGGCAGATTCGGTTATTGATGAGTTTGCAGTCTTTGACTATGCAAAAACACCTGGTGAGATTGCTAGGGACAACACCACCCAAATAACGCAGGGCCTAAATATCAGCGTAAGTATAAGCTCAGGTATTGTAACTTTAACTCCAGTAGATTATTGGTTTGGTGAGCATAGGATTAATTTCTTTGGTTCAGACGGCCATTCAAAAACAGGCTCTAACAATGTTAATTTAGAAGTAACAGAAGATAATCCCCGCTTCTTAAATGCCATTAATGATTCAGATACCTTCCAGAGATACCATAACTTTACAGCTAATATAACAATAAGGGATGACCATGGCTTAAGTGTTTATATATTCTCAACAAATGTAAATGGCAGCTGGGTTAATGAGACTGTGAGCATTTCAGGAAGGGAGCGTAATGCCTCTGAATCCAGGAATATCACAGTCAGCCAAGGAAACCTAGTTTGCTGGTATTACTGGGCAAATGATAGTGCAGGATATTCAAATAAATCTACCACACACTGCTTTACTGTTGTCAATACTGTTCCGACAATTGCTGCAATTATACTGAATGCAACAACCGAAGGCAATTGGACTTATGATAATCTAACCTTACATATAATAAATACAACTGATGTGGATAATGATGAGGTTAAGAATATTATTAACTGGTATGTTGATAATGCATCAATTACGCTTCTAAACATGCCGTTTGAAGGTGGTTCTTTAAGTGGAAACTCCTCAGGTGTTCCGAATGCAACTAAAGATTATTCTAGTTATGCAAATAATGTAACAATCGTGAATGCAACTTGGGATGCTGCTGGTGGCTATGACGGCAAAGGTGCTTATAGCTTTGATGGTGATGATTATATCAACGTAACATCTTTATCAACTTTAGGAATAACGCAGGTAATGTGGGTAAAAAATTCCTCAGATACAGCATGGCATCATGTTGCAAATGTTTCTGGTACACAATACATTGATGGTGTTGTGGCTACAGGCAGACTAATTCCAATTTCAAATTCAGCAGGAACAGTGATTATTGGAATGAATTATAGTGGTACCATAGATGATGTAATGATATTCAATCGTTCATTATCAGCAGCACAAATCAAAGCATTATATGAAAACAGAACTGATTTAACTGTTTCAGACGAAACAGTCAAAAATGAAACATGGTATGCAGCTGTTACGCCTAATGATGGGACGGCAGATGGTGCGACTTATTACAGCAATAACCTGACAATATCCAATATTAACACTCCTCCTTACTTTACGCATAGCTTAACTACCCAAACAGCTTATGTCGGTGTTAACTTTACATATGACATTAATGCAAGCGATAAAGACCCAGGAGAAACAGTAACTTATTCCATTAATACAACAAAACTTAGTATAAATGATACAACTGGATTGATTAATTGGACTGCCCCAACTACAACAGAGAGCCTTGATGTGAATGTAACTATTTGTGATGACTCAGGAGCATCAAACAACTGCACTAGTGATACGTTCACTATAAATGTTTATACATTAAGCACAATAGAGAACTCGACAATTAATGGAACCTTTTATTCGTCTAATGTTACAGCGGATATACCTGGCATTGTAGGTTCTACAATAAATCTTTCAACTATATCAGGACCAACAATAGATATTACTGATTCAAATATCTATAATTCCACTATAATAAACTCAACAATCTTAAGGTGCAATATAACTGATTCAACACTAAATAATATGGATTGTGTTGACACAGTAATAGACCCGTCCAATCTTAAAGAAAGCAACACAACAAGATCTGATATTACTGGCTCGCATGTTTGGTATTCAAATATAACTGATTCAAATATTACAGACTCAACAATAGACTATTCAGATATAACTGATTCAAATATAACTGACTCAACAATAACCAATTCCACTATTGAAAATTCAAAGATAATTAATGATGCTACTGTTACTGATTCAACCATTGTAAATTCAACTATAGACAATTCAACAATAACAAACTCAACAATAACAAACTCAACTATAATCAATTCAACAATACTCGACGCTGTTGTCGCTAATGCCAATATAAGTGATGGAGTATTGCACTCTGGGAATGTTACATGGGGTGGTACAAATACTGCTGGTCCAGAAAACCTTACAGATATTATTAATTACGCTCCAACAGCTGTTATAAATGCTAGTCCACCAAGTGGAACAAGCTCAGTAACAGTTACATTTAATGCAACATTAAGCACTGACCCCAATATACCTGGAGACCTGAATGATGTTCTGAATTATACATGGGACTTTACTACTGACGGAACACCAGATAATTATAGTAATGTAACGTCATATACTTATGGTGTAGGAACCCATACAGCAACCTTAACAGTTACTGACAAGTTTGGAAAATCAGACTCTGCTACTGCAACTATAGCTGTTTCATCATCTGGTGGCACTGGTGGAGTTAGTGGCGGTGGAGGCGGAGGAGGTGCTGGAGTAACTACAACCACTATACAACTAACTGAAGCTGGTGTTGAGGCTTGTTTAAGAGCAAATGACCAGGCTGCATTCACATTTGACCAGGTAATGCATACAATAACTCTTACTCAATTAGGAGATAATTATGCAGTATTGGATATGCCCTCAGTAGAAGGAAATTTATTAAGCGGAAGGATACTGCTTTATGTAAACGAGTCAGCAAAATATGACCTAAACAAGAACCAATACTATGATTTCTACATGAAGTTAGATAGAATACAATATGGCAGAGGATGCCTAATGATGAAGTCAATACATGAACCTATCCAACCCATTCCAGCACCTGTGCCAGTGGTTGGTGTGGAAGAGGGACCAGAGGAAGAGCCAACAGCACCAATGCCGAGACCACCAAGACAAGTCACCACGCCTAAAGAGACTTACACGCCACCTGTGATATCAAAGCCCCCACTACTAGAAACTAATCTAAGGAACATCATCCTTAGTGTACTTCCTATAGCTTTAATTGCAGCTGCTTTACTTGGAGTTGTTCTGTACAAGAGATCTAGCAGGGCTGTTGTTGAAGAAGGAATGTCTGGTATAGAGAAATATGTCTCAAGCGCGCTTAATAAAGGAAAACATATACATGATATTCATAATGATCTGCTTGAAAAAGGATGGCCTGAGGAGTCGATTTATGCTGCAGAGTTAAAACATGTAATCTTGCAGGCATCAAAGAAGATGAGCATCAAGGATATTCAAAATGAGCTGATAAACAAAGGCTGGCCAAAGGATATGGTTAAAGCAGCTGTTCTAGGCCACTTTGTAAAGGAGCATCTTACAAAAGGCAAGTCCTTTGAGCATGTTAAGGGTAAATTGATGAATGCTGGCTGGAAAGAGCAGGAAATACATCAGCATTTGAAAAAGGCTAAATAAGAGGAAGATAAGTTCCATCAAATAAAGTAATCAATTTAAAAATTAATTAAATCTGAGTTTTGCTTTCAGAACAGGGATAAAGCAAAACTCATCCAATTCTTGTTCCTGAAGAAACCGGATAGTTAGATTTATAAACCAACCTTTATTTCTTTCCTATATTACCGACGTACAAGCGTTGTAGCTTGTGCATAACTGCATGAGGTTAAAAAAACTGCAGTCAGATATTATTCTGACAGTTCTCGTGCGATGGTTACAAGGAGGAAATAAATAAAAATGGCAGAAGAACAATTTTTAGTACCAACTGACTGGTATCTTAAGGCAGGAATACATATAGGCACTAAGTTTAGAACGAAGTATATGGAACAGTTTATTTATAAGACTAGGCCTGATGGATTAAGTGTCTTAAATTTACAGAAAATTGATGAAAGAATAAGGATAGCAGCCAGGTTCTTGGCAAACTATGCACCAGAAGAGATCCTAGTTGTAAGCAGACGTGAAAATGGATGGAAGCCATTGAGGATGTTTGGAAAGCTTACTGGTGCCAAGGTGTGTGCTGGAAGATATCCGCCAGGTATGCTGACGAATCCAGACTTGGATATATATCATGAGGCAAAGGTTTTGCTTGCAGCAGACTCGTGGCCTGATAGAAATGCTATAACAGATGCTATTAAGGTAGGTGTACCAGTTCTAGCTCTGTGCGACACAAACAATCAATCAAACAACATAGACCTAGTAATACCCTGCAATAACAAAGGCAAGAAAAGCCTTGGATTGTTCTTCTGGATATTGACCAGAGAATACCTAAAGAATAGGGGATTACTCAAAGGAGAGCTAAAAGAGAAAGTAGAAGACTTTACAGAAGAATAATCACTCTAAAGATTCTTTAACCTCTTTTTTTACTTTTCGGTCTGTCTCAAGTATTTCATCCATGCTTGGGTTTTTTATGGGTTTATGAGCATCTGTTGCAGCTTTGATTATTTTAGCTATTCCAAGGAATTTTATCTTATCCTCAAGGAATAGTTTAACAGCAACTTCATTAGCAGCATTCATTACAGCAGGCAATGTGCCACCAGCATTTCCAGCTTCATAAGCATACTTTAAGCAGGGGAATCTTTCAAAATCCGGCTCTTTAAACTCTAGATTCTTTATATCAGTTAAATTCAATTTAGGAAGATTGTTATTTTTGAGTCTTTTTGGATAACTTAGAGCATATTGGATTGGAATCTTCATAGAAGGCATTCCAAGCTGAGCAATAACTGAATGATCATGGAATTCAACCAAGCTATGGACAATGCTTTGAGGATGCATTACAACCTCAATCTTTTCATAAGGCACATTATAGAGCCAATGCGCTTCAATAACCTCAAAACCCTTGTTCATTAATGTGGCGCAGTCGATAGTGATCTTTGGACCCATATTCCAGGTTGGATGCTTTAATGCATCAGCTGCTTTAACATTCTCAAGCTCTTCTTTTGTTTTGTTCTTGAAAGCACCGCCAGAACAGGTAATCATTATTTTATTTATCTCCTTGATATTCTCTCCATTTAGGCATTGGAATATTGCAGAATGTTCTGAATCAATTGGCATTAGTTTTATGCCATTCTTTCTTGCCAGATCCATAACAATGCTTCCAGCAGCAACTAAGGTCTCTTTATTTGCAAGCGCGATATTCTTGAAGTGCTGGGCAGCTTTTACAGTCGGCAGAACACCAATGCTTCCAACTAGAGAATTAATTATCATATCAGAATCCTGCATTGTTGCAATCTTAACTAATCCATTAAGACCCTTGTAAACAGGAACATCTGTTTTTAATAAATCAGCTCTTTCCTCATCAAATACAGCAACTGCTTCAGGCTTAAACTCCTCAATCTGTTTCTTTAAAACACCAATGTTGGAATTGCATGATAATCCCTTTACCTTAAACTCAGAAGGGTTATTCCTTATAATATCTAAACTTTGAGTTCCAATAGAGCCTGTTGAGCCTAAAATTGATATGTTCATTATACGATAGAATAAAACAGTTTTTATATAGTTTATTATAGAATTCAAATAAGTTTTATCAAATCAGCTATTGCCTTATTTAGGTCTTTTTTCTCATAAAGAACCTTGTAAGCCTGTGTTGTTAAAGGCATATCAAGGTTATGCTTCACGCTAAACTCATAAACAGCTTCTGTTGTGGGTATGCCTTCTGCTACCATGCCGCGCATTTCTTTTTTTATTTCCTCAAGCGATTTGCCTTCTGCAAGCTTTTGTCCCACAAAGCGGTTTCTGCTGTGCTTGCTCGTGCATGTTGCAATAAGGTCGCCAACACCGGCTAAACCAAAACATGTTGCACGTTTAGCTCCAAATTCGCGGCCAAACCTATTCATCTCAGTTAAACCCAGGGTTATTATTGCTCCACGGGCATTATCCCCAAAACCAAGGCCGTCGCAAACGCCAGTTGCGATAGCTGTTATGTTTTTTATTGCTCCGCATATCTCTACACCGATTATATCATAATGGGGATAGACCTTAAAATAATTAGTAGAAAAAACCTCTTTTGCTGTTTTCAGACATTCTAAATCCTTTGAAGCTATAACGGTTGCAGTTGGAATCTTTCTGCTTACTTCTTCAGCATGATTTGGACCTGATAAAGCAACGACCTTTACATGAGACGGCAGCTCTTCCTCCAGTATTTCAGACATTCTTTTATTTGTCCCATGCTCAAGACCCTTTGCTACATCTACTATTATTGTGTTTTTCGCTGCAAAAGGAGAAAAATCTTTTGCAATACTGCGTAAAAATTGAGATGGCACAGCTGTTACAATAAGGTTTGCATCAAGTACTACATCCTTTAATGAGTTACTTGGTTTAACTGTTTGGGGTATGTCAATTCCAGGTAGATACCGGGGGTTTTCCCTTCTTGCTTTTATTTCCTGGACCAGCTCTTTTTCAAATGCCCATAGGTTCACATTATAGCCTTTATTACCTAATAAACACGCTAATGTAGTTCCCCAGCTTCCTGCTCCAACAACAGCTATCTTTTCCATTCTCTTAAAATTTATACTTTTGTTTTGATAGTTTTGCTATCTCTTTCATTATAGAATCTGTTACCCTTCTTATAACTTTCTTGTTATCCTCCTGACCATAGTATTTATCAAAATACATTTGTTTTCCTATATTCATATCAGCTCTTTTAAGTTTTGGTATGTTTTTGCCTTTAGGCATTATATCAAAAGTGCCTATCAGCCCTACAGGCAAGACAGGAACCTTTGCAGCAAGCGCAAGACGTGCAGCGCCGGTTTTACCTTGTTGTATTTTTCCTGTTAATGAACGTGTGCCTTCAGGATATATCCCAATCACCTCTCTTTTTCTAAGCTGTTTAATAGCTTCTTTTAGGGCTTTTTTTCCACCAGCCTGCCTGTCTATAGGTATTGCTCCTGTCCACTCGTGCCAGGCTTTCTGGAAAAAACCTTCAAAATGCTCTTTTTTTGCAAGGAACCTAACTCTCTTTTTCATGTATGGTATGAAAACCCCGCTAATCAGCAAATGATCCATGTAACTGCAGTGGTTAGATGCTATGATAAACCCTTTGTCCTTTGGAATGTTCTTGATACCTTTCGGTCTTCTTAAGAACATCTTCCATGGCAATGCTAGCAGCATCTGAGACAGAGGAAATTCCATTTTAATAATCATACCTGTCATTTGCAAGTTTTGCAATCCTTTTCATTATCTTGTCAGTAACTAATCGTAAAACCTTTTTATTGTTTTCTTTACCATAATACTGATTAAAATACATTGGTTTTCCGATATTTATTGTACATCTTTTGAATCTAGGACCAAATTTTTCTAATGGCATGATATCTCTTGAGCCTTTAATACCCATAGGAATAACAGGGACTTTTGCAGTTAGAGCAAGTTTCGCAACACCTGTTTTGCCCTCTCGCATTTTATCAGGATAACTTCTGTGGCCTTCCGGGAATATTCCAATGGGTTCTCCTTTCTTCAAATAATTAAGAGCATCCTCAAATGCCTTTTTATTAGTCCTGGTTGGCTTTCCTTTGCCTACATCCACAGGAATACATCTTCCCCACCTGAGTATTATCCTGGAAAAAAATATCTTAAAGAAAAAACTGTTTACATATATATGGAAATATTTATTTATTTCTGGCATTACTGTACAAGGTAAGGCAGCGTCGTCAAAATAACTGCCGTGATTGCATACAACAACAAATCCCTTATCTTTTGGCAGGTTCTCTAAACCATTTATTTTACGTATCCATAACTTAATAAAAGGGATTACAGTATATTTAGCAATAGGGTAAACCATAATTAATCATTTTTTTGTTTTTATATAAATCTTATGGCAGAAATCATTTCTTTAATTCCTCTATTAAAAGAGGAACAACCTTATGTAGATCACCAACAATACCATAATCAGCTATGCCGAATATTGGGGCTTTTTTATCCTTATTTATTGCAACTATCGTCTCAGAGCCCTGCATTCCTGCCCTATGCTGGATAGCTCCGCTTATTCCACAGGCAATGTACAGTTTTGGCCTTACTGTTTTTCCTGTCTGGCCAACCTGGTGGTCTTGTGCAATCCAGCCAGCATCAACAACTGCCCTGGAAGCACCTACTTCTCCACCTAAGAGCCCTGCTAATTGTTTTATTAATTCAAAGCCGGATTTATCACCTAAGCCTCTGCCTCCAGAAACAATGATTTCTGCTTCTTCTAGGTTAGCTACGTGCTTTGCTTCTTTAATGACTTTAATGACCTTTGTTAAAGAATCTTCCGCTTTAATATCTGCTTTTATTTTTATTATCTCTCCTTTTCTGCCTTTGTCTTCCTGCAACATCTTGAATATACCGGGTCTTGCAGTCGACATTTGAGGTCTGTGGGTTTTGCATTTAATCTGGGCCATTATGTTGCCGCCAAATGCAGGCCTTGTTTGCAATAGTAAGCCATCCTCATCTATATTGAGGCCAGTGCAGTCAGCTGTTAAACCGGTTGTTAATCTTTGGGCGATTCTTGGTGCAAGGTCACGACCAATATGAGTAGCTCCGTAAATCATAACCTGGGGCTTGTTTTCTTTAATAGCGTCTGATATTATTTTTGTGTACAAATCGGTTTTATAGTATCCAAGTTTGGGGTCTTCTGCCAGATACACCTTATCTGCACCACAAGCTATGAGCTGTTTTGATAATCCCTCGTCTTGCGCACATAAAAGAACAGCTCCAACTTTTACAGACAGGCTCTCTGCCAACTCACGAGCCTTTCCCAGTAATTCAAGAGCAACCCTTGCTATTTTCTTGTTTCTTTGCTCTGCAAATACCCAGACTTCATTGCCTTCTTGTATTTCTTTTTTTGCTGCAGTTCCTTCTTTTTTCTCTCCAATTTTTTCTATGGCTTTTTTGGGGCAAACTTCAACACATTTATCGCAGTCATTGCAGTAATCATTCAATTTCGCAGTTCCGCTTTCCAAGTAAATAGCATTCCAGGAACAAACAGGAATGCACATACCACAACCATTGCACTTATCCTCAACTATCCTAATTTTCCTCATCTAAAACTCCTGTATTATCTCTTTTTCTTTCAGGATTACTATCAGTTTTTTAGAAACATCACTTATTGAGCCTTCAAGGATTACGCCGCCGCCTTTTGGCGGAGGTGTAAATGACTTGACAACACTTGTTGGGCTTGAGTTCAAGCCAGTTCTTGATTCATCAATATTTATATCAGCTGCTGTTAATGTTTTAATCTCTTTTTCATACGCTTTTTGGATTCCAATCAAGCTAGGGTATACTGGGTCATTACCGCTTTTGACTAAGGTCAACAAAGCAGGCAAACTGGTTTCAACAATCTCATAGCCATCTTCTAGGACTCTTTCAGCATTTATTTTATTGGCATTAATCTCTATTTTTCTTACATAAGTAACCTGCGGAAGGTTAAGCTGCTCTGCCATCTGAGGTCCTACCTGTGCTGTGTCTCCATCAATTGCCTGTCTGCCGCATAGAATCAAGTCATAATTTCCGATTTTCTTTATAGCAGCAGATATCGCATTGGCAGTAGCCCACGTATCAGAGCCTGCAAATTTTATGTCACATAAAAGAACAGCATCATCAGCACCCATTGCCAGGGCTTCTCTTAAAGCTTCCTCTGCCTGTGGTGGACCCATGCTTAATACAGTTACTTTACCGTCTTTTTTTAGTTTTAAAGCTGCTTCCAAAGCATGCTTATCATCAGGATTCATAATACTAGGAACACCTTCCCTGATTAGGGTGCCCTTTTTTGGGTCTATCTTTATGTTGGTTGTATCAGGCACTTGTTTAATACAGACAATGATGTTCATTCTAAAACCCCTTTCCTAATAATTGTGCTGCTATCACAAGCTTTTGTATTTCGGATGTACCCTCATAAATCTCAGTGATTTTTGCATCACGATAGAATCTTTCCAAGGGATAGTCTTTTATGAAGCCGTAACCGCCATGGATTTGTATTGCTTTTCTTGTTACTTCCATTGCTACATCACTTCCATATAGTTTTGCCATAGCTGCTTCTTTAATGTAGTTCTTTCCTTGGTCTTTCAAATAAGCTGCTTCATAGCATAACAGCCGTGCAGCCTCAATTCTTGTAGCCATTTCTGAGAGCATGAATTGTATTGCCTGGAACTTATGCAGTTTTCTTCCAAACTGCTCTCTTTCCTTCACGTATTTTAAACATTCATCAAAAGCAGCCTGTGCAATTCCAACTCCTTGGATGCCAATGCCGATTCTTCCCGAATTAAAAACATTCATAGCAATCTTAAATCCATCACCTTCTTTTCCGCCAATAAGGTTTTCTTTTGGAAGGCGCATATCCTGGAAAATAATCTCAGATGTGTTAGAACCTCTCAGGCCAAGTTTGTCTTCTTTTTTTCCTACTGAAAAACCTTTTTGATTTTTTGTCTCGATAGCAAAGATTGCCAGGCCTTTGTGCCTTGCAGCAGGGTCGGTTGTAGTTACGATATTAATGAAATCAGCTTTACCCCCATTTGTGATGAATATCTTGCTCCCATTAATTATGTATTCATCTCTGTCTTTTACAGCTGTTGTCTGGACATTTACAGCATCAGAGCCAGCTTCCGGCTCTGTTAAGGCAAAAGCTCCCAGGTATTCTCCAGAAGCAAGTTTAGGCAAGAACCTCTGTTTTTGCTCCTCAGTTCCATGATGAACAATGGGGTAACAGCAGAGCGATGTATGGGCCCCCATTGTTACAGATGTAGAAGCACATGCCTTGCTTACCTCTTCCATTATAATGGTTTGAGAAACATTATCAAGCTCTGAGCCACCATATTTTTTAGGTATTGACATGCCCATAAGACCAAGTTTAGCCATCTTTTTTACTATCTCTTCTGGAAACCTTGGTTCCTGATCTATCTCAGATGCATATGGCTTTATCTCTTTCTCGGCAAATTCAGTAATAACCTTCTTAATCATCAATTGTTGTTTGTTAAAGCTAAGATCCATATTTTATCCCCGCCAAAAGAACTTAAAGATAATTTATAAAGTTTATCTACTTTTACGTTTCTTACTGCTTTGCTTTTTGTTTCTGTCAAACTTTTTCCCTGCGATTAGCTCACCAAGTTTTATCCTCGTGATTTTCCATATTTCCTTCACTTTTCTCTCGAGCTTGCATACGAATCTGTCCAGAATAGTATCATAACCTTTCCTGCCTCTTCTTTTCCTTCTCCCAGACCCTTTGTAGGCAGACATTCCTACTAAAACTATTACAACAATAAGCAGCAAACCAACAGCACTTTTTGGGGTGAGAGTTATATTAATTGTGATGTTTATAGGAGCATCTCCGATAATATAGTCTTTTTGCTCTTCACTGCTATCAACAGAGTTTGTCGTATTGTTCTGGCTTGAGGAAATAGTTCTAGTCATATTTCTTCTGCGGATGTAACCAGTTGAGCTTGTGTCTGTGTCTGTTGTTGAATTGTTTGTAGTGCTTGTTGTATCTGTGGTGCTTGTTGAGTCTGAGCTTGTGTCTGTTTGGTCTTGATCATTGTTATCAATTTGATTCAGCCATGGTTTTTCGTTAAGTTTCAGCTTGAATAGCGCCGCATCCGATCCAGCAGAAAGCAACGTTACATCTAAATCATAATCAGCCAAGTCATCAAGATTAACAGATTTCGTTTCACCCAAATTAATATCAAATGCTCTGTGTTCAACCCTTATTGCAGCAGATTTTGAGTAAATCCCTAAAGCCCTTAAAGAATAGGTTTTATTGTAGTAGTTGAATTCTAGGATATCAAGCACACCAAGACCTATACTTAATTCTTCCCCTTCTTTGAAATCTTCTTCATATTTAACCTCATAAGCATAAGTGCAAGTAGTTACGGTTAGTAATGCAACTACTACTAAAAAGACATTATACCCCAACTTTGAATTCATCGTAAAATACCCCAACTGCAGAGTGGTAATAAAACAAAGAATATATAGCTTTCCATGTTTTTTTGTCACTAGTTTTGGACGAAGTCAAAAAAATAAAACTAGAAACTAATTCCGCCAGCTGAAAAGTCAGCTGGCACCGCTTTGAAATCAAAGATTTCGAACCCCTCAAAGCAAGCTTTGAGATTAGTGGGTTTCGCGACTTTGTCGCTCAAGCCCACTAATAAAAAATAGAAAAATTCAATTAAAAGCTAATTCCGCCATCAACTTTTAAAACAGTCCCCGAGACATATTTAGCGTCATCTGAAGCCAGGAATTTAATTGCGTTTGCGACATCCTCTGGCTGGCCAATCTCTTTCAATGGGATTAGCTGCAGGATGTTTGAAAGCATTTCCATTGGAATCTTATCCGTCATTGCGGATTTTATAAAGCCAGGAGCCACTGCATTTACTGTAATCTTTCTTTTTCCAACCTCTTTTGCAAGAGATTTTGTAAAGCCTATTACTCCTGCTTTTGTTGATGCATAGTTTGTCTGGCCAAAGTTTCCAGAGATTCCAGCAACAGAGCTTATATTTATGATGCGACCTCCATCAGGAATCAATTCAAGAATATTCCTTGTAACATTGAACATTGAGTTGAGATTTACATTAATCACAGGATACCATTCCTCTGGAACCATTTTTTTCAGAGTGCGGTCTTTAGTTATTCCTGCATTGTTTATTAGGATATCTACCTTCTCAAATTTTCCCTTAATGGTTTCTGCCATCTTCTTGCAACTCTCAAAATCAGAGACATCTGCGGCAATGAAATCTGACTTCACTCCAAGCTTTTTCATCTCATCGGCTGTTTTTAGTGCTTCTTCTTTCATTGGCTCAATGTCATTTATGATTATATTGCAGCCTTCCTTTGCAAGAGCTAATGCCATAGATTTTCCTAATCCACGAGCTGAACCTGTTATTAAAGCATTTTTTCCTTTGAGTGTCATTTTATCAACCCCCTACCTTCTTAAAAATATTGCATGTTACATTACCGCCAGCACCGCCTATATTGTGGGCTAGTCCAATATTTACTTTAGAAAGCTGCCTATCATCACATAAACCACGCATCTGCTTAACAATCTCAAAGACCTGATTTAGGCCTGTGGCTGAAACAGGATGGCCTTTTGCCTTTAATCCGCCAGAGGCATTCATTGGCAGCTTTCCATCGATATTGACTGTGCCGTCCCTTATCAGCTTAGCGCCTTCTCCTTTTTTGACTAAGCCAAGGTCTTCGTAGCTTATAAGTTCGACGATTGTAAATGCATCATGAATCTCAATAAAATCAATATCCCAAGGTTCAAGACCAGCCTCTTTATAAGCTTCTTTTGAAGCTACGACAGTTGCGTCCCATTGGGTGGGATTAGGCCTTTCAAAGACAGCTAATGAGTCAGAAGTTAATGAAGACGCTATTAATTTAATATCTGTTTTGTCTTTGGTTAACAAACAGGCAGCTGCACCATCACAGCTAAAGGAGCAGTCATAGCGTCTTAAAGGAGAACAAATAATTGGAGAGTTTTTTATATCCTCTAATGTAACCTTTTTTTTGTAAAAGGCTGAATAAGGATTCAGGAAACCATTCGAGTGGTTCTTGAAGGCAATTAAAGCAAGGTCATCCATTGTGGTGTCAGGAAATTTTCTTAAATAGGCATCAGCAACAAGAGCAGAGGAACAAGGAGCGATGATGCCCTCGCTCTGCTCCCATCTTGGCTCAAAAGCCATCATAAACTCATCCAAAATTTTTTCAGAGTTGAAAGTGCTTTCCATCAGTTTCTCAACACCCAAAGCGATAACATTATTGAAATTATCGTTCTGCAAAAGCCTGTTAGCTGTCCATAAAGCTGCGCCTCCACCAGAGCATGCCAAAGGAAGTCTTATGATAGGAATGTGCGTCTTAAGGGTAGAAGAGAGCTGTGAAGCCATATGTCTTTGTTTTTCAGAAGAATAGAACCATTCAAGATTAGAAACAACGATTGCGTCAACATCATTCATGCTCATATCAGCATCTTCAAGACACCTTAAGATAGCATCATAAGCCAGCAGGTGAGATGGCTTGTCATGAGGCTTGCTTGGTAAAGCTCCAACACCTTTAACAAAGATATCAGTTTTCATTGTAGCCTTTCTCAAATGCCTTTTTGTTCAGCTCAACAAGCTCTTGGCTTTTCTTTGAGAATGTTCCTTCTATTATCTCCAAAACGCTTTCTTTTTTTAGAAAGCCAGATGCTTTGATATAAGCGCCAATAGCAACAATATTGGCAGCTCTTACATTTCCAAGCTCAATTGCAATATCTGTTGCAGGGATTTTTATAATCTTAACGCCTTCTTTAACAGCATCAAGATCTTTTATTAACGAGGTATTGACAACCACAAGGCCAGACCCTGACAACATTTTGCTGAATTTATTTAAAGAAGGCTGGTTGAAGGCAAATAACGTATTGGCTTTAGAAATAACAGGAGAAAAAATCTCTTCATCAGAGATGATTACAGATGAGTTTGCTGTACCTCCTCTTACTTCTGCTCCATAAGAGACCATTCCAGCAATATTCTTTCCTTCTAACAGAGCAGCTCTGGCTAATATATTTCCAGCTAATACAATGCCTTGGCCGCCAAAACCACCCATTATTATTTTGTTTTCCATTATACTCTTACTCCTTTATCTTTGAAAACTCCGATAGGAAATGTTTTTGTCATATCTTCTTCAACAAATTTCAAAGCTTCTTTTGGTGCAATGCCCCAGTTGGTTGGACATGGTGATAAAATCTCAACTAATGAAAATCCCCTGTCATCAAGCTGATTCTGGAAAGCTTTTTTTAAGGCAGATTTAGCTTTAGCTATGCTTTGAGGGCTAGTGGCCATAACTCTTTCAATGTAATAAGGCTTATCCAAAGTTGCTAGAAGCTCACATGATCTTATTGGGCTGCCTTCCTCATTATTTCCCCTGCCTAATGGTGTTGTTGTACTTTTCTGATTTAGCAGAGTTGTAGGGGCCATTTGACCACCAGTCATACCATAAATAGCGTTATTAACAAATATCACTGTAATATTTTCTCCCCTGTTTGCAGCATGGATAATTTCTGCTGTTCCTATAGCAAGCATATCACCATCCCCTGTGTAGCAAAACACTGCTAACTCAGGATTAACGCGTTTGATTCCAGTTGCAACAGCAGGAATCCTGCCATGAGCACATTCAATAACATCGCAGTTAAAATAATCATAAAGCAGAACAGCGCAGCCAACAGGTGCTGTACCAACTGTTTTTTCTCTTATTCCAAGCTCATCTATAACCTCTCCTACCAGATTATGAACAATTCCATGGCCACAGCCAGGGCAGTAATGAGTTGAAGCTTCCTTTCTTGATTTAGGTCTTGTAAACTTCATTTTTTTAATTCCTTTATTTTTTCTACGATATCTTCTACATCTGGAATCCATCCACCACCAAAGCCATAGTGCTTAACGGGTTTTTTGCAGTTAATCGCAAGCTTAACATCCTCGACCATCTGACCCATTGACATTTCCACAACCAGAAAACGCTCAGCTTTTTCAGCAGCTTGCGAGATAACCTTTTTAGGAAATGGCCATAGGGTTATGGGTCTTATCAACCCTGCTTTAATGCCTTCAGTGCGTGCTTTCTTAACAGCACCCTTGCAGACCCTAGCAGAGATTCCGTAGGCAATAACTATGATTTCAGCATCCTGAGTTTCATACTCTTCATACAAACTTAGTTCTTCTCTTATCTTCTTGTATTTTTTTTCTAGTTCGATGTTTCTCTTTGTAAGAGAGTCTTGAGGGTACAAAAATAATGTTTTGACAACATTAGGCTCTCTGCCTTTGCAGCCAGTCAAGGCCCAGTCTTTTGCAGGAAGATTTTCTGGCTGGGTATAAGGCTTAAGCTCAACAGGCTCTACCATTTGACCAATATAGCCATCTCCTAAAATCATTATAGGATTTCTCCAATAATCTGCTAAGTCGAACGCTTTCATCGTAAGATCATATATTTCTTGTACAGAACTTGGAGCAAGAACAATCAATCTGTAGTCCCCATGACCTCCGCCGCGTGTAGCCTGAAAATAATCTGATTGGGAACCAGCGATATTCCCCAAGCCAGGACCACCTCTGACCATGTTAGCAATAACACAAGGGAGTTCTGCAGCAGCGATATAGCTAATCCCCTCCTGTTTTAATGAAATCCCGGGGCTGCTTGAAGAAGTCATTGCTCTGGCACCAGCAGCAGAAGCGCCAAAGACCATGTTTATGGCAGCCAGCTCAGACTCTGCCTGGATAAAAATGCCGCCTGCCTTAGGAAGCTTGGAGGATAAGTATTCAGGAACCTCATTTTGCGGTGTTATGGGGTAACCTCCATAAAAATTAAGGCCTGCCTTTATTGCAGCCTCACATAACGCTTGATTCCCCTTAAGCAAAATTTTTTCAGTCATTTTCTATTTCAATACAAAGATCCGGGCATACCTTAAAACACAGGCCGCAGCCAGTGCATTTTTCAGGATCAACAACAGCATAACGAAATCCCTTCTTGTTCAAATCCTTAGACATCCTTATATTACTGGTGGGGCATGCACTTACGCAGAACTCACAACCTTTGCACTTTTCCTTATCAATAGTTATCTTAACCATCTTTTTTGAGCTTAAATAATTTTGAACCGATTGGCTGTTTAACATCTTTTTGAACAGCCCTTAACTCGTTTCCAACAACATCTATTTTTTCAATATCAGCCTCTCCAATACCCAGCTTTCCAGCCGTTTCAACATAGTCAGCTCTTCTTAGGAGATTCATTTCTTGGAATACCTTATCCAAGGCAACTGGGTCTTTAGAAGCAAGAATCATGTTATAAAAGCCAGGCTCGCCATGCATTGGGTTATTGCCCTGCATTCCAATAGTCGCATCAGCTACTGTTAGGTATTTGGGAAGTACCTTTTGCAATGAAACCATTGCCTGCAAAGCTTTCATTGGTTCGTCTTTTAGCTCATCAAAGTCTTCTTTAGAAACAACATGTGTCATATTTTCTAGAGCTCCTGAAATACCAAGGAGCATATGGGTTTTCATAACAGGAACATTTATTATAAGGTCTTTATCAAAGACCTCTTTTGATATCTTGAGCTTAAAATCATCAGCCTCTTTTTCCACAAATCCTCCTTTTTCTAGGTCAGCAAATTTTACCTTATTTTCTTTACAGATATCACCTAATTTTGACCTTGGCAGGGCAGCTTCCATTGGAGAGAACAGGTTTTGTTCTCCGACTACAATGTTTTCAGGCTTAGCTCCTTTGTCAAGCAAAACTTTGATTAAAGCATCAAGCATCTTCGGGTTTGTATTAATAGCCTGATAAGGATATGCCTTTCCGATTATTGTTGGTTTGATCAATATTTTTGTTGACCCTTTAATATTAACGTCTCCAATCAACTCTAACGATTCTTTTACTGCTTCATAAATATCATACTTAATTTTGATTATTGAGACAGCATGCTCGCTTGCGGATGGTTTGTCTTCATAGATATCCCCTACCTTGTAGTCTTTCACTGTTTTTTTAGGCATTCTGCTGCCATGCTCATCCTCAAGCAATAAAACATTATAGGGCACAATAGGATGATACGGATTCGGAACATTAACTTTAGAAAGACCTACAATTCTTGTCTTAGTTCCAATCTCTTTTTCAATAGGGCCCATGCAGTAAATACACTTCTCTATAGGATATATCCATTTTTTGTTGCATCTTCTGCAGACCCATCTTATCACTTTCACCATAATTCAACCACCTACATGTTTTAGGATATGAACCGATATTGTACCGCCTGCTCCCCCTATATTCTGGGCAATTCCATATTTATGATTTTTAACCTGTAAGTCACCTGCTTCTCCTCTTAGCTGAAGTACAAGATCATAAATTTGAGCCAAGCCAGTTGGAGAGATAGGATGACCACGGGCCTTTAATCCCCCTCGGGTGTTTACAGGAAGCTTTCCATCAATACTGACTGTGCCATCTCTTATCAGCTTAGCGCCTTCTCCTTTTTTGCAAAAGCCCAAGTCTTCGTAAGCTATCAGCTCCAATATTGTGAAGGCGTCATGAACCTCAACAACATTAATGTCAGAGGGTGAAATGTCTGCTTTTTTGTAAGCGGTTTTAGCTGCTTCTAATGTTGCTGTAAATGTTGTCATGTCTTCTCTTTCAAAAGGGGGGAGATAGTCAACAGCCAATCCAGACCCTTCTATGCTAATATCTGATTTGTCACTGCTTATGATACAGGCTGCTGCACCGCTTACACTTATGGTGCAGTCAAACAGTCTAAAAGGAGACGCAACAACATAGGAGTTCTTAATTTTTTCCAGGGTAACTTCTTTCTTGTAAAAAGGAGCTTTTGGGTTATGGTAGGCATTGGAATGATTCTTAAGAGATATTAATGCCAGGTCGTCTGCAGTTGTACCGTATTTTATCATATGCTGCTGAGCTATCAGAGCATTTTGGCATGGAAAGATTATTCCTTCCTGCTGCTCCCAAACATTATCATTGGCATTCATTATTTCTTTTGTTATTGTCATTGTTGTACTTGATGCTATCTTGTCAACTCCCAATACAAGCACATTGTCGTAGCCAAGCCTCTGTGCTGTCCATAAAGCAGCGCCACCACCACCGCAGACAGCAGGAACCCTGATAATGGGAATATTTTTCTTAAGTAATGAGGCAAGAACAGCAGGATAATGCCTTTGCCTTTCATCATTAACCCGGGTGTCTACTGTTGAGACAACAACAGCATCCATGTCATTCATGGTCATATTAGAATCTTGCAGAGCTTCATAACTGGCTTCTAAAACCATGTCATGAGTGCTTCTTTCTTCAAAGCTAAACCTGGTCATACCTGTGCCTTTAATGTACATATTATCGCCTTTATTTATACACGGGAGAAGCCTTTGACCTAAATTCTTTTCTATCAACAACAGCGAGCATCATCTGCGCCTCAGCAACCACTTTGTCATTGACAAATGCTTTTGTACTCAATAAGCCTCCTCTTTCGTCTTTGCCGAGCAAAGCCACTTCATATTTTAATTGGTCTCCTGGAAATGTTGGTGCAGAGAACTTAGCTTCTTTTATCTTGTAAGCTAAGACCTCTTTTTCCCAGTGGTTTTCAAGGTTATATCTCATCAACAGTGTTCCTGCCTGCCCCATTCCTTCAACAATCAGGGCTCCAGGCATTATAGGGAAGGCTACAAAATGGCCTTTGAAGAACTCTTCATTAGCGCTTGTGTTCTTGATAGCAACTATTTTATCCTTCTCCAGGCTTAAAACCCTGTCAATCATTAAAAAAGGACGCTCATAGGGTATTATCTGTTTGATACAGTTTGAGTCTATTTCCCCCTTTTCATTCTTTAAATCATCTATTTTTCTCATCACAACACCCCCAATTTCACGAGTCAGATAAGCCTGAGGCATTTAAATAACTTTCTATTGGCCAGGAGTAATATCTAGAAACTTTTAAATATGCCGGAATTATCTTAAGTCATATGGGGGGGAATAAGAAAACAAGGATGGATAAGGTGCTTAACCAGCTTTTGGTGCCCGCAGATATAGCCTATAGGTTTGTAAAGAAAATTGCCAAAAGAACAAAAGATACCTTACCTCTTATTTATGATGAGATAGAGTCTATTATCAGGTCCCATCTAGTTACCTTAGAAAAGGATAAAGACTTGCTTCATGAGCCCGATATTAATGGATTTGCCAATGTAATAACCACTAATTTAGCTAGAAAACTGCCTAATGTTGATGCTGCTAAACTGAACAGGATTATTGCTGATAAGTCTTCTATGTCATTCCTAGATATGCTTACTCGCGGTCTCGGAGGAACTATTGAAAGAGAAAAAGACTATACAACCCTTAGCAAAGAGAGGTTATTTAAAAAGGTATTAATAGCAAACCGCGGGGAGATAGCCTTAAGAATCATAAGGGCATGTAAGGAACTTGGAATAAATACTGTTACTATTTACTCTGATTCTGATAAGAATTCTTTGGCAGCTAAGTTTTCAGATAAGGCTTATTGTATTGGTTCAAATAATGGGTATCTTGATGTAAACAAGATAATAAGAATTGCAAAAAAGGCAAAGGTCGATGCAATACATCCTGGTTACGGCTTTTTAGCTGAAAATGCAGGCTTCGCAAGGTTATGCCAGAAAAATAAGATAAAGTTTATTGGTCCGTCGGTAAAGGCAATAAATACCATGGGCAACAAGGTTATAGCTAAGGATGCTATACTAAAAGCTGGAATACCAGCAATACCTGGAACAACCAGGGCAGTTAAAGACGTGGACACTTGTTTGAGGATAACGAATAGAATAGGTTACCCTGTGATAATTAAAGCTGCTGCAGGCGGCGGCGGCAAAGGAATGAGGATCGTAAGAAGTGATGAAGAACTTGAGAAAGCATTCAAATCGGCAGAAGCAGAAGCAGAGGCTTCATTTGGAAATAAGGATTTGTATATAGAAAAATATTTTGATGATCCCAGACACATCGAATTTCAGATACTTGCTGATAAGCATGGAAATGTTGTCCATCTTGGTGAGAGGGATTGCAGTATACAACGAAGACATCAGAAATTAATTGAAGAGGCTCCATCCCCAGCCTTGAACAAAAGCCTTAGAGAGAAGATGGGCGCTATTGCTGTGAGAGTAGCTAAAATAGCTGGTTATGAGGGTGCTGGAACTGTTGAGTTCCTGATTGATGACGATAAGAACTTCTATTTCATGGAGATGAATACAAGAATCCAGGTTGAGCACGGCATTACAGAGATGATAACTGGCGTTGATCTAGTAAAAGAGCAAATAAAAATAGCTTCAGGAGCAAAGCTTACCTTTACCCAGGACGATATTAAGATTGGCGGTTGGGCTATAGAATGCAGGATAAATGCTGAGGACCCCTCTGATAATTTCACGCCTTCAATAGGTTCTGTTGCAAGCTATCTTCCGCCAGGAGGGCCAGGTATAAGGGTTTGCAGCAGCTGCCACTCTGGTCATATTGTAAGTCCTCATTACGACTCACTGATTGCTAAGCTTATGTGTGGTGGAAGAAACAGAAATGAAGCTATAAACAGGACCAAGAGAGCACTAAGCGAGTTTATTATAGAGGGAATAGACACCACAATCCCTTTCCATAAAGAAGTACTTGTCAACAAGGAGTTTGTTAAAGGCAATGCGACAACATCATTTATTGAAAAAAACAAGATATTAGATAGGATAAAGAAACAAAGGAAGAAAAAAAGGATGACAAATGGCAAAAAAACACTGATTATAGCTACAGCAGCTTCTGAATATATGAGCAAAAAATACAATGGTTCTAAATCAAGTAAGCTAAATCCCTGGGTTATTGCTGGCAGACAAGAGCTCATGAGTGATGAGAGATCTTTCTAAAATGTTTAAAGTATATCACTTCGGGAAATTAACCTCTACAAATGATAAGGCAAAGAGCTATCCTGAGGGAAGCGTAATTGTTGCAGATGAGCAGACAAAAGGCAGAGGAAGATTTAAGAGGAAATGGTCTTCTGCTAAAGGTGGCTTGTATATGTCTATTGTTCTTAACCCATTAGACCAGCCCGGTTATTTGACATTTATTGCTGTTATATCTCTTCAGAGAGCTATCGAGAAGGAATTTGGGCTGAAAACTAAGCTTAAGTGGCCTAATGACGTTCTTTACGACGATAAAAAATTGTGTGGAATCCTTGCCGAGAGCATTTTTTTTGACGATTCCAACAAAATGGTTGTTGGTATCGGCCTGAATGTAAACAATAAAGTTCCAATTTCATTGTCAAAAAAGGCAATTTCATTGAAATCAATCACTAAGAAAGGAATCAATAGAGGGAAATTAGTTAAATCTATACTAAAAGAATTTAAATCTCTATATTTATTTTATAAAAATAAAAATTATAAAAAAATATTAAGTCTTTGGAAGAAACTTAGTGATACAATCGGCAGAAAAATCAAAGCAGTTACACAGCATGGAACCTATATCGGCAAGGCAGTTGACGTTGATAAAGATTGCAGTTTAATCTTAAGATTAAAGAACGGCTCAAAAAAGAGGATTATAGAAGGAGATATTTCTGCTCTAGACTAGTTTCTTGATATCTTCTGGTACAGGTACCGGTTTCATGCCCTTATCTATGAATACATTAACCGTATAGGCTTCTGCCAGTAATTTCATACTCTTTTTATTAAAGACTTTGTAGTCAAATCTAATGCTTGTGTTGCCTATTTTTGTTATCTCGGTTTCTAGAACTATAATTTCATCGTATCTTCCTGGTGCCTTGTAGTTTACCTTGATCTCTACAACAGGGGCATAAATGCCTTTTTTCTCCAGGTCCGCATAGGTTACCCCCTTCTCTCTCAGAATTTCAGTTCTTCCAGCTTCAAACCAGTCAAGATACCTTGCATAATAGACTACGCCGAAGTGGTCAGTATCTGCATATCTAATTCGGTGTTCTGTCTTGTTTTTTGCCATTATTCCTTATTTATTTGGAAAATTTTAAATACCTTTACAATTATTTACCTATCATGGCACTGCTTAGGGGGGTTCCTGTATTGGGAAGGATTATTGAGATTGGGTATACTATGGTTGTGATTATTATCCTTAGTGCGATTGTTGGTCTTATTCTGGCTTTTCCAGTGATGTGGCTGTGGAATTATGTATTTACTTTCTATAGGATAAGTGTATTCCAGGCATGGGCTTTGAATGTTTTGTGCGGTATTTTGCTCGGTAAGACTTCAAACGGTTCAAAGAGATAACAATAATTATTCTGCTTCTCTATTCTATTACGATCAGGACGTCCCCCCTGTCAACATTATCATTCTTTTTTACTTTAATGTCTTTTACAGTTCCGTCCTTTGGGGACGCTATCTCATTTTCCATTTTCATTGCCATGAGGGTTAATAAGCGCTCTCCTTTCTTCACTTTTTGACCTTTTTTTACATCAATAGAAAAGATGATTCCCGGCAAAGGCGCTGCAACAGCAGACTTTTCTTGTTTTGCACTCGCTTTCTTTCCCAGTTCACTTTCAAGCTCTTCTAGGACTTTTTCCTTAGTCTCAACTTCATAGACATCTCCTTCGCAATATATCTTTAGTTTCCCCCCACTAGTTTCTTCAACTTTTACATTGTACTCTTTGCCATCTACCTTTATCTTAATCTCTTCCATTTTTAGAACTATAACGGGATGTTTCCGTGTTTCTTTGCAGGCCTTCTTTCTCTCTTATTGGCCAGGCTTTCTAATGTTTTTATAAGAACCTTTCTGGTATCTCTGAAGTCAATTATCTGGTCTACCTTACCTAGCTCTGCTGCAACATAAGGATTAAGGAACTTTTCAGAAAAGCCCTCTATTTTTTCAGCCTTTATTTTTTCTGAGTTTTTGGATTTGGCTATCTCTTTTTTGTGAATAATGTTTGCAGCCTGCTCAGCTCCCATAACAGCAATTTCTGCAGTAGGCCATGCAATAACATGGTCATAACCCATATCTTTGGATACAAGGGCAATATATGCCCCGCCATAAGCCTTCCTCATTACAAGGCTTATCTTTGGGACTGTTGCTTCTGAATAAGCATATAATATCTTTGCTCCATGCCTTATTATGCCATTATGCTCCTGGTCTGTTCCAGGCAGATAGCCTGTCACATCTACAAAGTTTATGAGTGGTATGTTAAATGAGTCGCAAAGCCTTACAAATCTTGCTATCTTGTCTGAGGAGTTTATGTCAAGGCAGCCAGCTAACACTTTTGGCTGGTTTGCTACGATTCCTACAACAGCATTGTTTAATCTTCCCAAACCAACAACTGCGTTTTTTGCATATTCCTCATGTATTTCAAGAAAAGAATTTTTGTCCAGGACTTCACTGACTACGCCCTTTACATCATAGGCTTTCTTTGAGTCAGGAGGAATGATGTCCTTTAGACCGTTGTTCAACCGTTTTGGGTCGTCATTAGTGTTTATTATTGGAGGGTTTTCCATATTGTTCTGCGGCAAATAGGTTAATATTTTTTTTATCATAGAGAAGCACTCTTTTTCCGATTCTAAGAAGAAATGCGCAACACCACTTTTCTGGTTGTGTGCTGTTGCGCCACCAAGGTTTTCAAAGCCTATTTCTTCACCTGTAACAGATTTTATTACGTTAGGACCTGTTATAAACATATAGCTTGTTTTACTAGCCATTAAGACTAAATCTGTTAAGGCCGGGGAATAGACAGCAATTCCTGCACAAGGACCAAGTATGCATGATATTTGAGGTATTACACCAGATGCTTTTGTGTTGTTGTAGAATATTGAGCCACCGCCATCTAGGCCAGAGATCCCTTCCTGTATACGAGCACCACCAGAATCAAGCAAACCAATTACCGGGCATCCATTCTTGGCTGCAAGCTCTATTACATTAGCGATTTTCCTTGTATGAGCTTCGCCCATTGAACCGCCAATAAACGTGAAATCCTGGGCATAGACATATACCGGCTTGCTATTGATTTTGCCATAGCCTGTTACAACGCCGTCACCAGCCTTTTTCTTGTTCTGGAGTTCAGGGCTTCTGGTCTTTGCAAAAGGCTGGAGCTCTACAAAGCTATCTTCGTCTAAGAGTAATTTTAGCCTTTCTCTGGCTGTTAACTTTCCTTTTTTGTGCTGAGCTTTTATTGCCTCTTTCTCTGGCTCAAACTCTGTTTTCTTTTTTAGAAAATTATTTACTTTATTTTCACCCATAGTTCCCCCTCACGAGTGATTAGAGAACAATATATATAGTTTTCTATCTAGAACAGCCCAAATGCTTTCCCTTCTTTTGTGCCTATTACACCAGTTTCTACTATCTTAAATACTATCTTTTTCTCCTCTTCTATGCTTCTGTGTTTTCTTAGGATTGCGCGCCTGTTGTTTTGCTGGGTTATCTGCAATTCAATAAGGCACTTACTCCCGTATTTCAATAAATCTCCTCCTACAATGTTGATTTTATCTTTATCTTCGAAATCAGAATAAACCTGGTTTGTTAAGAGCACTGGTATCTGCTTTTTTCTAGCTATTTCCGACAAGTAAGATATCTGTTTGCCCAGTTCGTGGTTAACCTCATAAATATCCTTTGATGTGCCTAGTTCTATACGGTAAAGCATGCCTATTGTATCAACAATTATCAGGCCTATTTTGTCATTAACTAAGTCTTTGAGCTTTTCAAAGCCCTTTTTCTGCTCTTCAAAGCTTGTTGGCCTTAGAAATATCATCCTTCCCAGGATCTTTTTGTAGTCTAGAGCAATCTGCCTTAGCCTGTCCAAGGAAAAGCTGCCCTCAGTATCGATGTATATTACCTTTTTATTGTTCCTTGCAATGTTTATAGCGCACAAAAGAGCCAGATTTGTTTTGCCGCTGCCGGCAGGCCCATATATCGTCGTGATTATATCACAATCATACCCACCGTGAAGCATTCTATCAATAATCCTGCTGCCGGTAGGTATTTTTTTTGTTTGCATACAGCTTTTAAATATGCATTTTTTAATAAATCTTTAGTTTTAAGTATCGAGTAATAGTAAAATTTTTAAAGGAGCCCGTACTATATAGACGATATGAACGAAATAATGAAGTTAGTGCTTTGGATAGTGTATCTTGTATCCTTATACTTCGCTGTATTCTGGTTTCTTGTTTTCCTAGATTCAGAGCCAAAAAAGAGAAAAAAACCACTGAAAGAGCACCCCTTTGTTTCAGTTATAATTCCTGCATATAATGAGGAGAGCAGAATAAGGAGGACACTAGGGTCAGTACTTAGGTTAAATTACCCCAAAGAGAAAATAGAGATTATTGCGGTCAATGATGGAAGTACAGATAACACAAAGAAGGTTGTTGAAGAGGTTATTAATAAGAATAAAGCCTTTGATATACGCTTAGTAAACCAGGAAAATAAAGGCAAAGGAGCCGCAATGAATGAAGGATTAAGGATTTCCAAAGGAGAATTCTTTATTTGCTTAGATGCAGACTCACGTGTAAGAAGGGATGCATTAAAGAAGATGCTGCCCCATTTTTCAGATAAAAATGTGGCAGCGGTGCTGCCTGTTCTTAAGGTCAGGAAACCTAAGAATCTGATTCAAAAAATGCAGTGGTTTGAATATATCATTAATATGTTTTATAAGGAACTTATGGGCAAACTTGATTGCATCCATGTTGCACCAGGGCCTTTTAGCGTATACAGAAAATCTGTTCTTGTTAAGCTCGGCGGGTTTGATGAGAACGGAAACCTGACTGAAGACCTTGAGATAGCCTTAAGGCTGCAGAAACATCACTATAAGATAATCCAGATACTGGATACTGAGGTTTATACTGCTGCACCAGACACCATAAAAGCCCTTTACAAGCAAAGGAATAGATGGTACAAAGGAGCAGTTCATAATGCGATTAATTATAGGAAATTATTATTTAATAAGAGATATGGGGATTTTGGACTTATACAGATGCCTACAATACTGGTAGCTGGAATAATTGCAATTACGATGATACTTTCTATAGCATATTATACAATCTCCCCCTATATAAAAAACATGAATAAGCTCAGGATCATAGACTTTGATTTCATGACCCTTATAAGAAACTTCAGCTTTAATTTTCACTTTCTGGAATTGAACTATATGCTTATAATGGTTGCTGGTATGATGTTATTTGTTTCCATCCTGATATTAAAGAAGTCTCACGTCAGCACTAAGGAGAGGGTTTTTAAGTATGGAGCATACCCTTTACTCTTGTATATATTCTTCTATTTCTTTGTATTGGGGCCTATGTGGGTTGGAATAGCTTTAGACATGATTCTTAGGAAGAAGAAACAGAGATGGTGATTTAATGAGAAAAATTAGCAAAGAAAAATACCTAGTCGCTGCACTTATCACTCTGGGGGTCTTTTTCCTGGGATTGCTGCTTGGTTTGGTTATAGAAGGCAGGAGAGTTAGTTACATAGAGGCCCTTGACAGGGAGCAGAAACTTGGTTATGAGAGCTTGCAGTTGCAATATGCTTTTATCGACCAGTTAAGTCAGGAGAAGAACTGTGATGCTGTCTCAAAGACTTTTGCTTTGACTGTGGAGAGCCTTGAATCAGCAAGAATAAGACTAGAATCTTTTGACGAAGACTCAAGTTTGAATAAATATGATTTTGACCTCTTAAAAAGGGAATACGTTCTTGCTCAGATTAGGTTCTGGCTGCTTGAAAAAAAGAAAAAGGAGCTGTGCGGTACAGACTCTGTTTCTGTGCTGTATTTCTTTACAGACTCTAAGGCATGCCCAAAGTGCGATGAACAGTCATTCATCCTTACTTATTTAAAGAAGCGGTTCAAAGATAAGCTGCTTATATTCTCTTTTGACTCTAAGCTTGAAGGCGAGCCGATGATTAGCTTGTTAAAGAGCACTTATGAGATCTACACTTATCCAACATTAATAATAGATGGAGATAAATATGGGGGGTTTAAGACCAAATATGAGCTTCTTGAAATAATATGCGGATATTATAAAAGAGACCGTCCAGAGTGCACTGGTTTTAATTCAGAAAAATGAAGCCCAATAGAACCTTTTTCTTGATTACCCTTCTTTTTTTGGCCGTTAAATCCTTTTTTTTGAGTGTAAATGTCTGGTGGGACCCTGCAGTTTACATTGGGATGGGAAAATTCATATTCTCTTTAGGCAAATCAGGGCTGTGGGAAGCTTCCAGGCCTATAGTGTGGCCAACCCTGTTGGGGTTTATATGGAGGATCGGCTTGAGCCCTGTTATTTTTGGCAAGGTTTTAAGCTTGTTACTTGCTGTTGGCTGCGCTTATTTGACATATTTAATCGGCAGGGAGGTTTTCGACGAGAAAATTGCTCTTTTAGCAGCAGCTTTTTTCTTGTTTTCTCCAACACTTTTCTTTAATTCAGATTTGATGATGGCGGGGATTCCTTCAACATTCTTTGGGTTGCTTGCTGTTTACCATCTCTTGAAGAAAAAATATTTCCTTATGGGCATATTTGCAGGCATTACGTTCATGACAAGGTTCCTGCAATTGATTGTTTTGGCTGGATTACTTATTATTTTATTTATTTATCGTAAAAAACTTAGGATCAAACGCACAGACATAAACCAAATAGCCTTAGGATTCTTTTTGATTGTTGTGCCTTACCTTTTATTGAATATTTTTCTTTATGGCAGTATGCTTTATCCCTTTATTTTGCAGGCCAAACTGACAAAGTTTACTGGCTGGATGTGGTGGGAGCCCTTAAGTTTCTATTTTAAGAACCTGTTTAAGGAAAACTTCCTGGCTGTTTTTTCATTGCTCGGTTTTTTCTTTTTATTTAGAAAGAAAGCCAAGAAAGATTACAGGAAATCATCGATTTTTGTGCTGTTCTTGTTGTTTTTTGTATTCTATAACCTTAATATTCATAAGGAAATGCGCTTTGCAATTACTTTTTTCCCTTATCTTTACTTAATAACTTCTCTTGGCTTATTTGAGTTGTTGGCTTTTGTCAAGGAAAGAAAAGGTCCGATTATAATTTTATCAGTACTTCTTTTAGTTTTAGGCTGTGAAACATTCACACAATATGAGCGAGAGCCAAGAATAACTCGCTTTGACCCATTTTGGGAATATGTTGAGGATGTAGAAGGAACTTTGTGGATAACAAACCCAGTATTTGTCGTGCATTCTGATGTTCTGGTTGATGAATTGATATATTATTCCATGAGCACTATGGAAAGATTTAGGGGCTTGACATTTAAGCTGTTTAAAGCAGATAATTTATTGGTCAATACCTGCGATATCCCCTGTTTTCCAGGCGATGAGCCTTGTGAGAAAGGCAAAGAGGAATTTATGCAGTCTGTTAAGGACCGATTTAATGTGGCTTATAATGATACTTTCTGGGATTGTGAACTTTACATCTTTAGAAGATAATTACTTTTTGACCTTGATAAAGTCTCCAATAGTGAACCCTTCGCTAGAACCCCCTTTTGTCTCCGCATGCTGCTCTTCATGCTGCTCGATTAATTTGATGTTCAAGAACTTCTCAATCTTTCTTGCCAGCTTTATTGACGGCTCAAATTTGCCTGATTCTATATTATGAATCAAAGAGGCCTTCTCGTTTATCTTTTTTGCAAAATCTTCCTGTTTTAAGCCAGTCTTTTCTCTGGCATTCTTTATTTTTATGCTGTAGTCCTCTACGAGAATCTGAATAATTTTCTCCCTCTGGGGCACACTCCTTACAAGATCTTTTTTGGTTTTTTCTTCCTTTACCTGAGGTTTTGTTTTTCTAATGACTTTTCCGAATTTTGCACATTTATTGCAGACGTTTAGTTCTACCCCTTCTATAGAAGCAACTACGGCATATTCTATTTCCTCGCCGCACATATCACAGTTAGGCATAATAATTCAATAGGCTGGATTATTGTTTATAAAGTTTTTTCTTAACTGGAATATTATCAATAACCTTTAAAAACAAGCGAATCATTCCCTTTGGTATGCAAAAAATCAGGCAAGTAATAGCTGCTATAGAAGGTCATGTTGACCATGGCAAGACCTCAATCCTAGATAGGATTAGGGGAACCTCTGTTGTAACAGGTGAAGCAGGCAGGATTACGCAGGCAATAGGGGCTTCTATAATCCCTCTTTCTACGATTCAGAAGGTATGCGGTCCATTATTGCAGACACTAAAAATGCAGTTTACTATACCTGGTTTGTTGTTTATTGATACTCCTGGGCATGCAGCTTTTACAGCTTTAAGAAAACGCGGAGGAAATTTAGCAGATATTGCAATTGTAGTTATAGATATGAATGAGGGAATCATGCCTCAAACAGAAGAAGCTATCCAGATTCTTAAAACATACAAGACGCCGTTTATAATCGCAGCAAATAAGATTGACTTAATTCCTGGATTCAAGCATAAGGAAGGAAAGCCAATAATCCAGACAATATCAGAACAGGATACTAAAACTAATGGCCAGATTGAGACAAAGCTCTATGAATTAGTTGGAAAGCTCCATGAGCTTGGCTTTGAATCAGAGAGGTTTGACCGCGTTCAAGACTACACAAAACAGATTGCAATAGTACCGACTTCAGCAGAAACTGGTGACGGAATTCCTGAATTGCTTATGGTAATGACCGGCCTTGCACAGAAATACCTTGAGTCAGGGCTTAAGTGCGACTTAGAAGGCCAGGCAAAGGGAATTATACTCGAGGTTAAGGAGGAGAAAGGCCTTGGAACTACAGTAGATGTGATACTTTATGACGGGAATCTGAAGAGAAACGACCAGATTGTTATTGGAAGTCTGACAGAACCGATTGTTACAAAGGTAAGGGCATTGCTCGAGCCTGCACCGCTCGCAGAGATGCGTGAGAAAAAGACAAAATTCAAGCCAGTTCAGGCTGTTACAGCTGCAACTGGTGTTAAGATATCAGCTCCTCAGCTGGAAGGAACTATTGCTGGTATGCCATTGCTTTCAGCAACACCCCAAACAATAGACCAAGCAAAGCAAGAAGTTCAAAAAGAGATTAAGGAAGTGCTGATTCAAACAGATACTTCTGGGATAATAGTGAAAGCAGACACCTTGGGCAGTCTTGAGGCAGTTGATAAGTTATTGAAAGAGAAAGGAGTCTCGATAAGGAAAGCAACTATTGGCAATATCACTAGAAAGGATATAGCAGAATCAGGATCAATCTATGAGCAAGACCCGTTTAAATCAGTTATTCTTGGATTTAACGTGCATATATCTCCAGATGCCTTAGAAACAGCAAAAACAACAAAATCAAAGATACTGACAAATGCGGTTATCTATAAATTGATTGAGGACTTTGAGAAATGGTGTGAGGAGGAAAAGAAAAGGCAGGAAGAAAAGCAGCTTGATGTGCTTGTTAGGGCCTGCAAAGTGCAGATAATGCCTGGCTATGTCTTTAGGCAGAGCAATCCAGCTGTTTTCGGTGTTGATGTTCTCGAGGGTGTGTTAAAGGTTTCAACTCCAATGATGAAGGCTGACGGTAGCAGGTTAAGTGAGGTTAAGGGGCTGCAGCAAGAGCAGGAAAATATCGAGAAAGCAGAGCGTGGCAAACAAGTTGCAGTTTCTATGGGTAAGGTTACTATTGGAAGGCAGATTAATGAAGGAGATATCCTTTATTCAGACGTGCCTGAAGAGGATTTTAGAAAGCTGAAAGAATTGAAAAAGCATCTTAGTAAAGAGGAGATAGCTTTGCTTAAGGAAATTGCTAATATAAAGAGGAAGGAAAACCCAGTTTGGGGCATTTGAAAACATTAAAAAAGGATCATTAGAGAAATAATCAATAAAACGAATAATAAATCCGATTTTTGCCTTCTTCACTTGTTAAGGCAAAAATCATCATCTGTCCTTCCTTTATGCCTCGACTTAAAGGAAAGTAAGCGGATGAAAATTCCTTTAACTCGGGGCATAAAGGAATTTTCGGAATCAATTGTTATTAATGATTGTTTAAATTGACAATTCAAAATGCAGAACTTAAAGATCCTCAATAAGAAAGAGATTAAGAATATTCTAGAATCAATAAAAACCCAGTGGGGCTGTGATGTTGAGCTGAATTACGCCTTTCTAATGAATCAAAAGAACAGGATATTTATTGCCAATAAAGAATTATTTGATATTGACATGAAAAAGATTAGAATTAATTCTCTTGGCCTCTATTTTGGTGAGCAGGTTAATGAAAAGGAATTCAGATTAACTATCGAAGGAAGCCAGTTAATTGGACCAAGAGCAACGAAGAATGTTGTTGAATTGAGTGATTCTGAAATGAGAGCGTGGTTAAAAGGAGATGATCTTGATAAGGACCTTAACGAGAAAGGCTTTATTATCCTAAAGCACGGCGATGATTATTTAGGAACTGGCAAGGTAAAAGACAACAGAATTCTTAATTATGTGCCTAAGACAAGGAGATTAGCAGTTTCTGATTAGGGTTTTTGAGCAATTCAATTATTTTCTTATTCAAGTCAGCAGCAGCTTTATTTGCATTTATTCCTAATGTTCTTTTAGAGATAAAATCACTCTTTCTTATCACTATTTCCTTACTATCCCCAAAATTGGGGTTTACTTCACACCTTATTTCTTCACAAAAATCTCCTGCTTTGATTTTTATTCTTATTTTTTTCTTATTTTTAATGAATTTTTTTATTGATTTCAGGTCGAAATCAGCTTTTGCGCCAACAATACAATCTCCTTTCTTAGTTACCTCTTTATCTTTAGTGAATTCAAGTGTTGTTTTATGTTTAGCAGTTATATTTTTGCGCCCATAGGCTGAGAAAGAGTAAGACATTTTAACAAAAGATAATAAAAAAATTATTTTAGTATATCTTCGATTGGTTTAGAAGACTTTTTTGCAGCGCCAGCCTGTTTTTTTGCTTCTTTTGCTATCTTTTCCAGGTCAACACCAAGGTCTTTTAACCCTTTGATATGCATCTGCATTAATTGCTCTACAATCTGGAGTATCTTTAGCATTTCTTCTCTTTCTTTTGCTAGAGTAGCTAGAGCTCCTTTATGAAAACCAATCTGTTCTTCAGTTCCGGCACTTGCCTTTGCTTGTTTTTTCTTTGCCATATTATCACCATTTACTTTTTTATCCATTAAAACACTAACCTTTAATAAATCTTTTGAATTTTTTGCCTCTATGAACATAATCGACAAAGGTGAATTAATTAGTGAGAAAGAGTGGATAGATTTTATAGCTTCAATAGAAACAGACTTTGACAGTTTAGAGACTAACAAAGAGCGCGCTAAAAGGAAATTAAAGGAAAAAATACTTGAATCAATCAAGAAAAATAAAACTGAAAGCTTTGGAATCCTTTTTTCAGGAGGAATTGACTCTTCTTTGATTGCTTTGCTCTCAAAAAATTTAGGTTTTAACTTTACTTGTTATTCTGTTGGTCTGGAAAATGCCAAGGATGTTGAATTTGCTAAGAAAGTAGCAGATAATTTGGGTTTTAGGTTGAAAGTAAAGATAATCAGCCTTGATGAATTAGGAGATATAATAAAAAAAGTTGTAAAAATACTCAATGAACCGGACTTTATGAAGGTGGGTGTTGGAAGCGTTACTTATTCTGCCTCCCTAGTGGCTAAAGATGATGGAATAAACGCTGTTTTTACTGGTCTTGGCTCAGAAGAGATATTTGCAGGCTATCAGCGTCATGCTGATGCTTTAGCTAAAGGCTTTGAAGAAGTACATAAGTCCTGCTTTGAAGGCTTAAAGGCTATGTGGAAGCGTGATTTTGTGCGGGATTTTTCAGTTACTAAGGCTGTTGGAGTTGATGCTAAGCTTCCATTTTTAGACGAGGATGTTATAAAAACAGCAATGTCAGTGCATCCAATGCATAAAATTGACAAGAATTTCAAAAAAATAATACTGAGAGAGATTGCGCAGGAACTTGGCTTGCCAAAAGAGTTTGCCTGGAGAAAAAAACTTGCTGCACAGTATGGAAGCAGGTTTGACAAGGCAATAGAAAAGTTTGCTAAGAAGGCTGGCTTTGAGTATAAGAAAGAGTATCTGCAAAGCTTACTTTAGAATTATAAAGCTTATTGGTTTAGGTTATATGCAACTCTAGTACATCTCCATCTGATAGCTCTCTGTCTAATTTCCTAAATGTCTGACCATCGAATTTGGCTGACTTGCCCCAGACTCTCGCGAACTTAAACTTATCTACAAAGTCTCTATGCAACTTTAAGCAGACGTCCCTTATTGTGCAGCCTTTGAACATTATCAGCGGCTCTTCCATGTCAGCGCGTTTGTTAACCTCTTTTAGGAAAATGCTTATGAGCCCAAGCCTATTGTAGATTGCTTCTCTCAGCCCCTCAATGCCTATGGATTTCTCAGCAGATACAACCACGTCTGGTTTTATATTCTCAACAATCTTCCTTAATTGATTTTCGTCGATAAGATCTATCTTGGTAATCACTGTAAGTGCCTTTGTGTATATTTTATCTCCTTCTATTATGTCAATCAGCTGGTCCGCGTCTATATCTGTTCTTATCAATATATCTGCATTATTCAGCTTCATCTCTCTTGCAATATCCATGATTGTCTTATTGTCAATCTTTGTTAGTTTTACAGTCGAACCCACATTTATGCCTCCTCGCTCTTTCTTTGTTATCCTTACATCTGGTTTTTCCTGGTTAATCCTTACCCCCGTTTCATAAACCTCATTTAATACTGCTCTGTAATGCTGAGGGTATAAGGCATCAACTAAGATTATTATCAAATCAGATGTTCTGATCATCCCTAGAACCTCTTTTCCTCTTCCACGGCCAGAAGCAGCTCCACTTACAATGCCCGGCACATCAATTATTTGAATTTTTGCGTGCTTATATTCCATTAAACCAGGTATTGCACGTAGGGTTGTAAATGAGTAAGAAGCAATATCTGATTTTGCATTGGTTATGCTGTTTAAAAGTGTCGACTTACCAACTGAAGGAAACCCAAGCAGGACAGCAGTTCCATCTCCTGTTTTTCTTACAGAATACCGTTCATCGCCTCTTGCTTTACCAGTGGAAGCTCTTTGAACAGCCCGTTCTTTGAGTACAGCGAGCTTCGCTTTCATCAGCCCAATTGCATGCTGTGTTCTCTTGTTGTACTTGGTATTTCTTATTTCTTCTTCTAGCTCTTTGATTCTCTCATTAGCGGTAAGCTTCTTTCTTTCAGTAAGCTCTGCCTTTTCTTTCCTTCTCGCTTTTTTAGCTCCTTTTTTTCCGACCATGATATTTCCTTTTATTATTCTATTATTTTCTCTTTTTCGATTTCAATTCAAGTTCTTTTATTTGTTTTTCTATTATATCAAATTGGGAGTCAAGGAAAGCTTTTTCACTAGGATATTTTTCTTACCTTAATATCCTAAACTTCTTTTTGGTTCTAACTAGCTAATTTCTCCAACAAAGAAATAACATTCCATATCTGCGTTCTTGTATATGACTGCATATTTGCGTCATCAGCTATTCCCTCAAGCTCAGTAAGAGCCTTATTGATCTTGATTGACATATCTTTGTGGTCTTGCAAGCTGGTTATTATTTCCTGAATCTTCAACTTTACATTCTTGGGAACTCCAGTGTCTTCCTGCAGATTTGATAAGAATTCAATTACCTGCTCTACCTGCTTCTTCCCGACCACTTTAATCACTTCTCTTTAATCTTTTCAAGAACTTCTGCTTGAGTCTTTGATGCCTTTTCCTTGATCTGCGTTTCCTGCTTTTCCAAGGACTTTATCCTTAATTCAAGAATTCCTTTCTTTTCTTCCAAATCCTTTTTTAAGTCCTCTTTTGAGGCATTGACCATTATATTGCCCACTATCTTATAGGTTTCCTTAGCTGTCTCAATCTCCTTTAGGGCAGATTCTACCTCAATAAGCTGGGATTGGAACTGTTGTCTTTGCAATAGAAAACTTTGAAGGTTTTGTTCCATTAATTGCAGTTGTGCAATCTTTTGTTCAGTTTCTTTCGATACTTCTGCCATTTTACCTTGCCTTTACCTTGGTTGCTACATTTCTCGGCTTGAACAATATCTTGCTGCCGCAATACGGGCATCTTACCTTTTTTCTTAAATAATCAGCTCCAACCTTTTTGTTGCAATCAAAACATTTGTATTCAACCATTTTAACTGCTTTCTTCAACCTCCTCTTCAAATGTTATTTTTTTCTTGACAGAGTAAGCCTTGCCTGTAAATTTGGCTTTGCATTTCTTGCAGAACCATATACCTAAAGCTAGTCTTTTAACCTTAGTATGGCCGCAATATGGACATTTATGCAGCTTATGCTGCTCTTCTTCTATTTTTGCAAACTTTTCCTTGACCTTTCTTCCATACCTAGGCCCAAACTTCTTGATAGAACCAAATTTTCTTTCAATTGCCATTTTATTATCAATTTAAATCATCATTTAATAACAAATCAATCTGAAAATTCCTTCCACATCCATTATAAAGGAATTTTCATCGTATAGACCTCAAGGAGACCCAAACATTCATGTTTGGGAGGAATTGAGGTTCAATCCAATACCTTTTTCTACTATTTTAAGTAGAAAGTAAGTGCGCAGCGAATTTTCGGCGCACTCACTTCCAACA
>JAHWIC010000049.1 GCA_019322805.1 Candidatus Woesearchaeota archaeon | reverse complement strand
ATGTATTGTTTACTGGATTTATTGATGCCCAGGATAAAATGGCAGCATTGGTTGACGCAGATGTTTTTGTTACACCTTCATTCTCAGGTTTTCCTATGACTTTTCTAGAAGCCTGTATTGCTGGGACCCCCATAATTACTACAACCCTTGGCGATAGGATTGATTGGATAAATAACCAAGTAGGCTTGATCTCAGCCCCTTCATCTAAAAATTTGTCTGAAGCTATGAATCGGATCTTGAGCAATGATAGACTGTTGGAGGATTTTTCTTCTAGGTGCAAGGGTATCGTAACTTCTGCATTTTCTTTAGGTTTTGTCGTTTCAAAGCTAGAAAATCTTTATGCTGAAGCAATCAAAAATACATGTCTAAGAAAAATAGACGCTCTAGGAGTGGAAAAATGAGAGTTTTACATGTAATAGATCACATCTACCCTCAATTGGGCTACCAGGAATTTTTTTTAGCAAAGGCTCATAGCTGTGTAAATCCGACTTTGGTTATATCGTCTGATAGGTACGCAAAAGCAATCTTCGAGGCCAATAAACCAATCCTTAAAGAAGAAATTGTAGGGTCTGGACTTAGAAAGGAAGAAGGTTTGCTAATTCTTCGATTACCTGCGTGGTTTAACATCCCTGAATTAAATAGCCCTTGGTTAATTGGTCTTGAGAGAGAAATAACCAAATTTAACCCTCATCTCATTATCGCCCATGGTTTAGTTAATTTATCCTCAATCCGTATTGCTTTGGCAAAACGAAAATACAATAAAGCAAAACTGGTTTTTGATGATCATATGACCTTCAATGCGACACGAGGTGGATGGACATTGCTACTTTACAAGATTTTTAAGCTCCTGCTGGCTCCTATTTTTATCAAGTCAACCGATTTTTTTGTAGCCGTTACTCCTGAGACAAAGAATTTCATGAGCAAATATTACGGAATACCTAAAGATAGCATAAAGGTTATCCCTCTAGGATATAGTGAGCAGAATTTCTTTAAGGATAGTCAACTGAGAGCTTCCATCAGGAAAAAGTACAACATAAAGGATTCAGAGATTGTGTTGATTTATGCTGGCAAGATCGTTCCCGAAAAGGGTGTTCATATTCTTGTCAAAGCTGCAATCGAGCTTTGTCAGAAGTACGACAATCTACGTTTTATTCTCATCGGGGGAAATGATCCTGATTATCTCCAAAGATTAAAAAATCAGATTTCTATTGCAAGACTTGAAGGCAACTTCATTATTTTAGATGCTGTTCCGAATAAGGAACTTTGCCAATATTATAACGCTGCTGACATTGGGGTTTGGCCTTTACAATGTTCTGTTACAATTCTGGAGGCAACAGCCTGCGGCTTGCCTACGATAATCTCTGATAAATCTGGAGCAACTGAGAGAATTGCTTCAGGCAATGGTTTGCTATACAGAGAATCGGACTGTTCAGACCTAGTAGAAAAAATTGAGATGCTTTTGGACTCAAGTTCAAGAGCCAGCCTCTCAATGAAAGCTGTTGACTATTCTCAAAGAATCTGCTGGAAGAATTTAGCCGTAGAGTTCGAAAAGCTAGGGCACCCCAGTACTTAACTGATTTCCAAAGTATGATTTATCATATGACAACTAATCGAGTTTTGTCTTTTCTTTCGATCGGAAAGTTGTCTTTGGTTTTCTTTGTTTTGAGTGCTGCTGTTACCAGATTGACATCGAACTCCTTCTTGTTAATAGCGGTATCTTGCATTTCAATTATATTAATTCCGCTTTTGGCAGGTAAAGCACTTATTGCTATTTTTTGGAAAGATTATCGAGAAGATTTTTCCTCTTTCGTTTCATCCTATATTATTAGTTGGTTGACTGGATTCATAGTTATCTATTTTTCAGCTGCAATCCTGACCACTTTTAACTTCCTTGATCCTGTCTTGTTTACATTTTTCATAATAGTCTTGCCTATTGCTTATCTGATTATAATTGAAGAGCGGAAAAATAAATCGGAGAGTTCTCAGTGTACTTCACTCAGGATTCTAATCAAAACAGCCTTCGGCAACAAATTCGTAATTCCCTTAATAATTGTGGCAGGAATCTTGCCTCTTCTCTATCTTTCGCAAGTTCAACCCTTTCCTTTAGCAATGACTCAGAGTGGAGGCAGAATAAGGGCAAGCCTTGAATTCATTAATAATGGAACGATTGATCTTGTTCATGGATATTCCCATATTCTTTCCCCAATTCAATCTCTCTCTGCGATCCTTTATGACCTTCATCCACTGCAGATTCTAAGCGCAACTCCTTACCTGATGCACATTATTTTTCCATTCATTATTTATCTATTGAGTTATAAACTAAGTAAAGATCCCGTAATTTCTCTTATCCCTGCTTTTGTAAGTCCTTGGTTTTTCCTTGGTGGCAGCAATACTTTAACGACGTTAGAGAATACAAACATGCTTTTTTTTATGTTTCCAATGGTGCTTTATGCTTGTTTGGACAGAA
Source organism: Candidatus Woesearchaeota archaeon (assembly GCA_019322805.1). Classification (GTDB taxonomy): domain Archaea; phylum Nanobdellota; class Nanobdellia; order Woesearchaeales; family JAHWIC01; genus JAHWIC01. Next base: position 1,646 of record JAHWIC010000049.1, on the reverse strand, counting down.
AATCACCTTTTCCCTCTGGTAAATTATCTGAGTCGTGGCTAATAGTTGCCCTCGCGATAATATTTTTGTCACCATTGACATACCTATTGGGGAAAGGGGGGAGCGTTATTCCAGGACAGTACTTTATTTTTCTGAGTATTTTCCTTCCCGCAATTCTTATTGGTCTGTACCTCTTTGTTAATCGAAGAATCAATCGACGGATTAGTCTATTATTTACTATAATTGTGAATTTCATGTTAATGCAGGTCCTTCATCCTTATCTTGGTACCTTGCTAGTTTTCTTCTCTATGGGCTTCTTTTTCGCAGCTTATGCATCAGGTTCTAGAAAAGTGAAATCTCTGCGTATCCTGTCTGTTGCGTTAATTATTGCAACGTTCACTATGATATTAATCGGCTTAAACGGACCTACTAATTTTATTTTCACTCAGGGTATTTTTGGAATAAGTAATTTGCAGGGAACAGCCTCCGATCTTACTATCCAGCAGAAGTGGTCAACCTTCCTTGATTTTGGTCCCGCAATTATGGTCTATATATTCCTATTCTTAAGCCTAGGAATAAGCGTTTTTGGCAAAAGAGAATATCTATCTTTTGCCTTTACATCAAATCTAATGCTATTTTTTACTTTTCTTCCTGATGGTACTTTGTGGCGTTCAGAGATTTTTATTAACCCACTTGCAGCAATCCTTCTATCTTATGGCTGTTACCTACTTTGGATTTTTCTAAAAGGGTCTTCAGCAAAAATAAGTTCCAGTTTTGAGTTATCAACTAAAAGGTTTCTGCAAAGAATAAGATTAATAAGGACTCCTAGTTGGGTGCCAAAAACTTTTTTTGCCTTTTTAATAATTATTATTCTCTTGCCGATTGTCTCAAGTGTAAAAATAGACTATTACAATAATGCTGATTTTACTGTATATGGGGAAGGATATTTCTCTTATTTCCAGACATACGATGTTTCTTGTTCTTTCTGGATTTTGAACCACTACCGCCAGGACAATATTTTGATCATAAGTGACCCAGCCACAATGTATTATATCGGCTCGTTAACTGCAAAAGATACTCTCTGGACCCAATACATTGACCCTTTTCCGACTTCTATTTATCCAAACTCCACGTGGGATTACATGAGCAGGCTAAAAGATGCTTTTATTAATTTTAGCAAAAATAACTTAAACATTATCGAAAATTTGGCTTCTAAAATTTATCCTAATCTAAGCGTCTACGATAAAATATTGATAATAGTAACACCGCATACATATTATTGGTTATATGAGAATAATATCTTTCCAACACGTGTAAGAATCACCTCTGTCAATTCAACTCCCGTAGTAAACGATCTTCAAAGTATGGCTGAATTTACTTTGGTTTATAAGCAAAGTGAATTTGTCTATGTTTTCCAAGCTCCTATCACCTAATAGACAATAGGCTGCTTTAGAGAAGACTGGTTCAATAAGTGGCAACTTGCTGCTAATTTTTACAAACTATGATAGCTACCAAGTATCTCTAAGCTGGGACAATCTTCAGATTCTTTCTTCAAACTTGGGTCAACTAAAAACTTATATGACAATTATCTGATTGAGCTTGATATGCCAACATCAATAAGCAAAGCTTTGTATTCTGCCAGATTGAAAGCCTATTATACTTATCTA
>JAHWIC010000003.1 GCA_019322805.1 Candidatus Woesearchaeota archaeon | reverse complement strand
TCTGCACTGATGACGGCTGTGTTGGATTTAAGGGGTTTACTTCTGATTTGCTTGAACAGTTCCTGAAAAAGAAGAAATACAAAATTGTTTATACCTGCGGCCCTGAAATAATGATTAAAAAAGTATTTGACATTTGTGAAAAACATAAAATAAACTGCGAAGCATCTTTAGAAAGATTCATGAAATGCGGGTTTGGTGTCTGCGGCAATTGTGCAATAGATGATCAAATGGTTTGCAAGGACGGCCCTGTTTTTGATTCAGTAAAATTAAGAAAGCTTACAGAACTGGGTAAATTTGCAAGATTAATGTCAGGCAAGAAAGTTCCACTTAAGGAATATTATGCTTGGAGAAGCAAATGATAAGCACTTTAATTAAAAATGCTAAAATACTTGTAGGAGACAAATTAGCAGATAAGCATATTTTGCTTGAAAACCATAAAATCCGCGAAGTAATTGATGAACCAGTAACAGTTGATAAGATAATTGATGTTAAACACAAGATTGTCATTCCTGGAATGATTGACTGCCATGTTCATTTTCGCGAGCCTGGCTTAATTCAGAAAGAGGATTTCTTTACCGGAAGCTGTGCAGCTGCAAAAGGTGGTGTAACAACTGTCTTTGATATGCCAAACACTAAACCAGCAACAACAACTGTTGAGCTGCTTGAACAAAAAAGAGAGCTTGCAAAGAAATCTGTTGTAAACTATGGCCTTCATTTTGGCGCAACTCCTGAGAATAGCAATGAAATAAGGAATGCAAAAGGCATTGTCTCTACAAAGATTTACATGAACCAGACAACTGGTGACTTGATGTTTGAGCGTGATGAAAACCTGCAGGCAAGCTTCAAGGCTTCTAAGAATATATCTGTTCATGCAGAAGGGCAAACTGTTGAAAAAGCGCTAAATATCTTCAAAAGTTTCTGCGGAAAAAAACAGCAGCTTTATCTTTGCCATATCTCAACAAAAGACGAGCTTAGGATGATAAGGAAATTCAAGAAAAGCAATATTCACGTGGAAGTCGCACCCCATCATTTGTTTCTGACAGAAGAGGATGATAAAGATTCTTTTACCAAAATGAAGCCTTTGCTTAAGACACAAAAAGACCAGGAAGCCTTATGGAAAGCAATTGGAACTAAACTAGTGACAACTATTGGCTCTGACCATGCGCCGCATACAATTGAAGAGAAAAAAGCTGAGAAATTCCCTTACGGTGTTCCTGGCGTTGAAACAACCTTGCCTTTATTGTTTAATGCTGTTAATGAAGGAAGATTGACACTTCAGAGAGTTATTGAATTAACATCGCTAAACCCTGCTAAGATTTACGGATTAAACAAGGGAGTTATTGCAGAAGGTTATGATGCTGATTTAGTTGTTGTGGATATTAAATTAAAGAAAGAGGTTAAGAATGAAGAGTTATTGACAAAATGCAAATGGAGTCCATTCAATGGAAAATTATTAAAAGGGTGGCCTGTAATGACAATTGTAGGGGGAAATGTAATTTATGCTGATGGCAAGATTAATGATATAAAAGCCAAAGAAGTCATAATCAAATAATCCTACTCATGGAGGTTGATAAAAATGAATGAAACTGTTGCAAAAGCGTTATGTGACGCAAATGTTGTTAGGTTTGGGGACTTTGAACTTGCGTCTGGAAGAACAAGCCCGATATACATTGACTTAAGAATTCTGCCTTCTGTGCCAAAGTCGATGGAAATTATAGCAGAAGAGCTTGGAAAAGCTGTGAAAAAGCTCGGCATAACTGTTGTTGCTGGAGCAGAAACAGCTGGAATACCAATAGCAATGGCTATTTCATTAAAAACTGGTTTGCCAATGGTTTATGTCAGAAGGCGTCCTAAGCGTTACGGCACTAACTCAATGATTGAAGGCATCTTAACAAAAGAAGACAAGGTTGTGCTTGTTGATGATTTGATAACCAATGGCGGCTCTAAGCTTACTTTTATTGATGGTATAAGACAAGCAGGAGCTGAGGTCAAGGATGTGCTTGTTATTCTTGATCGTGAGCAGGGCGGCACAGAAACCCTGGAAAAAGAGGGCATTAAACTGCATTCATTGATTACCCTAAAAGAACTGCTCGATTATATGAAATCCAATAAGCTGCTGATAGAAGAGCAATACAACAATGTGATTGCATATCTTGAAAATCCTGAAGCGTGGGAAGCAAAATGAGCATAATAAAACTAAAGAAATCTGTTATACCTGCATGCGATGTTAGTGAACTGATGAAGTTAAGGGAGCTTGTAGAAGCAACCTGCGGTGTTAAAGGAATTGGCGGCTATAAGGTTGGCTTTCAGATAGTCCTGCCTCATGGAATTCGTAAGATAGTCAACGTAATAAGGGAATATACCGAGCTTCCAATTATCTATGACCATCAAAAAGCTGGAACAGACATACCCGCAATGGCAGAGAAATTCATGGATGTATGCTCAGAAGTAGATGCCATTATCCTTTTCCCTCAATCCGGCCCTGTGACAGAAGAAACATGGATCAAGGCTACAAAAAAGGCCGGCATAGGAATCATTGTTGGAGGAGAGATGACTCATCCAGGCTACCTAGCCTCTGATAAAGGCTTTATCTGTAACGATGCTCCAAAACGAATATATGAAATAGCAGCAAAGCTTGGTGTCAATGATTTTGTTGTGCCTGGAAACAAGCCGGGTAAGATAAAGGAATACAGGGAATTCTTGAAGTCTATTGGAATAAAACCAGCTTTCTATTCTCCAGGATTAATTGCCCAGGGCGGCTCTGTTACAGAGGGAGCAAAAGTAGCTGGCGACAACTGGCATGCAATTGTTGGACGGGGGATATACCAGCAGGAGAATATGAAGAAAGCTGCTCAGGAATTGGTGAAGGAGATTGTTTAGGTGGTGAATATAGTGCACGAAACTGCCGGCATGCATCATCTTCACAAGCGGAAAAGGATTTATGTAAAGAAGGAACCTTACCCTCACCCTAATAAATGGAAAAGATGGGTTGATGATACCGCTTATGTTGTCGGGGTTCTAGGGCCAATTATGACAATACCCCAACTAACTAGAATATGGATTGAAAAAAACGCAAGTGGTGTTTCAGTAATCACTTGGGGTGCTTATGTGATTGGAGCATTTGTCTGGCTTGTTTATGGGATTGTGCACAGAGAAAAACCTCTTATAGCTACTTATATCCTTTCAGTAATTGTGTATATAGTGATAGTTATTGGGATTCTTAGTTATGGTTAAAGATGATCCGCAACAGCTTTATCTTCCTAGAAAGAGTTGATCATAAGATAGAGCAGAATCTCTGGGCTCAGGGAATTTACAATTGGGATGCTTTCTTAAGACGTAAATGGGTAAAAGGCCTATCAAGACCCAGAAAATTATACTATAACCGTAAGATTTTAGAAGCAAAAAAAGCATTATACAAATTTAATTCATCCTACTTTGCAAACATGCTGCCAAGCACTGAGATATGGCGTTTATATGATTTCTTTAAGGAAGATGCTGTTTTCTTTGACATTGAAACAACTGGCTTATCAAACTATGCAGATGTAACTATGTTTGGCTTATTTGACGGGATTGATACAAAGATATTAGTTAGGAATATTAGCTGGGATTTAGATGCTTTAAAGAAAGAATTCAAGAAGTATAAGATGATAGTTACATATAACGGCACTTCATTTGATCTCCCTTTCGTTAAGAAAAGATATCCTGATTTAATTCCGGATAACATACCCCACTTTGACTTAAGGTTTGCGTGCAACCGCATTGGCTTAACTGGCGGCTTAAAAGGTGTTGAAAAGGCATTAGGAATAAAAAGACGCAAATTAGTTGATGGTTTAGATGGCGGCGATGCCCTAAGGCTTTGGAAGATGTACAAAGCAACTGGTGATGAGCATTACATTAATTTATTGGTTGAGTATAACGAAGAGGATATAATTAACTTAAAGACTATAGCAAATATTGTAGTTAAGAAATTAAAAGAACAATCAATAAAAAGAAATCAATAGAAAAAATCAACAAAAAACTAATCAATAGGTGCACAAAAGGCAGAAGAATTAGTTGCGCATGTGGTTGCGTTTGTTATTATTTAATTTTAAAAGTTTAAAACAAAAATTCAAAAATATCCTTAAATTCCATCATTTAGTCAAACTCTGTTTGGCTGATTGTGGTTGTGAACCTAATGATTGTAAGACAATGATAAAGAACTTCAAATGCAAACGTTGCGGTGAATGTTGTTACCCTCCCAGGCTCTATTCCGCAGACATAAGAAGGATTAAAAAAGCCGATTATGATGAAGTGGATTTTGTTTACATTGATGATTTAAAGAATACTTATATGAAAGACAAGAAAAACAACAAATGCATATTCCTTAAGAAAAAAGGAAAACTATATGAATGCAGGATTTACCAATACAGACCTGGGGTCTGCAGAGAATATCCATCAGAATTAATCAATGGGAGCTGCAAGCCTGAAAAATTAGCATTTGATTCATTTCTGAAAAGAAAATGACAAGAAAGGATGTTGGCGGACAAGCAGTAATAGAAGGAGTTATGATGAAGTCTGAGAGAAAGATATGCACTTCTATCAGAAAAGGAAAGAAGATTATATCAAAGAAGCAAAGGCTGAAGAAACGAGGCAGATTCAAAAAGCTGCTGTTCATAAGAGGTATGGTCAATCTGTTCAGCATGATGTATATCGGAATAAAGGCTTTGATGTGGAGCGCTGAGCAATCAACAGATGAAGGTGAAGAAGAGATAAAGCCGTGGGAGCTTACACTTACATTTATTGCTGCTTTCGGAATAGTTATTGTATTCTTCATAGCTTTACCATATGCCTTAACAAACCTTTTTGGTTTAAGGGAAGAAGCAGCTCCAATACTATTCAATCTTATTGACGGTTTGATGAGAATTGTTTTCTTTGTCAGCTATATTATAGGAGTTTCATTTATGAAGGATGTAAGAAGGCTTTTCCAGTACCACGGAGCAGAGCACAAGGTTATACACTGCTATGAATCCGGCAAAGCCCTTACAATGAACAACATAAAGAAGTTTTCAACACTGCATCCAAGATGCGGCACAAGCTTCATGATAATTGTGCTGCTGATTGCTATAGCAATATTCTCTGTATTGCCATCAATAGTTATGCATTTCTTTCCCGGATTTGTTAACCTAAGCTTTATCAGCAAGAAAGCCATCCTGCTTTCATTAAGGATTATAGTTGTTCCTGTAATCGCAGGCATTTCGTATGAAGGCCTAAAGCTGAGCGATAAGTTCAGAGGAGGCAGTGTAATGAGGATAATCATAAAGCCCGGCCTGTTATTGCAGAAGATAACTACAAAAGAGCCGACTGAGAGGATGATCAAGGTTGCTTTAAAGGCTTTAAAGGGTGTATTATGAAAGTCGACAACAAAAATTACAGAACAGTTTGGGTGGAAGGAAGCTCTGTTTTTTTAATAGAGCAGAATCTACTGCCTTTTGAGTTTAAGATTTATGAGTCTAAGAATCACCTAGATACTTGTAATGCTATCAAAACAATGCTTGTTAGAGGTGCTGGTGCAATAGGTGCAACAGCTGGCTTTGCAATGGCACAGGCTTTTTTGGAAGGTGCAGATATCGAGAAAGCGAAAAAAGACATTGAAGCAGCAAGACCAACTGCACAGAACTTGTTTCATGCTACAAACCGTATTTTTAATGCTGCAAAAGAATCAGAAAATCCAAAAGAAACTGCAGTTAAAGAAGCGCAAGCTATTGCAGATGAAGATGCTGCTGCCTGTAAGAAGATTGGTGAGTATGGTGCTGAATTGATTGAAGAAGGCTTTAACATTGAAACACATTGTAATGCTGGCTGGCTTGCTTTTGTTGATTATGGAACTGCCTTATCACCAGTTTATGCTGCACATAGGGCTGGAAAAAAGGTTTTTGTTTATGTTGATGAAACAAGACCAAGAAGCCAAGGTGCAAGGTTAACTGCGTGGGAATTGAAAAATGAAAAAGTCCCTCATGTTATTATCCCAGACAATGCAGGAGCTCATCTAATGTCATTAGGAAAGATAGATATGGTTATTGTCGGTGCTGACCGCATAGCTGCAAATGGCGATGCTGCAAATAAGATAGGAACATTTGAAAAAGCAATTGCTGCAAAAGAGTTTAACATTCCATTCTATGTTGCTGCTCCAACATCAACAATTGACTTAAACTGCAAGTCAGGCAAAGACATTCCAATTGAAGAAAGAAGTGAAGATGAGGTTCTCTATCAGACAGGACCTGATGAAGACGGAAAAATGAGAAAGATTTTAGTTGCTTCTCCTGGCTCTAAAGCTTTAAATCCAGCTTTTGATGTCACACCAGCTAAATACATTAAAGGGATTATAACAGAGAAAGGGGTTGTTAAGCCTGAAGAGATAAGTAATGTTTTTCTATAGAGCGAGTTCAATTGAGAAAAAGACCTAAAAACCCCAAGATGCAGAGCTATTTCTTCTTATAGCCAAATATTTTATTGTACTTATCATGATCCATAAACTCTAGAATAAACGCAATAATCTTAACCTCATCTCCGATAAGCGTATACAGAAGTCTCCAATATCCAACTAATTCTACTCTTAGTATTTTATCAGTGCCATACCTTTGAACTACTCCTTTAGATATGTATTTTCTTGGAATAAGGTCGCCATAATGGGGGTCAGCCTTGAGGTTTCTTAAAGCAGTGTTTATTGAAGTGAGTAACTGGTCATATGTTGGCTTTTTCTTAGCTTGTTTGCCTTTAGTGACAAGTTCCTGCAATTCCTCATACTCTTTATAGGCATCAGGGTCAAATTTTACAACAATTTCCTTATCCATCTTACATCACAGTTACTCCTTTTTTGAGCTTTGCTCTAAGCTTAGGGCTTATATCTGCTTTGTAAATCCAGATTATGCCCTCTTTAAGAATGGCAATCTTGCCGCTTTCTTCCAAATATTTAAGAATAAGATTTAGTGTAGGCCTCATAATCTTTTTAGGCAGCCTTCTGTCTATCTCATTTTTTGATAGTGGCTCCATAGCTACCCTTATTATTTTTTCAACATGGAGTATTGTGTCAAGCCTGGGGTAATGTAAAACTTCTGTAGTCATTTTAGTTCACCATATAAGTTTATACTATAGTATAAGTATATCCTATATATAAATCTTTCGGTTTTAGGAGCTGCTGATCGTGCAAGAGAGCTGAGAGAAAAAGAAGGCAAGCCAAAGCCTCCTTCTATTGGGGAAATAATAGAAATACTAAGGAAGAATGGAAGTTATTCTTTGGCTAGTTGAATAAATTAGGAAGTTAAGAGTCTTTAATGATCTGAATAATCTTATTTACTCCTGAGAAGACCTCAGTTCATGCAGCAAGAAAGACATATACTCCATGCCCATCCATCCTCTTTCTGATGGCTCTTCGCCTTCCACACTCATCTTAAAGAGGGGCTTGGCTGCAACAATGAATCCTCTCTCGTCATATAATTTATCAAACGGAGAAGTATTGATGCCAAAGAACCCAAGAAGGTATTGCTCTACCTGCTGGCATGCTAACATGCCCTCTAATATCCCTAGAATACATTCTTCACCAAGATGTTGCATTATTTCCACCCTGCCCTGGTCACTAAAAGTTTCTTCCGGCGGAGGTATTTCTTCACCTTCATAGTCTGCACTTTTATAGAAAGGGTCGAGAGAAAAGGAAACAACAAGCCCAATCTCGTCAACTTCCCTGTGATAAACTATTGGCTGCCCTAATTTTTGATAATCCCTGTCTATCTTGTTCAGCTCCAGAGTCAGCAAAAGCCTGCCTATATAATCAGGGTCTTCATTGACTCTGCTGACTAATTTGGCTACCTCTGGAAATGCTTCTTCCAGCTCTGGAATGATTTCTTCTATTGGTCGTGCAGGTGTTTCGTCTTCAGGCATTTTGCTTTCCTATCCTTGATTTACTTTAATAAACAATAAAGAACCTCTTTTTAAGTACTATAATCAAGCTAAGTTTAAAAAGGTTTACTACCAAAATCTTTATATAAACCACATCTTTCTTCTCGTCTATTACGGAGGTTATCAAAAATGTCCTTAGAAATTTCTTCGAAATTTCTGGGACATTGAAAATTGGAGGGATTTTCAATGAACTGGGGAATGAAAAACAGATTATCAAGAATAATCAATCCAAAGACTAAAAGATGCGTTATGCTTGCAGTTGACCACGGATATTTCCAGGGTCCAACTACTGGCCTGCGCAACTTAGGCAAAACAGTTAATCCTTTGCTGCCTTATGCAGACGCTTTAATGATTACAAGGGGTGCTTTAAAGAACTGGATTCCTGCTGAAATGGACAAGCCAGTTATACTCCGTGTTTCTGGCGGGCAAAGTATTCTAAAGGAATTGTCAAACGAGATAATAACAACATCAATAGATGATGCAATAAGGATAAATGCTTCTGCAATTACATGTTCTGTTTTTGTTGGTTCGGAGTATGAAAAGCAAACAATAGAGAATCTGTCAAAAATAGTTAATGAAGGAGAAAAATACGGAATTCCAGTCCTGGCTGTTACAGCTGTTGGAAAAGATATGGTTCGTGACGCCAGATACCTGGGCTTAGCGTCAAGAATCTGTGTTGAAATTGGTGCTCACATTGTAAAAACCTATTTCTGCGAAGAATTTGAGAAAGTTGTTGAAGCATGCGGAAATGTTCCTGTTGTTATAGCAGGCGGAAAGAAAATCGAAGAAAAAGCAGCCTTGGAGATGGCAAAGAATGCAGTTACTGCAGGTGCTACTGGAGTTGACATGGGAAGGAACATATTTCAGTCAGATAATCCAATTGGAATGATAAAAGCTGTAAGAGAAGTTGTTCACAAGAATGCTTCTGTTGAAGAAGCTTTAAAGCTGTATAAGAAATGATTAAAGAAATCAAGGCTATTGTTGAGAGGAACAAGAGAGTTGAAGCAGATAAAGCATGGGAAACCAGCTTTACAAGAAGGTCAATAATAGCAGTGATGACTTACATCATAATTGTTATTTTCTTGTATATTATCGAGGCAGACTCTCCATGGCTTAGTGCTTTGGTGCCTACTGTTGCTTTTGTATTATCAACAGCATCATTACCTCTTTTCAAGAAATTATGGCTAAAGTACTTGTATAAAAAATGAAAGCAGCAATCTACTACAGCAATTCTGACATTCGAATAAAAGAACTTCCAAAACCAGAGATTTCTGAAGGAGAGCTCCTGGTTAAAGTAAAAGCATCTGGTATATGCGGCACTGACGTTATGGAGTGGTACAGGGAAAAGAAAGCAGGCAAAGTCCTTGGCCATGAAATTGCTGGTGATGTAGTTGAATCAAAGTCAGATAAATTCAAGATTGGTGATAAAGTCTTTGTCAGCCATCATGTTCCATGCAATAAATGCAAATACTGCTTAGAAGGGAACCATACTGCTTGCGAGACACTGCATAAAGGAAACTATGATCCAGGAGGTTTTTCTGAATTCGTAAGAGTTCCAAAAATAAATGTTGAGCAAGGAACTTATTTGCTTGATGAACTTTCTTATGAAGAAGGAACAATGATTGAGCCTTTGGCATGCTGTGTAAGAGGTCAACGAGTAATAAATGTAAAGAAAGAACATAGTGTTTTAATCCTAGGCTCTGGTGTTTCCGGGTTATTAAATATACAATTAGCTAAAGCAAAAGGAGCTAAAGTAATTGCAACTGACATTGATGAATATCATCTAAAGAAAGCGAAGGAGTTTGGTGCAGATGAAGTGATTAATGCAAAAGATAAACTTAATGTTAAAGCTGATAGAATAATAATCTGCACAGGCGCAATGAGTGCTGTTAAGCAGGCTTTTGATTGTATAGATAAAAAAGGCATTATATTATTTTTTGCTATCCCTAAGGATAATGTTGAAATTCCAACTGTTGAGCTCTGGAGGAATGAATGGACAACAACATCAAGCTATGGAGCAGCTCCAAATGATTTAGAAGAATCCTTGGGATTAATAAAGAACAAAAAAATAAATGTTAAAGATATGATAACAAATAAGCTTCCTTTAGAAGACATTCAAAAAGGATTCAAGATAGCGTCAGAAGCAAAAGAGTCTTTGAAGGTTGTTCTTATCCCGTAAGATTTAAATACAGTCCTCGACTTTCTTTTCCAAAAGGGGTGTGCTTGTAACACTCCAAGATTTTTCTTGGAGATTGAGGGACTAAAATGGGAAAAATAATGACTAAGTTAAGCCTGTATCATATGTTAAAATATTCAGAACACGCTGTTGATTCAACAGGAATTAGCATTGTTAAGTTTGATAAGCCTCAATTAGAAGCAGAAAGACTGCTAGGCATGGCTATTTCTGACCTTAATAACGGTGCTTTTGCAGGCTACAGAAACGGCCATCTTCAATTTGGGAAAGATGTGCCCTTGGACGAACTAAGGGGAATGGATGACCAGCAAACCTGGCTAAAGCAGGCTGCAGAAAGAGCAAGGGCGTCTCTATCGCCAGATGTAATAGGAAAAGGAGGCGAACGTTACAGGAGCGGCCTGTGGCTCCGCATTTATGATGGAGAAAAAAACCTTGATGCATGGGCTTGGTTCTATTTCAATGAAAATTCAGATTACGGCTTTACCGGGCTGGGAATAAGGAGGGGAAGCAGTGAGTTTAGTGAGGACAGAGTCAAAGGGATAGTCTCTCCTTTCATAGCAGAAGGGCAGCTGGATGAAGTAGTTGCAGAAATAATGGCAAAAAAAGAGTAAATTAATTTATCAACGCAGTAATTAAAAAAGAAAAGAAGAAATTGTCAGAGCTTAGAACTAATATCTCCGAAGAGATATTATTCAATCGATATTTCTATCAACTTATCCTAAGTTGCTCCGTATAGTTAATAGATGAACTTATATTTAAGATTTGTGTTATTTATATTACAAATCAGCTTATCAAAGCAGTCTTTATGCTTTGCCTGCACATACAGTCAGGATTTTCCTTTATCTTTGGAATTGTTTTTGTGAATAACTTAACAACGTTTTCTGCATTCTGCTTGAATGTTTTCAGAACCATCTGTATATCAACATGCTCTTCTGTTTCATGCCAGCAGTCATAGTCAGTGCTCATAACAACCACTGCATAGCACAAACCTGCTTCCCTTGCTAAAACACACTCTGGAACAGTTGACATGTTAATAACATCAGCTTTCCAGCTTCTAAACATATGTGATTCTGCTTTTGTTGAAAATCTTGGACCTTCTATTGTAATAACAGCTCCTTTTCCATGGCATCTTAAGTCAAGCTCTTTACAAGAGTCTGAAAGCAAACCCCTTAAATAATCACAAAAAGGCTCTGCAGTTGGTATATGGCAGACATGATCCTTTTCATAAAAAGTGCTTTTCCTTTTTGTTGTTCTGTCAATAAACTGGTCAACAATCACAAAATCACCTGGCTTGATCTCTCCTCTTAAAGAGCCAGCAGCAGATGAAGCAAGGATATGGGTGCAGCCCTGTTCTTTCAATGCATGAATATTTGCCTGGTTAGGAACATTTGTCGGCATTATCTGATGTTTCTTGCCATGTCTTGAAAGCAGAACAACATCAATACCTTCAATCTTTCCAATTGTTAAGGGTGAACTTGGTTTTCCATAAGGTGTATTTACCTCTATTTCTTTAGCTTCTTTCAATATCTTTGGATCTTCTAAACCGCTTCCACCTATAATGCCTATTTTTACCATTTTAAATCACCTGTTAGTTGTGCACCAAACATTCTTTAGTTCGGGGCGGGACAATCACCAGACGAATTAAATTTGCGAAGCAAATTTATGGCGTTCCCATTGTGTACTAGTGGGGAGGATTCAAATGAAAAAATCTTTGATTTTTTCATTCCCCCTCAAACTCTACCATCGTAAATGTCTTATAACCCTTTAATTTCTCTTTGCCTTTCAGCTCAGGCAAATCGATAATAAATGCACATTCAACTATTTCTCCACCAAGCTTTTCAACCAATGCTACAGCTGCAGAAACTGTGCCGCCAGTTGCAATCAAATCATCTATAACAAGAACCTTATCGCCTTTTTTAACAGCATCTTCATGCATCTCCATTGTATCAGGACCGTATTCCTTTTGGTAGGTATGTGAGACAGTCTTATGGGGCAGTTTTCCTTTCTTCCTTATTGGAACAAAAGAACATCCAAGCTTATAGGCAAGAACACCGCCAAAGATGAATCCTCTTGCTTCAATCCCAACAACAACATCTATTTTTTCGTCCTTATAGCGCTTATGAAGTTCATCGCAAGCATGCTTAAATGCCTCAGGGTCTTGTAATAAGGTAGTAATGTCCCTGAACATAACACCTTCTATTGGCCAGTGTGGAACAGTCCTTATTTTTGATTTTAAATCCATAATATCACCCTAAGCTGAAGTTAGAGTAAGTTTTGTTTAAATAGATTATTATTTTATCAAGTGAAAAGAAAAAATCAAGAATTCAAATAACCCAAAACAAAAACTATTTAAACTTCCAAATCTAGGATTATTAATATTAAGGGGGTGAACCTAAATGCCAGACGCAAATCTTCTTGTTACCTATGACCCCAGTCATAGCGGCAAAGCCAAGGAAATTGTTGAGGCTGTTCTGAAGGAAGCTGGAGAAACAGCAGAGTTTATTGAATCCAAGGTTGATGGCTTGTTTATGCTAAAGGTCGGTGATGCTAAAGCTGCTGTTAAGAAATTAGCAGGGCTATGCAAAAAGGATAAAGCTAAATTTGAAACAACCTTTAGGTATATGCCAATTGAAAAATGGACTTCTTCAAAGATTGAGGATATGCAGGCAGCAATAAAGGAACTGCAGGAAGGCATTAAAGCTGATGAAAAATGGAAGATGGACCTAGGAAAGAGGCAAACAGAGCATCATGAAAAGGATTTGATAATAAAGCTGACAGAGCCAATCGACAAGCCAAATGTTGATTTAAAAGCTCCAGATAAGATTGTGAAAGTAGAGATTGTTGGTGAAGACACTGGGATTGCCTTACTAACTCCTGATGAGCTGCTTGACACCCAGAAAATATAATTTACAGTTAGTTTACATCTTAAACCTTTATTTTCGTTTTTAACACGATAAAAAACGTAAAATTTATATACCGGTAAATTAAGAGTATTCCAAAGATATTTAGAGGATTAAACAACTTAAAGATGGGAGAGCAAGCAACAGCAGAAGCAACAACCCCTTATTCTGGTAGGCCTTACAGTCTAAGGTCTGTTTCTGTCTCACGTGATCCAACACCTGCAAGTGGTTTAGATGCTCTTTCTGTTGATGCAGATGCTCCTTTTACTAATTGGTGTCTTGGAGAAGCTTTGGATTATTCGCTGATGGTTAGAGACAGACACGGACTGCCTAGGCGTCATCTTGAGATTGAAGATTTGGGTAAAGCAGGAGAAATGCTTAAGAGCATGAGAGCTACTGAGCTGGAAGGAGGGATTGTAAGAGACGAATTAGATTACTTCATTAGTGAAGCGTATAAAAGGGATATCGAAAAATTAGTAGCGCAACAAGCTGCCAAGGAAAAGAAGCAAGGCTCTGAGCCTGAAAGTTCTGATGGATTAGTTGCTGTAGTCAGATAATTCTTCTATTACCGGCTGCGTTGAAAATGCAGTAGCCATCACTTTATGAGCCTTATTAATGCTCATTTAGCAAAGCGACAAGGGGGAAGTCCCCTTACGGGGGAATTCGCTTTTAGCAGCAACAGCAAAAGGCGAATCTGATGGCTACCGAGCCGAAGGCAAGATTTTCAACGAAACTTCTATTACCAAAAACTATTTAAAGTTAGAACTGCTTATAACTTTTAATCTCAAATGAAACAAACAATATCAAAAGATACTCCTTTATCTGAGATTACTCTGCGCAGATATGAAAAGCCAACCCATAAAGGTAGAGATTTAGTAAGAAAACTATGCCTAAGCTCAGGCTTGCTGCAGCCAGGTGATTCTAGAGATATAATTGTTGATGTTCTTCATGTTTTGCTAAAGGAAAGGCGCAAAGGCCAGCAGCTAAGCAGCTCTGATGTTGAAAAGCTTGTTGTTGAAGAACGCAAACAAAATAATTTACCAATGCTTGGCATTGCTTCTTCTAATATAAGAAGACAGCTTAAAAGATTAAGGGATTTGTTAATAATTGAAAAAATCGGAAGCAATTACCGCATTAATGAAAACGGTTTGCTTGAGGACATCTTTAGTGAGAAGATAGAAGGCTTTCTCTTGGCTTCTATTGTTTCCAGAGCAAAAGAGTATTTTAAGAAGATTGATGAAGAGTTCTAGTGTAATTACTATAGAGTGAAAAAAAGGGAAAGATTTATATAGCTAATTCTGTTATTCATTCATAAATATTACGAGTGAGGATGTATTTTGGCTAGACAAACAGCAGGCAGCAGGTTGTACACCCAGAGTATTATTAGTTCTGAGGCTATGAGAAAAGCTGAAGAGTATGGCATCTCATTCAGGGTTTCTACTGCTGATGGAAGAGGCCCTGAGGCTAATAGCATTTTCTTTGATGAATCAGTTGCAACAATCTTAGATTTTGTACCTGTAAGGACAAGACCTAGCCAAAAGCAGCTGCTTCTCCCTGGATTTGAACCTGAAGGTGAAGATTCTGAGCAGGAAGAGCACTTGCTTTGCATGTATAGCTCCCCTGGCGGCAAAAGAGGATACAGCAGGAAAGGCAAGATTGATGCATTTGGCGGACTGCATAAACTTCTTTATCCTGGTTTTGAATATGTTGATGGTGTAGCTTATGCAAGGGCTACGGATGAGGCAGAGGGCCTGGAAGGAAGGATCGACAAAGAAGGATTATTTGATATCGATGGTTATTTGCTTACCGACAAAAGATATGACTCAATAAGCAGATATGAAACAGATTTAGTTAAAGATGTTTTCTTGATAAAAGAAGGTGACAGATATGGGCTTTTGCTTCCTGACGGCTCTTTAGTTGGCAGAGAAAATGGAATGCAGGAAGGCGAAGTCAGTCTAAAGAAATTTGGAGAAGATATCTGCCTTCACGTTCAGAAGGATGGAAAAGAAAGGTACATATCGTGGGAGGGCCAGGAGATTTATGGCGGCCCTAATGTTGAAGTAAAGGAATTGCTGATAGGCGGTGAGATTTGCGGCTTAGCAAAGAACGAACAAGGACAATCATGTATTTTCTCAAGGGATAATGAAACACTTTACGGCGGATGGAACTCATCAGTAAGTGAATTTAAGATTGGTGATGAGATATGCGCTGTAGCCAAAAATGATGCAGGAAGATGGCAGCATTTCTCAAGGGATAATGAAACAATCTACGGCCTTGAGCCCTGCACAAGAGTCGGCAATATAAGAATGGTTCTGCATACCTGGGAAGAAGAAGAGGAAGGAGGAGAAAAGGTCAGAAAACAGTTACAGGAATATTTATTGGAAAAATTTGATGCAGACGGGCTGTTAACAGTTTTTGACAGGGCAGGAAAGCACCATTTCGGAAAAAGGCACAGAGCTGATGTAAGAACAGGAGGCACAATGGTGCCTATTGATCAAGAAATATTGATGAGGTTCCCGCTTGAAGAGGAAGCAGAGGGGGTTGTACGCTACTGGAGACATGACAACACCTTAGCTTATGGCTGTCCTCATGAAGAAGAGCTCCATGCTGGTGAAGAAGGAAGTGTAGAAGATTTCCTGCTTTCAATAAAGGAAGAGCAAGGCGCGCTCAAACAGGTTACAGTTAAAAAATTCCGTGATGAAGATAAAGAATGTTATTATTCTATGGATAATATTGAATTATTTGGGGGGCCTCACTCAAGACAAACTGATTATTTTATATGGAATGGAGACATATACATGGGATTCCAGGATGAAGGAGGAACCACCTATCATGAATGGTCAGGGCAAAGTAAGCTTTTTGGAGGAATGCATCCCAGAGTAAAAGGCAAGGCTCAGATGATTACATTTGGTTCAGGAGCAAATAAAAAACATATTCCAATCTTAGAGGTTTTGGAGCCTGTTCCATTTTTTAGCAGAAGAAGGTTATTTGGAGGCAGGCTTAGGACGCCTTCGACATATTACAGCCTAGAAGAAGGAGAAAGATTTGAATCCTTTGAGCAAATACAAAAAAGATATGGGGTTCCTGAAAGGGTCAGGCTTGAGCCTCTGAGAAGATCAGACAGTGTTATAATGCGTGTAGGTGATATAGAAGCTGCCATAAAAGATCCTTTGATTGTACGATTAGAAGAAGAGGAACTGGAAAAAAGAGCCAGAGAAGCTGAAGCAGCTCAAAAGCCAACAGAAGAACCAGGCCCTTCAGAAACAGAACCTTCTGGAGGCACAGATTCCTGGCTTTTTGATGGCTCCGAAGAAACAGAGGAAAAATAAGTTTTCTATTGATAATCAACCCAGCTAATCATTCTCCATTCAAAAATAGTAAACTTTTTATATGAATTAGATAATGAGTATTCTTATGCCAGTCGATAAATCAAATTACCTAAAGGTCCTGGAGGATTTTCCAGCGCAATGCCGTAATGCAATGGCTCTGCCAAAAGGAATTACTGTTTCTGGAGAGATAGGCACTGTTGTTGTAACAGGCATGGGCGGCTCTGCTATTGGCGGGGATTTGTTAAAAAGCTATATGCACGACACTAATGTTCCTGTTTTTGTCAACAGAAACTATAACATGCCTAATTTTGTTGATGAATACACCTTAGTTGTTGCAATCTCCTATTCAGGCAATACTGAAGAGACATTATCAGCCTATAATGAAGCTGTAGAACGCAAAGCCAAGACAGTTGCAGTCACATCCGGAGGAAAGCTTGCAAGCATCTGCGAAAAAACAATAAAAGTTCCAAAAGGCTTCCAGCCAAGAGCTGCTTTAGGGTATCTGTTCTTTCCAATACTTGGTGTTCTTCATAATGCAGGAATTGCTGATGTAAAGAATAAGGAATTAAATGAGATGCTCGCATTGATAAAAGACACTGAAAAATATAAGGACAAGGCTCAGGAGATTGTTAAACAGATTGATGACAGAGTCCCTGTTATATACTCGTCTGAATTATTAGCCCCTGTTGCCTACAGATGGAAAACACAGTTTAATGAAAACAGCAAAGGTCCTGCTTTCCACCATATCTTCCCTGAGATGAACCATAATGAATTAGTTGGCTTCCAGGGGATGGAGAGGCAGAAATTCGTTATAATTATGCTCAGGGATGAGCATGACAATCCAAGGATAATTAAAAGAATGGATATCTGCAAGGATATTATGGAAGAACGAGTTGATGTGATTGAGGTTCATACTCAGGGTGAATCATTATTATCAAGAATGTTTTCTACAATTTATCTCGGTGACTTTACTTCTTATTATCAGGCTCTAAGGAATAGGGTTGATCCTGCTCCTGTTAATGTTATTGCAAGGTTGAAGGAGAGATTAGGTCAGTGAGAATTCTATCATCCATTGTTTTTTGAAGGAATCTTTATAAAATATCTTATATTCCCAAAAAAGCGGGGTTTATGGAATTAATAGATACAATCTTGAGTTTAATTGTATTAAGCCTGTTAATAAGCGGCTGTTCTCAAAAGTCTGCTGAAACAGGTGCACTGGATCTACGCATAGAAGACTTTTCTACTGTGATTAATAACAAATATCTTACCCTGACTCCTGGAACTATTTTCATTTATGAAGGCCAAACAGAAGAAGGTCTTGAGCGTATTGAGGTTTATGTTACAAATGAGATCAGGCAAGTGATGGGAGTTAATACCCTTGTTGTATGGGACAGGGAATGGCTTAATAATGAGCTGATTGAAGATACAAAGGATTGGTTTGCACAGGATAAATATGGAAATGTGTGGTATTTTGGTGAGGATTCTAAAGAGCTTATTGATGGAATGGTAGTCAGCACAGAAGGCTCATGGGAATCAGGAGTTAATGGCGCACAGCCAGGTATTGTAATGAAAGCAAACCCCCAGGTTGGAGACACCTATAGGCAGGAATATTACAAAGGCGTAGCAGAAGACATGGGTGAGGTTGTTGCTTTAGGAGTGCAGGTAACAGGGCCATACGGCTCATTTACAGACTGCCTTCAAACAAAAGACTGGACACCATTAGAGCCTGGTGATGAGGAGTACAAATATTATTGCGCAGAAGTTGGAAATGTAGTCTATGAGGTTGAAATTGATGATGGAGAGAGTGCACAGCTGATTGGCATTATGTTTAATTACCAACCACCAGAACCGGTTAAAGAGGAACCTCGCCAAGTGTTAAAAAGAGACATAACTGAGCAAGAAGCGATTGCAATTGCTCAGCAAACTGTTAGTGGAAGAGTAACAGATATTGAGATTGAAAAGAAGTATAACAGAGCTGTTTATGCAGTTGAGATAGATGACAATGGAAGAGAAACAGACGTTATAATAGACATTGCAACAGGAGAAGTGCTGGGTATTGAGACTTGAACTCAAACTTTTCCAATAATCTAGATATAGTAGTAAATCACCCAACACAAACCTTTGTAAGGTGGAAGGAGAAGTTGGCTGAATAAAAATTTCTTTGTAAAATTTCTGGTTTTTTCCAGAAAGAATTATGCAGCTTGCTTTAGGGGTATTGTTAATTCTTCCTTTACTTCCTGAAGAGGATATTTATCCGTCAACACTCCATAGAATACCTTTCCTAATGGACGTCCCTTATTGGTCAGTCCTAAGAACTTCCCTTCTATCTCCAATCTAAGTCCATCATACTTGTCTCGAACTGCGTCATAAACTTTCTTAGCTATTTGTGCTAAATCCCAGATAGTGGCTCCTTCCCTTACAATGAAAAAACTAACGGCATAGTAATTATCCGGAATATATACCAATCCATTTTCTGATGACCATCCTCTACAATTCAAAGGAGGCATGCCTATTATATCATCAATGTAAAGATGGTCATCCTTCCTGTCCTTGAATGGCTTATAGTTTCTCCTAATCCAAAAAGAACCTATCGAATTTCCCTTAGGCTGATGTTTCCTAGCATCAAGGCAAAAGTCTGTTCTCCTTCTTACTTCTGAAACATCTTTTCTTTTTAAGGCAAGCCCAACTGAATAAACAACATAACCAGAATACCCATCCTGTAGAGTACTATTTCTATATCCAAACCTTAGGTCCTCTTTAGATAGCCTTATAACACTTCCATCAGGACTTACTGTAATTACATAATCAAGAATGTCTCCAGTAGAATTAGCGACTACTGCTGCATTCATAACAGCTGCTCCTCCAATTGTACCAGGTATGCCAACTGCAAATTCCAAGCCGGAAAGACCATAATCCTGAGCAAACCTGCTTAGTTTCCTTAAATGTGTGCCAGCCTCAACTTCCATGCCAACTATCTTGCCTTCTTCCATTGCAAGTATCTTTCTCTTAGCATTCTCTCCTGGTTCAAGGCCACCAACATTCAAGACCCTAGAAAGCCTTGTAACATCAATGAGAACCCCATCCGTATTTCCTAGGATTACATCGCTACCTTTAGCTATAACATAATAAGGAATATCCTTATCTGAACATAAAGTGAGTAGTGCTTGAATCTCTTCTAACGACTTAGGTTTTGCTACGCAATCAGCTATCCCGCCAAGCCTGATAGTAGAGAATGTCCTCAAATCTTGGTTAAATAACAATTCAATTCCTTTCAATTCCTTGGTGATTGTTTTCTCCAGTTTGCTCTTGTTCATCACCACTAAAAAGTCAGAATTATATTTAAACATTACGCATTACTACACAAATCTTTTAAACTCCAGAGATTTTATTAATTCGCGATGCTAATAAAATCAGTCAAACTTAACAACATTCGCTCTTACACAAACCATAAGCTAGAGTTTCCCCCAGGCTCTGTTTTATTATCAGGCGACATTGGAACTGGAAAGTCTTCTATCTTATTAGCGATAGAATTTGCTTTGTTTGGCATAAGGAGGGTTCATCTGCCTGGCTCTGCTTTATTAAGGCATGAAAAGAAACAAGGTTCTGTTGAGTTAAAGTTTGAGATTGATGGAAAAGAGGTTATTATTAATAGAAATCTAAAAAGAGTTAAGGATGATGTAAAGCAGGATGCTGGTTATATTATTGTTGACGGCAGGAAAAGGGATTTAACTCCTGTTGAGCTTAAATCGTATATCCTGAATCTTCTTGGTTATCCTAAGGAATTGTTGAGTAAAAGCCGCGATGTTATCTATAGGTACACTGTTTATACGCCTCAGGAGCAGATGAAGCAGATCCTATTAGAAGAAAGAGAGGTTCGCTTGGATACCTTAAGAAAGGTGTTTAACATTGATAAGTACAAAAGGGTAAAAGAAAATACCCTTGTTTTTACACGCCACCTAAGGGAAAGAGCAAAGAACTATGAAGGAAAGATAGCTGATTTGATTGAGAAAAAGAAACAGCTTGAGGCTTATGAAAAAGAGCTAAAAGAATCCAAGGTTAAGATTGATGTTTTAAAACCTAAACTAAAAGAGGCTAAAGAACTGCTTTTATCAAAGAAAAAAGATGTTTCTAGGATTGAGGCCGGAATTAAGGAATTAGTTGAATTAAAAAAAGAGCTTTCAATGAATGAGGTTAATCTGAAGAATAAGCTTGAGCAAAGAAAACATAATAATGTTAAGATAGAGCAGCTTGAAAAACAAATCGAGCTCTTAAAAAAAGAGGTTGAAGGAAAGGAAACAACTGCGCTTAAGAAAGCTGTTTTAGCTGCTAAAGAGAAAGAGAACCAGATGGGTTTAATGGAGAAAACAATAATCCAGATTAATTCCAAGATAAGTGAATTCAAGACAAGAAAGCTTCATGCTTCTGAAACAAAAGAGAAGATTTCAAAATTAAATATCTGCCCTTTATGCAAGCAGGAAGTTACCTCTGAGCATAAACATAATATTGTTAAGAAAGCAGATGAAGATGCTTCTTCTTTTAACGAAGATATCCTAGTCCATTCTAAACAACTGAAAGAAGCTGAATCAAAAATAAGCTCATTAAAAGAAGAATTGAACAAATTAAGAGAGAAGCAGCAGGAGCTTTCTGTTGTTGGCTTAAAGCTAAAAAACCTCGTTGAAAAAACAAAACTAATGGAAGAGTTTGCAAAAATGCAGGATACAATTAAGAAAGAGATTGGAAAAATAAATATGAAAAAAGTCGAGCTTAATGAAAAGGCTGAAGCAAAGAAGAATATTGAGAGCGATTATATCCAACTAAAGAAAGAGCTTGAAGAATTTGTTGAGAATGAAAGAAATATTGCTGTCAAGCTTGCTGCTGCTGAAAAAGAGCATGAAGATGTGAATAAGGTCTTGGATGTTTTGAAAAAAGAGATTGATGAAAAGACAAAGATACAGGAAAAGCTTTCTCACAATTTAGAATTAAGGAACTGGTTTGATGAATACTTCATCAAGCTAGCTGATGTGATGGAAAAACATGTAATGTCCAGGGTTCATGGTGAGTTTAACCAGTTCTTTACAGAATGGTTTAATATTTTAATTGAAGATGAAACATTAAATGTTAGGTTAGATGATGAATTCACGCCAATAGTTGAGCAGAACGGCTATGAAACAACAATTGCAAATTTATCAGGCGGTGAGAAAACAGCTGTTGCTTTAGCTTACAGGTTAGCTTTAAACAAAGTTATTAACGACATTATCCATGAGATTAAAACAAAGGATATCCTAATGCTTGATGAGCCTACTGATGGCTTTAGCACACAACAATTGGACAAAGTAAGGGATATACTGAATGAATTAGGCATGAAACAGATTATTATTGTCAGCCATGAAACCAAGATTGAATCATTTGTTGATAACGTGATTAATATACACAAGAATGAGCACGTTAGTGGTGCTAGTTAAACTACAACAACTCTTCCTTTTGTTTCCTTTCAGCGCTTCCCTTCCTTGGCAATACAAAGCACCAATCCATAATAGCTGCTTTTGCCTTCTTCATAAGATCAACGCCTTTGCCTGCAGCATACTTTATTCCGTATACTGCTTTTGTCCTTTCCCTAAGCTCGCAGTATCCTTTCTTTTCAGGAGCCTTTTCATATTTGAGGACAGCTTCCCCTTTATCTGTCTCATAAAGCTCTTCGGATTTGCCTTTTTCCTCAGAAGGAGCTTCTTCAGCAGCTTCTTTCTCAACCTCTTCAACTGATTCCTCTAGTTCTCCTGGTTCTTCTGGTTCTTCCTTAACAATCTGCTGCTCTCTAAGCTTCTTGCGCTCTTTTTTTGACATCTCTCTGTTAAATTTCATCTCAACTGTTACTATCGCAGAACTCATACTTAAAGGTTTCTATCGTCTGTCTTGCCTAAAAACTCCTCTTTCTTGGGCTCATCAAAATCAGCTACCACCAAAATATTCCATTAATCCGTAAACAATTCCAGAAACTGTTCCAACAGCCGCTGCAATGCCTGCAAGCCTTGCTTCTAACGGATGCTCCATTGCAATATACCTTAATCTAGAGTATCCCATAACCTCGCATGCTACCCACTGCCTTAGATATTTGAATTGTATCAAGCTATAGAAGGTTCCAAAATCCTTTTTCAATCTGCTTAGGTTCTCTTCATCTTCAACATTATCAAATAATAATCTGAATGCACGTGCAATCCTTAAGGTAAATATTCTGTTATCTTCAAGCATCCTAGGAATAGCATAAACATCAGGAATATCTGCAAGATACTTTGATGCTTCATACCTTGCGCTAATCCAGGTAGAATGCCTAAAAATATCCTTCAATCTTCTTTTAGCTGTTTTCGCTCTTTCTCTCTGGTAATCTGATATCTTTGACCAATCTTTAGGAGCTATTAATGGACCCACATCCTCTGCCAAAGAGTCTATCTCAGCCAAAACAGCTTCCAGGTTTTCTTGTTCCATTCTTACACAGCTCACGCTAATTTAAATTATCTAAACACCTGTTTAAAGCTCTAAATTTGTCAAAAACTTCTCTTTATGTATCTCGTTAATGATATTGAATATTCTTGGATTCTCAACACCAAACTTAAATCCCAATAAATCAACAAACTCCTGCAGCTTTGAAACATCCTCAAAGATAACCTCAGCTAAAAAGTCATGATCAAAATTAACCCTGTACAAGGAATTCACATTCTTATGCTTGGAAAGATAATCTTGGAGTTCTTTCTTTTTTTCATTAGCAACCTTTAACGCAACCAAAGCAGTTGCATGATAGCCAAGCTTGCTAAAATCCAGTAAAGCCACGTGTTTTTTGACGATCCCTTTTTTATCATGCGTTTTTAGTCTGTCATATATTGTTGTCACAGGCATCTTTACCTTCTTTGATATCTCAGTTACTTTCTTTCTTGCGTTATTTCGCAAATGCGATAAAATTTCCATGTCTTTTTCTTTTAGCATTTTTTACCTCTTTTCAATTCTCATTCTTCCACAACCTCATGCAGTGGAAAAGTCAGGACAGTAGCAATTCTTTCTCTGAGCCTCTTCACTTTTTCATCTTAATTAGATCCTAATAGTAAATCATCGATACTATCTGGAGAATGATCAGGATTTACCACAACTACTCTTCTTGGAACACCAGTTGCTGCCATCTGCGCATTAAAAGCCGCAATAATAGCTAAGTCATCAGCTGTAAGCTGGCCTAAGTCATAGATTACATATTTTATTTCATCACTAATTGTTCCTTTAACATCAGCAACATAATCATGCATAGCACCAGGACTTGGAGAATCATCCCTAAGATCTGGGATATGGCAGTCTTGGTTTCTTGTGCAGGTATAGCCGTCTGCTGCGAGTTTACCATCAATATAATCTGCTGCACCTGCATTATCACTACCATAACCAACATCAATCTCTTCTGCATCAGGATCTGATAGAACACCATCTTCATTCTCAGCTACAGCCTCAACAGTATAATCTCCTTCTTGGGAATATGTATGCCGCACTTTTCCATCAGGATTGCCATCATCAGCATACACACCTATTATCTCTGTTTGAATAGGAGAACCATCTCCTGGGTCTACATGCACTGTCCCTCCAATTGAATTAGAAACATCTATCTCTAAGGTATGAGGTTTAGGTCCTTGTGTTTTGTCTATCTGGACAACTGCAACAGGATCTGGTGGGGGATTATATCCACCACTATCTTCGCATCCTAATCCACCAAATGCAGCACCAGGTAAAGCAGCGCCAACAGCAATCTGCCTTCTATGGCCATAAAGAAAGCCAACTGCTCTTCCAACCAGCTCTGTTAATCCTGCAACATACTCATTAGATGCAACTAAACCCAGTAATCTTCCTCTAAGTGAATTGTTAAAATCATTTGCCTGCAGTTTTTGTGCCATATATTCTGACATTTTTATCACCTTTATGAAACAGTTAAAGGGAGTATAACCTCATTATTTGTTTCATCAGTCTCATCAACAAGATTATCAATGTCTAGAGTAAACATTAAGCTATAACCACCAGGCCACATGTACTTAACAGCAGGATAAGTGTCAACAGTCTTTCCAGCTTCAACACTAAAAGGACCATAGCTTGGGTTTGGCTGCGCAGAATCTGTGTCTAAGACCCAGTATACATCGTCTGCTGCTGCATCACCAAGGTTTTCTATTATAACCTGCAAAGTCACCCATTCTTCTTTAACAGGATTTGGTGTAAGCACTTCTGCGCTTTTAATGCTTAAATCAGGCTTTAATATGCATCTTGTATCCCCTGTATATTCATCATAAGCAGTACAATCATTCTGTTCACAACTGCAGCCAACACAATCATTATCAACATCATGATAATCAACATAAGTAGTGCCATCACAGCCGTCTAAATGATCACATTCTGTTTGTGCGCAGTCTGAATCTGCTTCACACTCTGCACTGCACTGGCTAATATCGCATGTATGAGTTAAACTGACACCTCCAGTTGTGCATGAATCAGTTGCTTCGTCACAAGTTGAAGTAAAACCAGCAAAGTAGTCCCAGGTAAATGAATTATTATCTGGGTCATTTGTGCATGATTCTATTGAATCTAAGTCATCTGAAGAGCAATCTATTGAGGTTCCTGCCTGGCAAGAGCCTGCATCGCATATTTCTTCTCCATTGCAATATAGTCCATCATCACAATCAGAATTATTATAACACTCAAAACTAACACAAGCACCATCAACACATGCATCTGTACATACTTCTTTTGATTGGTTATTATCAGAATAGCTGCATGAAGCAGATGCTGTGCCTGGATTACTGCACACATAAGTTCTCCAAGTATTCCAAACATCATCAAGATTGCAATAATCAGAACCAACCCAGTCATCAGTGCCGCAGTCAGAGTTATCATAACATTCGACCCCAACGCAAACTCCTCCGCTGCAGGTTTCTGCGCATGTTTCTTTTGATTGGTTTTGGTCAGTATAAGTGCATGTTGCTGAGCTAGTTCCAGGATCTATGCAAGTATAGGTCCTATAAGTATCCCAGACATCATCTGCATTACAATAATCATTGTCCAAAAAGCCGTCTGTTCCGCAGTCTGAATCAATAAGGCACTCTCCATCAAAATAAACATTAGTGTAGTCTTTTTCATAGTTATTGTATTCATATGCCTCACCAGTTACATTAGCATAGACATAGAGTTGATGGTAACCCAGAGTTGTAGGTATCCAAGTTAGGTCAATGAGGTAGCATACGCCTCCACCCACAGGGATGTTTATTGTTTCAAGCTGGCTAACATTTGCCTTTCCTAAATACATATCAGCAAAAGATGTTGCAAGTGAAAGGCCTCCAACAAAGATATCATTAAATGGAAGAATCTGATTCCTAAAAATGATTAATTCTTCGCCGTCTATGAAAAGCTGAATACTCCTGTCATTAAGTTTATAAGCAGTCATGCTATATGTGTGATTGTCAAACTCTATAGTTTCTGTAGTATTGTAATACAGCCTCGCACCTTCATAATCATACATATCATAGAACACAGTCCGAACAGTCGCATTCTGGCCTCCCTCATTCTTTGCACAAAGAATATCATCCATTGGCTCACTCAATGGAGTATTAAGTGGTGCAAAAAAATCAATGTCCACCTCAGGTGAGTTATATAAAACCTTTTCAGTTCTATCATGGAAGTTACTTAACCAGAAAACATCATCAGTTACATTGGCAAAGATGAAGAGCTGATGATAACCAACAATTTTAGGTATCCAGTCTAAGCTCATGCCCCTTATCTCATCTACAACAAGATTATTCACCTGAATTGAAGTTACATCTGCCCTTCCTATATAGATTGGACCGCCATTAGAATAACCTAAAAAGATGCCTCCTCCAAGTTCAACTATCTGGCCCTTGAATAATATAAACTCATCACCATTGACAACTATCTTTGAACGCTGGCTATCAACCATATTTCTTGTTATATTATAAGTCACATCCTCAAATACCAGAGTAGCAGTTACATTAAAAGGAGGAGAGTTAGACCTATAGCTGTACATATCATATGTCAAAAGAGTCACATTTGTATCTTCCCCACCATTATTATGCAAAGAAGCATAAGCATCGCTTGTTTCATTTACCACAACCTTATAAGATACGCTAACCATTAATGTAACATCATTAGTGCGGCAAGTTGCATTAACACATCCATAATCGCATACACTAATAAGACGCGGTGTAATTGCAGCTTGGCATTCTGAATTTACTGTTCCAGGATTTATGCAGGTATAGGTTGTGTAGTTGGAGTATACATCATAGTCTACACCGCAATAATTCTCGCTATAACTTGGACCAGGGCATTGGGAATCAAGAGTGCAGGTTATATTTGCATCAGTAACAGTTATGTAAACATCTTGGCTGTCATTTAGTTCACCATCACTTACAGTTACTTTGACATTATATTCTCCTGCATCACCAGCTTGTGTTTGCCAGTTAAAGGAATTCAAGGTCTGCTCAAACCTGGAATCATTTATTGAGAAATTCAATATGTCTCCATCAATGTCTATTGCAGTTGCTATAATAGTTATCAAGTCTGTTTCTTTAGCAGTTATACTAGGAATAAAATCAAGTACTGGTGCATGATTCCTTAACAACCAGCCATCTTTCTGTGTTAGAGGATAGTAATCCTGGACAATAGGGCCATAAGGATCATCGCAGATAAGGTCTAAATCAACATCATTGCAGCCTTCGCTTGGCTCATCATAATTGTTCCAATAATTGCCTTCTCCGCCATAAGACCATTGAGTGCCGCTGCTTGTCGGCTCTTGATTTGTGTTGTTTATGAAATTATTATGATATATTAGATTATTAGCAGCATAAGGCATATTGATTGCATATTCATTGTTAGATATTATGTTGTCTTTTATGGTCATGTCCTCAGAATTTGCGAGGTACATTCCATAGGTATTGTTGTCTATCTCGTTTGAATAAAACTCATTATGGTATATTGTGCCCCACCATTCAGCTGGGTGTGTAAATCCATAATTATTATTCCTGACCTTATTGCCTCTGAAATAATTACTGCCAGAATGCCAGTCAAAATAGACTCCTTTTCCGCAGTTCTCTATAACATTATCTATGAAATTATTATCCCATGCATACCACCAGAGGTGGAATCCTGTCAAACAGCCGCTAATGTTATTGCCAATGAAATTATTATAATCTGTCTCATGCAGATAAAAACCGTATGAAGAGTTTATTATGACATTATCTCTGAATATGTTACTATCACCATGCCATCCATAAAATGCATAGCCGCAATCGATAAGGGTGTTTCCTTCGATTATATCATTAGTTGCAAAACGGACTCCATATGCATTATCGGCTAGAATACTATCAAATAAATTACTCCTACCATTAATCTCAACTCCTGTGCTGTAATTCTCAATCCTGCAGTTCATCAGTGTCTTGTAATTCCATTGCAAGTTTGCGCCCGTTCCAGTTCCATCGCCATAGATTAATGCGTTGTTGCAGTCTACTACAACACCCACATTGCTTTTAGGCCCAATATTAATTCCAGATGGAAGATAGTATGTTCCAGGACAGAGGGTTGTATTTGTGGTGATATTCATACCATTATAAGGAACAACACAGTCACCCATATATTCATTATAGCAAGTACAATCTCCTAAACAAGTGTCTAATGTTGAGGTATTTCCATCATCACAGTCTGCATTAACCTCACATTCAGCACCACAATTATTAATATCACAAGTATGAGTGTAAGAATAAGCCCCTGTTGTGCATGCATCAGCTACTTCGTCACATGTTGAAGTAAAGCTTGAAGCAAAATCCCAAGTAAATAGATTATTATCAGGGTCATTTGTGCAGGTTGCTATTTCTGCTAAGTCATTTCCTGAACAATCTACTAGATTTCCTGCAACACATTCATTTGAGGAATTGCATGTTTCTATACCATTGCAGTACAAACCATCATCACAGTCTGAATTATCTATGCATTGTCCAATAACAGTATATTCGCAACTGCAATCTGCAAGACATACGTCATCAGTCAAAGGATCCAAATCATCACAATCATTATTAACCTCGCATTCTGCAGAACATTGAGTAATATCGCAGGTATGTGTTAAGCTTATTGTTCCAGATGTACATTCATCATTCACTTCGTCACAAGTTGAAGTAAAACCAGCAAAGAAATCATAAGTAAATGGGTTTAAATCTGGATCATTTGTGCAAATAGAAATTCCTGCCAAATCGTTTGAAGAGCAGTCAACTATAGTTCCATTAACGCAAGAACCTGCTTGGCATGTTTCAACACCATTACAATACAAACTATCATCGCAATCAGCGTCAATAAAGCACTCTGGAGCAACATCGGTTGTTTGAGTGTCGCTAACATCGGTGTTATTCACGTTATTGTATTTATCTTTTGTATGAACTGTTATTGTGTAAGCTGTATCTCCAGCTAAACCAGTTGCATTATAGTAATTGTTTGCTGTATTAGCTACATTAATTCCATTGATATAAACAACATTCTCCTCAAAATCAACATCAGTTGGATTAGTCCATGTCCAGTAAATCCAATCATAAGACTTTGAAACAAAAGTCAAGCCAGTAATTGAGCTAGGGGGTGTTGAATCTATGTAAAACTCCTTAACAACATCTTCAGCAGGTTTATTATAAGCTGCAAAATCGTCAGGGTCATCATAATACTTAACATACCAATGCCAGAAATAGATTCCTTCAAACCAGGGTTCATCCCAAAAGGTTTCAAGAACAGCCCTATAGCAGTCTTCTTGTTCCTGCAAGTCAGTTGTTCCTGTTGACCACCAAGGATGCATATTTGTGCCATCAATGCTTTGGTAGCCTATCTCAGTGAAGATTATCTGCTTTCCTCTACTAGAAGAAAAACTGGAAAGTGAATTTTTAATAGAAACCCACGCATCTTTCAGTTCCTGTAAAGTTGGATTTGTTTTAGCGGTTAAAGCAAAATATGCATTTACTCCGATATAATCCAAGTCACTCCAGAAATTAATATTCTGATAATTATCGTGGTTAGCAGAATAAACCAAAGGGCCAGAAAACCTGCTTCTTACACCTGCAATTATATTCTGCCAGTCAGTTGTTCTTGATGTTGTTGATTTTAACTCAGTACCTACAACAAACTGCTCAACACCATTTGCTTCAGCTAAGTCAGCATAGTGATTAATAAAATCAGCATAGCTTGAGAACCAGGTGTTCCAGTTTGAAGGGACTATATCGCCTCTCCAGGAATAGTCCTTAACATCAACATGAGGTTTTAACATAACCTTCATGCCTCTGCTATGGATATCATTTATTGCATGGATTAAAGCAGCGTCACTTGGAGTTTTAGAAGTATCTCTGTATATTGTTGTGCTTGAGGTAGTATCTTGATACCATGTAACCAATAAAGAAACATATTCAGTTCCCGTATTATCTAAATAATTCAAAGAAGTATCTGAGAATGACTGGAAGTAATCATTATTCCACCAAGATGTAAATGTGAAGCCTTTTTGAAAACCTGCAGAGGGGGTCTGGCTTAAAGTGCCAATGTCTTTCTTAGGAGCACCAAGCGGAGTAAAATCGGGTTCATAGTTTGTATTTGTAGTGCCTCTTTTATCTTTAGAACTTGTCTTGGGTTTTGTTATCTTTGAGCGTTTTTTATCAGGCATTGGCTCATAATCAGTATATTTAGCAGACGGTTTTTCTTCTATTACAGATAAGGTTGGACTAAGTATCTCAAGATTCTTAGGCATTGGTTTGGGAGTAAGAACAGCTTCGTTAGGCGTAGAATAACTATACACAGCAGACTCAAGAACTTCACTAAAGCCATTATCAGATTCAAGAATATTAATAATCAAAAAAGAGCCGCCAGTTATAACTAATAGTATCAAATTAACCAGAACCAGATTCAACATTAGGTTTTTTTGTTTCATTTTAATTAACCTGAGGTATTGCTTGGTGATGCAAAAACTCCTGGACTTGTGCAACCTGCTCCTGCTTTTCAAGCAAAAGCTGCATAATGTGCATCAATTGGTGTTTACTCATATTGACCACCCCTTTGAGTTTTGTTCGTAATTATCATAATATAATAAGTAGATTTTACGATATATATTCTTTTACAATATGGAATATATTTTTCACTAGTGGTATATTCTTTTCGAAAGGTTTAAATATAAAAACGTATTAATTACGTCTATGAAGAGAAGAGTCATCAAGCAAGGCCACAATACTCTAACTATTACCCTGCCCAGGGGCTGGTGTGATAAATTTAATGTTAAGGCCGGGGAAGAACTTGATCTAATAGAACGAGAAGCTTCCCTGATTATAGGTGAGCATAAAGACACAAGAGAGCTAAAGATAAGTGTTGATGTATCTAACCTTGACAGAAGCACTATTCTTATTCTCATACAAGGCTTATATAGGTTTGGCTTTGATGTGATTGAGATTACAAGCACCAAGGCTGCAGTCCCTCACTATAGAACCGGAAAAAGCAAGAATCTCTCAAACTTGATCTATAATGCTGCAAACAGATTAGTTGGTGCTGAAGTAGTAAGTACTTCACCAAAAAGATATATGATAAAAAGACTTGCTGAGGAATCAATGGAAGACTTTCCAACAGCATTGAAAAGGATTTTCTTCCTATTGAATGAGATGACTGATACATTTGTGGACAGCTCAAAGAACAACAACATCGAGGAGCTCAAGTCAATTGAGTTCCAGCATGCAAACATAAAGAAGTTCATAAACTTTTGCTTGAGATTATTGAATAAGTTTGGCCACGAAGATTCTAAGAAAACATGCTTTTATTTCAACATAATATCTTTGTTAAGCAAAACAGAAGACCTAATCAAGAACAACTCAAGGTATATGATAAGGCACAACATAATGTTAAAGAGCAAAAAGTGTTTTGAGTTATTAAAAGATATTAAAGAACACATAAGGATGTATTATGAGCTGTTCTTTAGTTATAAGATTGAAAAGATAGCTGAGCTAAACAAACATAGGGACATCTTCAGAGAAAAACTCTTCAAATCCAGCAAAGACCTATCAAAAGAAGAAAACTTGGTTATTGGCGGCTTGTCGCAGATAATAGAATTAATTCTTGACATGACTGAGACAAGGATGGCTTTGGAAGGTTAGGATTCTACAGTGCTCTTATAGCTAAATCAATTTGATTTTCTCGCTTGCGAGTCTTGACAAGCTTTATCAAAGGCCCTTCAGAATCATCTATCTCAAGAGCCTCTAGCCTGGAGATATAGGCACTTACATAAGGATTAGCACCTTTTGGCCTGTGCCTTGCTATCGCATGTAAAATGTGCCTATGTAGTTCCTCATCAGGAGCCTCAAGCTCCCTATAGACCCTAGCCCTGCTTTTTTCATCACCGGCCTTAAAGATAACTTCCATTATATAATGTAAATTATAGGATTGACTGAATTCATCAGCAAATGTTGAATAGTCTTCCCCCCTGGCTGCTTCATATATTCTAGTGAAAGTATTTGAAAGCAAATCCCTATCCCCTTTTCCAAGACAAATATTTCTTAGCAGTTTTACAGCTTCGTTCTTACCTGGATTTTCTGGATCTGAAGCACAATCAACAAGATAATCAAATCCTTCTTGATGGCCAGCTTCGAAGAGAGTTAAAGCAGCTCCCACGCTTCCTTCTGAAGCATACGTGCGGAGATGAACTACCATATCTGTGTAGCCCCAATCAAAGAGGTCGCAAGCGATACTAACATGTCCTGGATGATTTGGGTCTGAAGCATAATTACGGAGATGTTCAACAATATCCTTATAGCCCCACCTATAAAGGTGATAAGCTACATCTACATGCTTTGGATGATTTGTATCTGAAGCATAATTACGGAGAGAAGTTACTACATCCTTATATCCTGCCTCATGAAGAGCATAAGCAATTTGTACATGCTCTGGATGTTCTGTATCTATAGCGCATCTACGAAGAAAAGGCACTCCTTCCTCAAACCCCCAATCTAGAAGCAAATTAGCAGCCTTCCAACTTTCATCATGACCTGAGTCCATAAAAGAGATTAAAGCTTGCTTTGCTTCTTTTACTTTATATCTCCTAAGCAAAGGAACAGCAAATGCTGCATGCCTGCTATTTGACTCAACCATCCTTATCAATAACGGGATAGAGTGTCTCGAATCCAATAGTTCACGCAAATCACTATCCATATCTGCCTCGAGAAAGGTGTTATAAATCTTCCCTTCCAGTCCATCATCTCCTATATCGCGAGTACCCATAATCCTTAAGGCAGTATACATACTCTTGGAAAATCTACCTAGACCGCGCCAACCTGCCTCAAATCTTTGCAGCTGGTCTCTGCTCAAAAGATGAACTAACTGTCTTGCATGAGAAGGTTCTAACATTTCTGATACAAACAAAACTATATCCTGGGACGCAGGGTCTATGATTCTTCTCTTATCATCAGATGACCAATAAGCTTCACGAGACCACTGCTCTTCAAAATACGTATCAACAGTTGCTTGCCCATCATTAATCCTATTAGCAATAGCTCTAGCTCTAAAGAAATCCCTATAGGTATCATGGGTAAAGCCTTCTTCAAAATTAACACTTCCATCATCCTGTGGCACTTCTCTTACAAAGAGAAAGCTTGATTCAATTGCAGGTGCTTCTTGTGGCATTTTAATCAAAACAACCACCTCAATCCATTTTCTCTTAGGTACTCTGGCTCTAAAAATGGATTAGTTTCAGATTCTCCTTTCTCAGCCATAGCTTTAATCTGGGAACCCTGCACATAATCTGCAGGCCTGAATAAAGGCTCTACATTTATGGATCTTCCAGCGTGAAATATGTGCCTTAATATGCCTCCATCAACATATTCAGGCACAGGCTTAAATCCTGGAGAAAGAACATAATAAAAATTTCCACTATGACCTACAAAATAGAATCTTCCATTGCCTCCAACAATTCCTTCAAGGACAAGCCCATATTTAGTCTCGTAATCATGTCTAAACCCCTCATCATCATCGTCTGTCTCGTAGTATCTAAGTTCTATTCTTTTGCCTATAAGGTCTCTTAATCTGCTTAACTCCAACGCGTTTATGCTAAGGATAAAATCATCACCCGATATCTCTGCAACAAGGTGATGCAAAGTGTCTAGATTCTCTCCAGAAGAATGCAAACGAAAGAGGTGAGCTTCTCCCAGGCTTTCGTAAGCTTTTCTAAACTTATCCGATTTTGAACTCTCATATCGAGAACATAATTCATGAGCCTCGTCAAAAGGAATCCTTCCAGAAGACAGTCTAGCTGCAATAGCTCTAGCTAAAAAGAAATCTCTATAAGTATCATGAACAAATTCCTGGCTTCCGTCTCCTCTTGTGTAGAGAAATGATGAATCTATTGCCTGTCGCATTTTTCATTTCAACTTCTTGGTGCTGGGGCATCTGTAAATGCCTTCTCAGCCAATATATCCTTCCATCTGTTAATCTCAGCCCTTAACTGATCAGGTGCAGAATATTCAAAACCTCCTCTAAGAATATCGCAGGCTGTTATATAATCTGTCTGAGCTTGGTAAAGTTGTGTTTTTGTCAATGGTATGCCTTGTTCTATCGCACTTCTTATTGGAGGATTGGTCATATATTCCAAAACTCTATCACTCACACCCTGGCCCATTGGAGATATCATTGTAAGGAACAATTTTGTAAGGTAATGGCCTGTAACACTAGCATCGTATTGCGCAGCATATTCCCTAAACCTTTCAGCATCACCTTCTTTAATCCTGCCTTTTATGAATTCGTCTGTTTGGCGTGCAATGCCATCCCTATCGATCTGCATAGTCTTATAACCTTCGTTGAAAGGCGGGTGTACATCTGTCCTTTCCATCCTGGATAAAAGCACAACATAATGACCTTCTTTCCTTAATTTATGTATTGCTTCATCCAGCTCAGGCCTATACTCGGAATGAAGCTTTTGGTGGTCATCTATAATAAAAGCAGCCTTGCATTCGGATTGAAGTTCTGATGGAAGTGATGGAATACCTGCTTCTTCTTTTAAGTAAGAATACATATCCTTGCCAGCTTCTAATGCTAGTCTCGCTCCTTTATTTACGTCTTCAGCATTCATCAAGACAGGCACAACACCGGAATATCTTGAGTCAGTTAAGAACATGTCTGCAATCATAGTAACTAACATACTCTTTCCCTGGCCGCCATGTCCAAATATAATAACTGGATTTGGTGATCGAATGGCATCCTCAAGTTTTTCAGAGTAAGGCTTATGCTCCCCATCTTCAGCAAAACCCAGCAAAGGAGTTCTCAACAGGCCTTTTCCCTCATCCCTTATCAAAGAATCTATTGATAAGCTTCTGAGATGATTTATTTGGTCCCTTGCTTTTTGTCTTAATGGCTCTAATTTTCCAGGGTCATTTAGATAGCACTCTTTTCCTTTAAATCTGCCATATCTAATGACAACTACCTTGCCTCTGACTTTCTTGCTAGGATTCCTTATATCTAAATCTCCTTTTTGTTCAAGATATCTAAAATGAATAGAGCTTACATCTATGCACCCGCTTGAAGTTACTGCTAAAACCTTTTCTCCTTCAGGCAATACGTTTCTTACAGTATCAAAGAAATAACCAAGTCTTGTAACCAAACCAAGCCTATTTTCAGTTATATAATAACCTCCTTCATCCCTATGCGCAAACAAAAGATCTTTTCTGTGAATCAAAGCATCAGCCAAGTCTTCTGCTTCTGCTTGCGCTATTTTTTTGTTAAATTCTAGCTTAGGATCTATTCTCCCTTGTTTCTGTGCACTTTCAAATTCTTGTTCAACTTCTCTGACTCTTTGTTCAACGAAGCTGTCTCGGTCATCTTTCTTTAATTTTTCAGGACAAAGCTCCATTGGACCATAATACTGGGCTCTTAACAAAGGAGTTGGTATGAAACCAGCTTCAGCCGCAAGTTTAATTAAACGATGATATTTCTCTATATCATATAAATTGCCTTTTTCAGCAATCTCAGCTGAAATAACTGCGGATAGTCCCATCACATCCTCGAATAGGCTTTGATCTCCTGTTAATAACAGAGTATGGGCTAGTTGTCTTGGCAAATCCCCACTAAATCGGTAGTAGAAGTCATTAAGATTAAGTTTTTTTACACCTACTTTTTTTACTAATGTTCTACTAAGCTCACCATCAGGCTCTATTCCAGCCTGTGCTCTTGCTAATTCTATTCCGCCAAGCTCTTCCTTGCCATCTTTCCTATATGAAGAGCATGGCAAGTCCCCTGACCATCCAGTTAGTCTCCCTTCTTTATTTGTTCCAGTCTTGCCATGACCCAAAAGATGAAACTCATGCATTATCTCTTCTCTGTCAGAAATAACAATCGGTGTTCCTTTTTCTTCAGGCTCTGGAAGCAAAACCTCTAATGCTCTTTGAGCCCTTTCAAAAAAAGGAGGTAATTCAGAAGCAACGTGGATTGCGTCTTTTCTAACTGGAGGTATATAACCTTCACTAGTTTTACCTAACAAGAAATCAAGATAATCCACTATATCCAATTCAACCTTACCAAAGCTTGTCGTTTTAACCCCCAACGACTATATAATAGAACATTATTTATAAACCTTTACCTGATTTAACTATCAAACAGTGATAAATACGAGAAGGGTGCTTACTTTATCCTGCTCGGATACAAACCCTTTCTTGGTGTTCTATGTATCTGCTTTCCAAGCTTTTTTTCTATCTGCCTTTCTATTTCCCTTAATGACTTGCTTAAGGCCTGCTCTACGCCCCAGCCTTTTTCTCCAGAATGAAACCTTCCTTTATCTGTTGTAAAGTTAACCTTGCAGTAGAACTGTCTTTTATTGCGTGTCTTCTCTCTCTGCAGCTGTATATAGACATACAGATGCCCTTCATTGAACTTTGGATCATACTGGTTTACAAAGGCCTGCAGATCATTTGAAACAGACTCCTTATCAAAACTATCCAATGCGCCAAGCTCGCCTGCAACCTGTATAAAGAACTTCTGCACAGGAGGCTTAACTAAGGAAGCAATTGATTCAAGCAAATCCTTTTTTGCAACAATCCCTTCCAATCTTCCTTTGTTGTCAACAGCAACAACAGCAGTTATATCATGCCTCAGCATCTTCTTTACAACAGCTTTCACCTTCTCCTTCATCGAGCAGGTTATAACTAATGAGGTCATTATTCCTTTGACAGGGAATCTTATATACTTCATGCTTTCTCCTGCAAGCTCTCCTCTTCCTTCCTTTACCTTAGGCTGCAGAAACTTAACTGCAATGTTGTGCATTGTAAGTATGCCAAGTATCTTCCCCCTCTCAACAACAGGAGCTCTTGAAATATTGTTCTCCCTGAAAAGGTTCAACGCCTTGCCAACTGTATCATCAGGAGCCAGGACATAAGGCTCTCTTGTAACATACTTCTCAACTGGCTCATTGCCAAAGTTTGTCTTAACAACCTTATCTAAGATATCTATATCCCTTATGATTCCCTTAACCTTGCCTTTCTCTATGATAGGAAGATACTTTAATTCATTCTCAAGCATCAGCCTTGTTGCCTCTGTTATTGTACGGTCAGGGGATACAATTGGGAATCTTCGCATTAACCTAGCTATGAGCTCACTCACCTTTGCTTTAGGCTGGAAATTTGTGCGTACAATGTCTCGCTCTGTAATTAATCCCTTGTATCTTTTCCTTTTATCAAGAACAATAAGAAGGTAAGGCTTTGGTCTTAGTGATGTAAACTTGCCAAGCGCTTTTGAAACAGGTTCATTCTCATCTATTGTGCTAAACTGGGTGGACAGAATATCTGAAACAACAATTGCCTTAACCATCAAATCACCTCGGTTTGATTATCATTAAAGGAATTTATAAATCTTTTCGCTTCTTTTTCTTTATCTGCTTTATATCCTCTTCTTTGACGTATCTTTCATGAACAGGTATATCGCTTTCGTCTATTTCTATATGTTTTTCAATTTCCTTTTTTATCTTTTTCTTCATTTTTTCTATTTCTTCATCAATCATATTTTATCACCATCATTCCTTAATCTGAAATCAATAAACAAAAAAACAATAAAAATTTAATCTGAAAATTCCTTTCACAACCACCATAAGGGAATTTTCATCCTCTTCTTTTCCTTTAGCAATGACAGCGGATGTGTCGGAAATCATACTTATCCATTTCATTAGGTATGATTTCTGAGCACGTTAAAAACCACCGAAGGTGGTTTTCAACGATTTTTGCCTTAATGTGGAGCATTAAGCAAAAATCGGATTGATTTTTTGTTTTTATTGATTTTTCCAAATTGGTTTCTTTTTATTGATTACATCTTGAATAGTAACCAATTCTTTGCTCCAGCCTTCTTAAACCTTATTAAGCAATAACTTCCTTTTAATTTTTTCCCTTTTAGCTCAAAAACAAGCCTATCTTTGGCTTTTTCCTTTAATTCGTAAGTTCCTTTATCCCAGATCTTAACAGTTCCTGCACCATACATTCCTTCTGGGATTGTTCCTTCAAACCCTGCATAATCAAGCTCATGGTCTTCTACTTTTATAGCCAGCCTCTTTATTCCTTTTGCTTTAGGCGGCTCTTTCGGAACAGCCCAAGATTTTAAGACGCCATCAAGCTCTAAACGAAAGTCCCAGTGCAAGTGAGTTGCTTTATGTTTTTGAACAACAAATATGCCCATTTTATCCAAGAATTATCCTTCAAGTTTTTCTTCTAACAATCTTACCCTCGCAATATTCATGATAGCTGACTGATGAAGGACACCAATAACCTTGCTGCCTTTCCTGACAGGCACTATATCAACATCAAGGTTCTGCATCTTTCTTAATGCGCTGTAAGCATCCTCATCGTAAGATAAAGGAGCTACAATCTTTGCAACTTCGCCAACCTTTACCCTTGACCAGAATTTCTTGGGTATCTCTGCCAATTCATCCAGGTTTATTACTGCGTATATATTCTTGTCCTTAACAATAAAACTATGGTGGTCAAGCTCTATGCATTTTTTTACGAAGTCTTTCAAAGTCTGTCTTGGGCTCAGCACTAAAAACTTCTTTTCAAGATGCTTGCCTATCTCAACCCTTGAAAGTTTTTGCTTAAGCAGAACCTGCTGGAAGCCGGCATCAGCTAGGAACACAATGAATAAGCCAAGCAGAATATACCAGAGGCCGCCATAGCCAAAGAATATACTGACAACACCAACAAAGACCAGCGCATAGCCAATTGTCTTTCCTCCGTCTGATGCGTACTTTGTTGCTTTTTTTATATTTCCTGTAGCTTTCCAGATAATTGCCCTTAATACCCTGCCCCCATCCAATGGGTAGCCTGGAAGAAGGTTGAAGCATGCCAAAAACGTGTTTAGAATTGCAAGGTACTTAAAGACCGCAGTAATCTGGGGTATCAAAGGAACCTTTGTAAGGAGAAAAAACCCGGCTGCAAGAACCAAACTTAATATCGGCCCTGCTAAACTAACCTTAAGCTCTGTCTCCGGGCTGATCTTCTGGTCAGATATATTTGCTATTCCTCCAAAAAAGAAGAGGGTTATTGAATAAACCTTTATTCCATGGTGCTGCCCAACAACTGAATGAGCTAATTCGTGCGCTGCAACAGAAACAAACAATAATGCAGCGGCTATATAGCCTAAAACCCAGTTAACAGCAGTGCTAAACTCATAGTTTGTAGGAAAATACCATGTTGCCAAAGACCAGGCTAATAAGAAAAAGATGAAAAACCAGCTTATGTGGAGCTTTATATCAATACCAAAGACCCTTGCTACTTTATGTGATGAACCTAGATGAACCATTTTACCTCTTTTTTTCGTATAAGTCTAATATTTCCTTTGAAGTTGTTGCCTGCTCTGGTTTCTTGTCTTCTCTATAGCGCTTAAATCTTGGAAATCTTAAAGCCAGGCCTTTTCCCTGCTTTTCAGAGCTTGAATGTATAGGGCTTCTTGTTAATTCAGCCCCTAAAACCTCAACAACTATTTTTGGCTCAAACCAAAAATCAGGTTTCATAGCCTTATTTATAACTAATCTTGCAGGTTTTTTATTTACCCGATACTTTTTAAACCTTTTGGGTAATTCTGCTAATTGCTCATCAGTAAAACCAGAGCCTAATTTGCAAACTGTTTCAAAAAAATCCTTTTTATGGTTATAGGCTGCACAAAGCAAAGAGCCATAAGTGCCGCTTCTCTTGCCTCTGCCAGCAAAAGCGCCAACAACAACTAAGTCAAAGGTATCTGCTAACTCAGTTGAGTATTCTCTTTTCCATTTAATCCATAACCAGCCTCTGGTTCCAGGCTTATAGATAGAGCCTTTTGCAGTTGATTTTGCTATAATTCCCTCGCATCCTCTTTGCAGGGATTTGTTAAAAAATTCTTCAATGCATTCGATATCATCACAAATAATTCTTTTTGCAATCTGCAGGTTTTTTGTCTCTTTTTTTACTATCTTTTCTAATGCCTTGTGTCTTTTAGGATAGTCCTCTCTAATGTAACTCTTTCCGTTTAGGTATAATAAATCAAATAAATAAATGCAAACAGGGATTTTCTTTACATAAGCCTCAACATCATACTTCCTTCTTCTCTGCATTAATCTTTGAAAAGGAAGTAAATTTCCTTTTTCGTCAATAGCAACTGCCTCTCCTTCAACAACAAACCCTTTTGCTTTGAGATTTTTCTTTATTTGCTGGCAAACATCCGGGAACTGGTTAGTTATAGCTTCCATTCTTCTCGAAAAAAGAACCAGTTTTCCTTTGCTGAAATGCGCTTGTATTCTTTCACCATCATATTTTTCCTCAGCAGCTATACCTTCCGGCATCTTTTCCCTTATTGTCTCTATATCAGTAACTCTCTGAGCTAACATCATCTTTATTGGTCTTCCAACAGCAACACCAATCTTATCAATGCCTTTAAGCCCCTTATCTGCGATTGTCTT
This sequence comes from Candidatus Woesearchaeota archaeon, assembly GCA_019322805.1. Classification (GTDB taxonomy): domain Archaea; phylum Nanobdellota; class Nanobdellia; order Woesearchaeales; family JAHWIC01; genus JAHWIC01. The sequence goes on along the minus strand of JAHWIC010000003.1, from coordinate 56,794 downwards.
TGCAATGATCCCAACATCAGGGCAGATATTGAATGCATGCTCCAGGAATTTCTTGTTCGCTTTTGTTCCAGTAAAGGTAATGGATAAAGAATCAAGAACAGTCATATCGCCAACACCCATTCTTAAAGTGCCTAAAACAATTCTTGCCAAATATCTTGCTTCTTTTGGTGTTGCTTTTTTTAATAAACCTGCTAAAGTGCTTATTTTAACATCCTGGCTTCCCGCACCAGATGCTTCTGCTATCTTATGTAAGCTTTCAAAAACCCCATTTATCTGCAGCTTCGCTGTTTTTCCTGCAACAGTCTTTTCTGCTGTCTTTCCAACATCTCCTTCTGTTTTGAATATCTGCTTTATTTCTGAAATGTCCTTATCAACAGCATTAGCTATAGCCCTAACAACCATCTTATCTGCCATGCCTATGTTAATATCCTCAAAATCAGAAGCTATCTGGCCTAAGGTTAAGTAAACAACCTGCTCTATCTCCTGTTTAGGAGCCTTTTTAAAGAAATTTGAGAGGATTTCCCGTAATTTATTGCCAGAACTGGTTGCTTCTAGTTGTTCATACACCTTAACTAGGTCTAAAAATTTCATCTATATTTATTTTTGATAAACCAGTATATAAAATTATTTGTTTATAAGTAAAAGAAGAATCAAATCAGCTTTTCCCGGGCTTAAGCAGCTTTTCCAATAGATGCTCTCAGGTCATTAATGTCTGCTACTCTTATTGCAAGTTCTTTCAGCCCCCTATCAATCAAGGACTCTACTCCAGCAAAGAAATGCATTAATGGCTGTACATTTGGCCGTCTTGTTTCAGTCCTTAGCTTAAAAGCAGTTATAGCTCTCCTCAACAGTTTTTCAAGAGTGAATGTGCCTTCTTCAATCCAGTGCTCTACTCTTAAGTCTCTCCTGAATCTTGCCTTAAGCCTGGGCAGTACAATGCCTTTCAGCCCAACTATATAATCAACTAATTCCTCGTTCTTTAATGCTCTAAGTTTTTCCTGGAGCCTTTCCAATCCTTTAACCTCTCTAAATAAGCTCTTTGCCTGCTCTTCTAATCGAGCCAGCCTTTCTTTAGAACGATTCACGCTTTGGTACATAGGCGAATAACTTCCAACAAAAGCCAGTTCTTTTCTAAAATCACTTACCTTTCTCTTCAAATCAGCATATCTTGTTAACTCAGCTTCAGTCAGCCTTAGATCCTCATTAAGACCCCCAAGGCGTTTTCTTTGTACTGCTTCTGAATATTTTTCCTTTTCTGGTCCCTTTTTCTCTTCTTTCTTTTCCTTTGTCCACCAAGCCATGTTAATCCTCTTTTAGTGCATATACCTTGTAAAGCATTATATATAATTTTCGGTATGTAAAATAAAAAAATTAATAAGCAGGATAGGGTTATTTTTGCTTTACTTGGGGCCGTGGTCTAGTTTGGCTATGACTGGAGCTCGGGGACTGCTTAAGGCGTTTCCTTTTGCTCAGGATAGCTTCCAACCCGTGTTCGAACGCCGTTAATCCCTGAAAGGAATTATGGCATGAAAGTCACGGCGGCCCCATTTTTTCACTACTGTTCTATTTACCATTTTAGCGTAACATTTATATATTAGTCCAGTATAAAAAATAGAAGAGGTGTATTATGTTTTGGAATAAGCGTTTACTGTCGCTATTTATTGCTATATTTGCATTAATTCCTGTAGTTTATAGTGCAGAACAGTTCTATGTTGAGTTAAATCCAATAAACGATAAGATATACATAGATGAAGGCACAGCAGCAAGCTTTTATCTCAGGATAATAAATAACCTGGGGATAAGTGACGTATATAGGATATACACCCTGGATTATCCTTTATGGAGCATTTATTCTGCGCCTGGCGAATATTCTGTCAGCGCTGTCGTTGAGAGTAAATCAAGCGAAACAATAACCGTATTTGTTGAGCCTGTCAGTGCCCAGCCAGGAGTACATGCTGTTAACATAAATGTAAGGTCAGGAAGGACAGACAAGCTTGTTACTGTGCCTGCTACAGTCACTCTAAGGCATCCAGCTGGAACAAAACAGTATGTACCCACAGTTATGATGGATGTCATAATGCCTAAAGAGATTAACCCAAGAGATCCTATACCCATAAAAGTAGAATTAACAAACCAGAATCCTCTGGATATACCTGACCTAGCAATCAAGATAGAAAGTGAAAACTGGCTTATCCAGAAAACTGTCGTAACCGGTATAGAACCAAAAGAGCAGAAAACAGTTGATATCACTGAAACACTTGATTCCATGACACCGCCACAGCCAGATATTCTTTATATCAGCCTTATGCGGGGAAATGAAACAATTACTGGTCCTTTGAAGAAGAACATTGAGATTGTCAAATATTCAGAGATTGTTCCTGAGATTAAGCCAACAAAGGTATTCCTAAAAATAGACAGTATAATAGTATTTACAAATGATGGAAATGTTGGTTATGATGGTCCAGTTAAGGTTGAAACATCGTTCTTAAGGAATATGTTTACCTCAACAGAGCCAACTGCCCAGACCATAAAAGTGGAGGGGATTAGATATCTAAGCTGGGAGGTTTCTCTTGGACCTGGAGAGCAGTACGAAGCGAGGGTCGTGATTAACTACAGGCCATTGCTGCTTATCATTATCCTAGCTGCTATTGCATTAGGTCTTTATTACCAGTTCAGAAGCCCCTTAATTATCAAAAAATCAGTTGCAGATATTCATAAGCATGAAGGAGGAATAGATGCAGTAAAAGTCATTTTAAACGTCACGAACAGGGGCAAGAACAATATAAAGGATCTTGAACTAACTGACAAGGTTCCTGATCTTGTTGAGGTTGAGCAGGAATTATCAATCGGCTCTTTGCAGCCAAACAAGGTTCTAAAACATGAAAAGAAAGGAATGCTGTTAAAGTGGAGCATAAACGAGCTGGAGCCTGAGGAAGAGAGGGTTATAACATACAGGGTAAAGGCAAAGCTTTCTATTCTAGGTGAGTTTATGCTGCCTCCAATGAAGGCAAAATTCGGTTATATGGGCAGGCAGATAAGAAGTCATTCAAACAGGCTTTATATTAATTCTTGATTAAGGGTTTTATTGATATTATCACTGGGTGCTGGAATGTATGCACAATTAGTTGCGCACTTGGTTGTGTTTTTATTTCTTTAATTTTTATTAAATAACAATTAATAAATCCGAAAATTCCTTTCACAACCACGCTCAAGGAATTTTCATCTTAGTTTGGTTCTTTAGAAACACTGTAGATGATTTTTGCTTTACTGTTGAATATCAAGCAAAAATCCTATTTATTATTTTTCGTTTATTGAATTTTTTCAAATTGATTTGGGGCAAAAATCAGATTGTTGCCGAGTGAAACAAGCCCTACTAAGGAATCTTTGATTCCCGTTTATTTTTTGTTTTTATTGATTTTTTAATGATAATTGTTTTTATTGATTTATATTTTAGAGATAAATTTAAAAAGAGATGTTGTTTTCTTAATACTAAACCCGCGGTAGCTCAACGGTAGAGCATACGGCTGTAGGTGATATAGCCACTTATCGACATAGCTAATTGCTAAGGATGAAAATAAGGCAGCTGTTACCGTAGTGTTGGGGGTTCGATAAACAAAGAAGTTCGGATGTCCCTCCCGCGGGATATTTTTTCTCAAAAATGATTCCTAACAAAATCGTTCTCTCTGTGCTTTAACAAACTTTTCCCTAGGGTGTACCTCAAATTATCAGAAATATCTCTTATAGTAATCATTCCAACAATGCTGCCATTGCTTTCTACAGGAAGCCTTCTTATATTCTTCTGAGCCATGATCTCATTTGCTTCTTCAAGGCTTTTCTCAGGGTCTATTGTGATAAGTGGAGTGCTCATGATATCTTTAACAAGTGTTGTAGTAGGATCCCTGCCTTTTGCAACAATCTTTCTTAAGACATCCCTCTCAGTTACTATTCCAATAACCTTGCCTTCTTCTTCAATAAGCAGTCCGCCAATGATTTTTGCATCCATGAGCTTAGCAGCATCAGAAACAGTGGTATCTGCAGAGGTCTTTTTTATCGAAGTCATTATCTCTCTGATTTTCATCTTAACACCCCCTAAAACAAAAATTGATTATTAATCTTATGTTAATATACTAACTTACACATATTTTCTAATCAAAAAATATATGACAATAAAAAACCCAATAATGATTGTAATCTCAGCAACAATCCTTGCAGTTGTCAGCAAAAGGAATTGTCTGGCCCTTTTCTCTGCCTCTTTTTTCTGTTTTGGCCTCATTTTGCTGTTGTCTTCTTTATCTTCTTTAGCCTGCTGAAATTCTCTCTTTCAAGTTCTTCTAATTTAAACGTGATAATCTTTTTTATATCTTCCAACCCAGGTATCGTCAGATACTCCAGGCTATTAACCCTTCTTTTTGTCTTCTTTATCTCCTCTGCAAGATGTTTAAGCATCAGCTGCTTTTCCATCAGTCTTATCAGTTCAGGAAATATATCCCTGAATTGTTTTACTGCATTATCAAGCTCAACAGTCTGCCCAAAATAGCCATGCCATTGGTGCTCTACTTCAATATTCCTTATCACAGGAACCTCAACACCCATTATAGACCTTGATGAAAGGTCTATTGCAGCTCCTGAAGACAAGCCCAAGGCTGTTCTTTCTATATTCAGCTCGCCCTCAATTGCCTGCGCATTATAAAGTGAGCCCTGAGCCTTTATCAGATTTCCAGAGATTTGTTTTCTCAGCTGTTTTATTTCCTTCAGTACCTGAAAGAATTCCAAAATAAGAACATCCCTCTTTTGCTTCAGTAATTTGTGCCCTTTTTTTGCTATCTTTAACTTCTTTCTCGTTAACAGCAAACCCATCCGGGTTGGTTTGATCTTCATCTTGAGTCCCTATCTTAAAGCTTTTTCTTCTTCTTAGCCTTTGTAGGTGTTACATCCAGACCTGTGCCTAAGGTTGCATCTGCATCTGTATAACCTGAAATCTCTATGTCAGAAGAGACCTTTCCTTTTACTTTGCCTGTCTTTCTTTCAGGATGATACTTATCAATGAACTCTTTCTTTATCCTCTTAAGCTCTGCTTCTGGCAAATCAGATAACAGCTTCCATGCTATGGACAGTGTTACCTCTATTGCCCTGTTTTCCTCATAGCCCTGCCTTACAAATTTATCCTCAAACTTATCAGCAAACTCTAAATACTTCAGATCCAATTCTGACAAAGACTCTTTCCCAATAACTGCAACCAGGTCTCTTAATTCAATGCCATGAGCATACGCAGCATATAGCTGGTCAGATACATTTGCATGGTCTTCCCTGGTCTTTCCTGGCCCAATTCCATTCTTCATTAATCTTGAAAGGGAAGGCAGCACATTAACTGGAGGGTAAATGCCTTTTCTGTGCAAGTCCCTGCTCTGAACAAACTGCCCTTCTGTTATATATCCGGTTAAGTCTGCAATTGGATGAGTGATGTCATCATCAGGCATTGTTAATATTGGCATTTGAGTTAAACTGCCCTTTCTTCCTTTTATTCTCCCTGCTCTTTCATAGACTGTTGCTAGGTCTGTGTACATATACCCAGGATATCCTCTTCTTCCAGGAACCTCGCTTCTTGCTGCAGAGATCTCCCTCAATGCTTCGCAGTAATTAGTCATATCTGTCAGTATAATCAAGACATGCATATCCTTGTCATAAGCAAGATACTCTGCTGCTGTTAAAGCAATCCTTGGAGTGATTATTCTTTCAATTGCAGGGTCATCAGCTAAATTCAAAAACATGATTACATTCCCTAAGCTTCCGGTTCTTTCAAACTCCTGCCTAAAGAATAATGCTTCCTCGTTTGTTATGCCCATTGCCGCAAACACAACTGCAAACTTCTCTTTTTCTCCAAGTACAACAGCTTGTCTTGCAATCTGTGCAGCTAACTGGTTATGCGGCAATCCAGAGCCTGAGAAAATAGGCAGTTTTTGTCCTCTTACCAGGGTATTATTCAAATCTATAGTGGAGATTCCTGTTTGTATGAATTCTGCAGGGTGCATTCTCTTGTATGGATTGATGGCATTCCCATTAATATCAAGCCTTTTTTCTGGGATTATCTCTGGCAGCTTATCTATTGGCTTGCCAGCGCCGTTAAAGACCCTTCCCAGCATCTCCTCACTTACTCCCAACTTCATTGTTTCCCCTATAAAGCGCACCTTTGTATTCTTGGTATCAATCCCAGATGTTCCTTCAAAAATCTGAACAACTGCCTTGTCTTCCCTAATCTCTAAAACCTGGCCAAGCCGTTTTTCTCCTGCAGGTGTTGTTATTTGGACCAATTCAGCATAAGCTACATCCTTTACATTTTCAACAATCATTAAAGGGCCAGAAACCTCGCTTACTGAAGTGTATTCTTTCAGCATTTTACTGCCCTCCCTCTGCTGCAGCAGAGAGCTCTGATACTGTGCTTTGCAGTTTTTTCATTTGCGCACTAACCTCTTTTGTAATTCCTTCAACCTCTTTTTTAATATCCTTGATGTACTTCATCCTGGCTATCTTCTCCTTTACCTCAAATCCTATGATATCCCTTACCTTTACCCCTTTCCTTATTGTCTCTAAAGCCGTATTATGGAAATCAAGGATTGTCTTTAGCATCAAATGCTGCTTCTCAATAGCACAAAAGGTATCAACCTCGTGATAGGCATTCTGCTGCAAGAAATCCTCCCTTAATGACTTTGCTGTATCCAAAACAAGCTTGTCCTCTTCAGGCAGTGCATCAGGCCCCACTAACTGAACAATCTCCCTTAACTCTGCTTCTTTCTGCAGTAAGCTCATTGCTTTTGCCCTTAAAGAAGAAAAATCAGCTGCAATATCATCGAAATAATGTGCGACCTTGCCGGTATATAATGAATAAGAAGTCAGCCAGTTAATTGCAGGGAAGTGCCTTCTATATGCTAATGGAGCATCCAATGCCCAGAACACCTTTGTCATTCTTAAGGTATTTTGTGTAACTGGCTCAGAAAAATCACCACCAGGCGGGCTAACAGCTCCAATAATTGATACACTTCCATTTTGCTCATTTAGTGTAACAACCCTGCCAGCTCTTTCATAGAATTGTGCCAACCTTGATGCGAGATAAGCAGGATAGCCTTCCTCACCAGGCATTTCTTCAAGTCTTGAGGAGATTTCTCTCATTGCTTCTGCCCATCTCGATGTTGAGTCTGCCATCAAAGCAACATCATAACCCATGTCTCTAAAGTACTCAGCTATTGTAACACCAGTATAAACAGAGGCCTCTCTTGCTGCAACTGGCATATTTGATGTGTTTGCAATCAAAACAGTCCTTTCCATCAATGGCTTTCCTGATTTCGGGTCAGTAAGCTTAGGAAATTCATCCAATACCTCTGTCATTTCGTTTCCTCTTTCACCGCAGCCAATATAGACGATAACATTTGCATCAACCCATTTAGCAAGCTGCTGCTGCGAAACAGTTTTACCGGCTCCAAACGGCCCGGGAATAGCTGCTGTTCCACCCTTAGCAATTGGAAAGAACGTATCAAAGACCCTTTGTCCTGTAATCAACGGGATAGTTGGGTCTAGCTTTTCTTTAGAAAGCCTTGGTATCCTTACCGGCCACTTTTGATACATCTTAACATCAATGCTGCCCTCTTTTGTCTCTAAGGTTATGACCGGCTCTTCAATTGTTTTCTCTCCTTCATTGATGTTCGTAACCTTACCAGAAAGATTTGGCGGCAATAACACCTGGTGATCAATAACATCTGTCTCTTTGACAGTTCCTATTATCTGCCCGCCTGTTAGCTCTTGTCCAGGCTTTACCCTGCTGATAAAATTGTATTTCTTTTTCCTGTCTAATGAAGGAACCTCTATACCGCGAGAGATAAAATCACCAGAAATCTCTGCAATATCAGGCAGAGGCCTTGCAATTCCATCATAGATGCTTCTTAACAAACCAGGCCCTAGCTCTATACTCAAAGGAGCTCCTGTTGATGTAACCTCTTCACCTGGCTTAACGCCTGTTGTGTCTTCATAAACCTGGATTGTTGCTTTATCCCCATTAAGCTGGATAATCTCTCCGATTAATTTTTCCTCTCCAACCCTGACAACATCATACATCTTGCTGCCTTTCATTTCCTTGGCTACCACAACCGGTCCTGCGATCTTCACAATCTTTCCCATAATATCACCATTGATTTGTTTTTAATTATCATCATTGATTTTGATCATTGGGTGTTGATATGCATGCACAATTTGTTGCGCATTTGTTTGTTTTTATCATATCAAATTAATCATTTAATGGCAACTAATCATTCTGAAAATTCCTTTCACAACCACGCTCAAGGAATTTTCATCCTCTTCCCTTCCTTTAATGTATACTTAAAGGAAAGACGGATGATGATTTTTGCCTTAATGTGGATTATAAAGCAAAAATCAGATTATTTTTTTGTGTTTATTGATTTTTCCCATTGATTCTTTCTTATTGATTTATTTCTAAATATTCAACTCGATGCCCACTGCCGACTTAATAATATCCTTTAAATCATCTGTGCTTGAAAATTCCTTAGCATCATCCGGAACACTGACAACATTCCTAAACCCCTCTAGCTCAGGAACAAGCTTAATAACACTGACATTAGCTAAAATGAACTCCTTTTTGCCAGTCTTTCTTAGCAGCTCTAATGCTTCTTCCCTTTTTCTTATCACATAGCTGTCTTTAATGCCTGCTAACTTCATCCCTGTTACAAACTCTGGATTTCCTAAAACAATCATACTAACATCCCCTTTATCCTTTCAGGAGGGAAACCTGCATCTATACCCCTGCTTATTATGAACAGATTACGCTGCTCTAACTCCTTCTTAATTAAATATGAAATCAAAGGATAAGGCCCAAGTGTGTGGCCTAAATCATTGCTTACCACAAATTCCTTAAAAAATCTGTAAAGTTCATTTTCAAGATGTGATAAAGAGCTGTCTTTTTCATACCTTTCAAATGCTTTTGTTAACGGCTCATGATAAGGAAGGCCTTTAAACACCTCTACAAAATCTTTTAGTGTTTCAGCCTTTATCAATTCATCAAATCTTAAACAAAGATCTGATTTATTATCAACCAAAAGGTCTCTTTGTTGTTCTTTTTCTGTACCTCTTATCCTGAATTTCAAAAGGGCTAATATATTTGATATATCGATTTTCTTATTTAGTATATCTATGATGTACTTTCCATCGTACATCTTTGTCTTTTCAATAACACCAACAAAATTGTTAAAGACAAACTCGTCAATTGCTGTCTCAAATTCCTCAAGGCTCTCATATTTTTTTTCAAATATCCTCGCATATGCAGTAGGAGCCATAACAACGCCAATATCTGCAATAGTCTCTGTGTCTAGAAGATGCCTTAATAAATTCTCAGTTATTTTTCCAATAGGGTAAACAAGGCTTTCATCAATCTCTGCATTCATCAGCCTTGCTCTGTAGATTATTTTCAGTATCTTTGCCTCTAAAAACATCAGATAAGCCTTAAGCAAAGGTTTTGATTTAGCAGGGCTTAATTCAACCAATTCAAGGATAGAGCTGATAAATCCCTTTTCTAAAGCGACATGGAACGGCCTTAAGCCTTCTTCACTTTTTTCAAGCTCTTCACCATGTTCTGTGTCCCTTAACAAGCTTCTAAATTCCTTGAGTGACTTTGCTTCTGCAAGCTCTAAGGATAAAGCATCTGAAACCATAAAATTGGTTCTTGCCTGTATCCTTGCATTCGCATAGAGGAAGTGACTTACAGGTGTTACGTGCTTAATTACAAACAGGATTAAAACTGCAACCAACAAGGCTGAAAAGGCAAACACCAACAAACCAGGATTTGCCAAAAAAGCCAGCTTAGATGGAGCAGGCTCTGCAGAAGCATTAGTTAAGTTAATCAATGCATTTGTTGCATTTATTATTGTATTATTAATCATTTTAACTAAAGAGTACTTTACTTACCTCATGCCTTAACACATCTTTTTTTGAAGCAATTATATTATCCAGTGCAAAATCATAAACAACTTCCTCTGATTTGAATTTCAATCCTATGATACCCTTATCAATTTTCAGGCCAGGAAAGGAGTCCTTATAATAATCACTATCCCCTATAACTGTCAAGCCTTTTGTTTTTGATATATTCTTCTTGACAAAACCTATGTATTCAGCTGTATGCGCAATGTCCTTTGCTCCTTTCTCTGCTTCCCTAAAAACAGATTCAATTATTGCTTCTCTCTTTTCCTCAAATTCCTTTTTTGCATTTAACCTCGCAGCACTCAATATCATTGAATGCGTCTTTTTAACCTCTGCATCAATATTTGTCTTCATATGGGCCTTTAACAATCCTATTTTTTCCTTTAGCTCTTCATTTATCTCTGCTAATTGGTTTTCCTTATCCTTCTCTACATCCTTAACCATCGAAGAGTATCTCTTCTCGATAGCCTTTTTCAAAGCCTCAACGTTACCGAATACTTGCATTTTTTACTTCACCTTTTCTTATGTTAAAAAATGTAAGCTACGAACGCTAGTGAGTATGCTTGCATTTTTTACTTCACCTTTTCTTATGTTAAAAAATGTAAGCTACGAACGCTAGTGAGTATGCTTGCATTTTCCATTCCTCTAATTTAGTTGCGTACCTCTAACAGATTTGTTAGGGGAGGGGCACTGTGAAATTAAATTGCGTCAGCAATTTATGGCGTTCTCCTTGTGCACTAGTGGGGAGGATCAAAGATAAAATTTTTCTTTGAGCGCCATAAATCTCTTCGAGATTTAATGTCACTGAAAAATTTTATCCTAGCACTCCAAGTCCAACCACCAGTAATATCAACGATGCAATAAAACCAAATATAGCAGGTGTCTCACACTGTCCAGCAAATACAATGCTTGGCGCAAATGCATCTGGATTCTTAGTGCACGATACAATTCCTGCACTGGCAACTAATCCCTGCATTACAGCAGATATTCCAGTTACTGCAACAGCCACTCCAGCTCCTAGCATTGCTAAGCCTTGTGCATCACTTAGCTCTTTTACACCGCCGCCTAATAAGCCAGCACCCATCAAGATAAGCAGTGCTGTTATAAATGCATAGACTGTTTGTGTCTGCGGCAATGCCTGCAGGATTAATGCATTCTTAAAGTGCTCCTTCTTTTCTGCTACTGCTCCAGCTCCTGCTACTCCTGCTGCCTTAACACCAAATGCTGTACTTAGTCCAGCAACGCCTAATGCAAGCGCTGCTCCGCTTACTGCATATACAGTTCCTAGGGTTACAGTCATTTTCTTATTTACCTCCTTCTAGTTTACTCTAATTTAACAATTGTATTCTTTCTTTCAGCGAGGAAAGGCTTGTAGGTCCTTCCGCCGCCTTCATAAAACTTTGTAAAAAACTCTAAAAAATGAAGCCTGGTTGAATGGATAAATGCTCCAAGACCATTCATTAGTACATTAAATAGATGTCCAATCACAAAGATGACCATTGCTATCGGAATCCCTATCCAGGGAATCAGGTCAATAACCATGAAAACCATAAAGTTAACAGCCAATGAAATACCTGCTGTACCAATTGCTAATGCCATCAGCCTTGCATAAGAGAATAAATCACCTATAAAACCACTAAATCCGAATACAGAGAGCAAAGATGAAACAGCGCCACCCTCTAAAAAATTAAAGAACATCTGCAGTAAGATTGCAAGCCCTACAGCAACTAAGCCAGGCGTATTTAGCCTTAATAAAAGCAGGAACAAGCCTATCAGAAATATAAGCCAAACACCCTGTTTTGCCATTGCATCCTTAAAGCTTCCCTGGTGTATATTGTCGTAGAATCCTGAAACTAAGCCAATCATAAGATGTAAAGAGCCTAGTGCTAATGCTATTGATAAGGTTAGCATTACCTGCCTCATTGAATCAATCGGCACTGGGATAGGTATTCCTATTTTCTGGAAGAAATCCCCGAAATAAGAGCCAAAGATAACACCCATTATTGTTGTAGAAATGCCAAAAGCGACAAGGATTATAGCAAACCTTTTCATGGCTTCATTGATTTTACCAATACCTTTGTACATCATCCATCCTAATGCTAATACCATAAGACCATAAACAGCGTCTGTTAGCATAAAACCAAAAAATAATGTAAAGGTGATTGCTAGAATTGGTGTCGGGTCAAACCCCTTATACCTTGGAGGAGAATAAAGCTCTGTAATCATCTCAAACGGTCTTACCAGCCTATGATTCCTGAATAAAGTAGGAGCATCATCCTTTTCATCAATCTCAATATAATGTTGTGTTGAAACCTTTTTTACTGAGTTACAAAACTTTTTTAGGTCTTTTTCAGGAACCCATGCTTCTACAACAGAAAATGCCTTTGTTGCTTTAAAATTCTCCAAAGTAACTATTTTTTGTTTGGTAATATTGAGCTCTTCTTCCAATACAACTAATTTTTTTTCATAAATCTTCTGTATTTTCTTTAAGAAATTCCCTATCTTCATCTCTTCTTTGTTTAACTCGTCATTTTCTTTTTTCAGGCTGTTAATTATCTGCATTGGTCTCTTATCCTCAAATGGAATCTCTATTTCCTGGAAACCGACTTCGTGCAGGGCTCTTTCAACAGATGAGGAGTCTTCGAAGAAGGAAAAGATAGCTATGAGTGACTGATTTTTATCCTTCTCTTTTACACCGATAACTGTTTTGTCTTTTAAAGGGCCTTTTATCTTGTTCACAGAAGCTGTGTTGATTAATCCCAGAAAGCACTTAACAGTATCTGATGATTCAAAAATATTTGTCCCTATATCAGGTATTAATGAAAGATTTGAGATCAGGAAATTGTTATTTTCAAGCCTCTCCTTTATTTCCTGCAGTTTGTCCAGTCTCTCTCGAATCTTTGGCTCTATCAGGTCAAGATGATAGGTTACCTCTTCTATTATCCTTTCTGCCGAATAAAGAATGCTCTTTTGTTTTTTTAACGGCTGTGGTGAAAATAATTCCTTTATCCTGCTTCCTGGCTGGATGATCTCTTTATATTCCTCTAAAGAATCAATAATAAAATTCAGCCTTGTCTGGATTTCATCAACATTCTTTACCAGCTCATAAGAGTATTTCGAAGGAAGATCAACATTAGTTTTCTTTAGTTCGCATATCCCCAGCTCATAAAGTAGAGTTATAAGTTCATTTACGCTGTCTTCCCTCAACAGGACTATTGTGTGGTGTATTTTAGCCGGCCTAAACATTTTTCTCTAGAACTATTGAAAAAAGCTTATCAACCGCTTTTTTGAAATTCTTAGAAGATTTCTTCTCCAGTTGTTCCGCCTTTTTCTTATATTCCTTAGTGATTTCCCTGGATTCCCTATTTGCTTCTTCCTTTGCTTTTGCTACTGAGGCTTCTTTCTTTTTTTGGAGTTTTTCCTCCTCTTCCTTTAGTTTTTTATCGATATCCTTCCTTGCCTTTTCTATTTCATTTAAAGAATCAGCTTGTATCTGCTCTAACCTTTGCTCTTGCTCTTTCTCAAAACCTCTTAGTTTTTCTAGTGTTTTTGTGCTCATCTATCTCCATCCCCTTATACTATGCGCATGGCAAATCCTCCTTAATGCAAGAATATAACATGCCAGGTTCAGAGTGGCATCATGCTCCTTTGCAATATCTTTTGCCAAATTCAGATTATTTATAATTCTTTGGGTTATCATTGAATAAGTCTCTTCTTTTTTCATATATTTAGCCGACAAAGATTTAGAGTATTCTTCACCAGAAGCAATCACACCCCCAGCATTAGCTATTATATCAGGTATCATCTTCACGCCTTTCTGCGCTAAGATCCTTTCAGCCTTGTAATGAACAGGCATGTTAGCTGCTTCTACAATCCCTTTAGCTCTTATTGATTCAACATTGTCCTCTCTGATTACATTGCCTATTGCCGCAGGAATCAAAACATCAACATCCAGTGCAAAGAATTCTTCATTGGTTATATCCTTTGCTGGGAATCCTTTTATTGTGCCGTTTTTTGCAGCATATTCTGCTAATTTCCCAATGTTAAATCCTTCTGGGTTGTATAGTGCCCCGCCTATGTCAGCTATTGCCACCACTTTTACCCCTTTTTCTGATAAGAATTTGGCTGTATGCATACCTACATTTCCAAAACCCTGAACTGCGGCTGTGGCATTCTTAGGCTCTATAGATAAATCATTGAGCAAGTCTATTGTACACTCAGTAACTCCATAACCTGTAGCTTCGTTCCTTCCCGGAAGCCAACCAGGCATACCTTCAGGTTTACCAGTTACTGTTGAAGGGTTGTTTGTTTCGTTAAATATAGCTGCCATATCCAATGGATTTGTCCCTATATCTGGTGCAGGGACATACTCATTTGACCTAAGAAGATTACTGAAATGATGCGCAAACTCGTGCAGAATCTCACGTTTAATATTAGTCTCAAAGTCAGGGTCATACTTGTCTATACCAAATGTTTTGTATGCACCTTTCATATCAAATCGTATTCCTGTCTTAGCGCCACCAAATTCTAAATCGACGCAGGCAGTTTTTATAGTCATGAGTCTGCTCAGCTCAACAACCTCAAAGATATTTACGTCAGGCGCAATCCTTACTCCTCCCTTATATAAGCCTCTTGACTTATTATGGAGTGAAGTGCACCCCCAGATGTCGAAACTCTTGCCAAAGAGCTTAAGGTGCAACTTATATACCCTTATGTCATGCGGCTGAATAATGTCCAGCATCTGGCCCTCATCCAGACCAATTATCCCGGCAGCCTTATTAATCATCTTTATTGACCTGGAGATAGAATCATAGCCCTCTACCATCTCAAACAATTCATTCTTCATAGTTACTTCCCCCCTTTGGAATTTAGTTATAAATCAGTTTATTATGGTAGATTTAAATAGTTTATCCTTGCTAAAAAATAAACATTTATAAACCATTCACTACTTTCTTAGGTGAATGGGCAAGAAAAAAGAAGAAGAAGCATTACAGGAAAAAATCCAGATGGAGATTAGTAGGATTAAGCTTCCTCGCGGAAGACAGGTTCTTGGTATATTAGAGCAGCGCTTAGGTGCTTCACGTATGAGAGTGAGATGCCTGGATGGCAAATCTAGGATCTGCAGAATACCTGGAAGGCTTAAGAGAAGGCTCTGGGTTAGAGCTGGTGACGTCATTATTGTTGAGCCATGGGAATTCGGTGGTGATGATAAAGGAGATATCCTCTATAAATATACTAAATCACAGATACAATTTCTAAAGAGAAAGGGTCATTTGAAAGCAGAGGATTTTGAAGAGTTTTAATGGTTATAAAGTTCAAAACTTTATAACTCCAGAATAATCTTGCGTAGCAAGATTTTTTGATGTCCCAGGTTGGTGACTATACTTATTACTACTCTAGAATAGAAATATTTAAATAAAAGGTTAGTTTCTATTCTGACTATGGGGGAAAAAAGAGACGCTAAGCTTTTCTTGTGGGCAGGCTTATTTACTTCGATAGCCATACTTGGCCTTATAAAATTAGTATTCAGGTTGCACACATTCTTCTTTATTGGAGAGTTTATTCTGCTTATTTTCTTTATGTCAATAGCGCTACTCAGCCTCGCAGCCATCTACAATGGTTTGAACTTTGGCTTTAAGTTCCTTTCATTAATGTTTGGCTTAGTATTGCTAAACCTGCTTTTCATGTATTCCAAAACCAAACCAATGGATTTAGCACATTTAGCAACAATCGTGTCCAGCTCAATCGGCTTTGTAATGGCTGTAGTTAACCTGGGCGAAGAAAAGAAAGAAGACGTTGTTGAAGAGTTTGAGGAGCCCAAAGAGGTTGAAGAAAAGATTGAGGAGCCTGAAAAGGTGGAAGAAGCGGAGGAAGAGCCTAAGGTTGAAGAGCCTGAAGAAGTGGAGGAAGAGCCTGAAGTTGAGGAGCCTGAAAAGGTGGAAGAAGCGGAGGAAGAGCCTGAAGAAGAAAACGTATTTGTATCAGGCCCGGTAGTCGCAAGTGCAGCAGGCAAGCTTTACCACTCACCTAAGTGCGACTGGGTAGAGCTTATAAAAGAGGAAAACAGAGTTGAATATAATACTAAAGCAGAAGCAGAAGAAGACGGCTTAAATCCCCATACATGCATGGAAGAAGAATAATTATTTCTTAGATTTTTTCTCTTGCCTAAATGAGTATATGATAAACCCGATTACCCCTAAGGTCAAGGCACTATCAGCAATATTAAAAGCAGGCCATATCCTAAAATCAAGGAAATCTATGACATATCTAAGGAAGAGCCTATCGATAAGGTTTCCAATCGCGCCTGCAAGGATCAAAGCTATAGAGCTGTTACCAAGCCAATCCTTGGGTATTTTATCATAATTATATAAGATAACACCTATGATAAATACTGCAAACCATATAAGTGCTGTCTGCTGGCCTTTAAGAATTCCAAAGCCAGCTCCTGTGTTCTGGATATAGGTTATATGGAAGATGTTCTTTATTACTGGGACTGATTGGTTAACTATAAGTTTTGTTTTTATAATTAGTTTGATTAGTTGGTCTAGGATTAGTACTATCAGAACTACAAGCCAAAAGAGTTGATTTTTTTTCATAACACCTAGTCTTAGAAATATCATTTAATAAGTTTTCTATAATTAAGACAAAAAGTTAAATACTATTCTCAATAACCAAGTATGGAATGCCAAGAAGGCCTGTATATTCATCTGAAACATCTGCTCTTAGAAAAAGCATAAGTCTAGACATATTCCTGGATGCAGAGCCGGATATAAGCCTAAGCAGATTGAAAAAAAGGCGTCTTGAAAGAATGCCTGTTACTGGAGCATTCTCAACTGATAGGATTATAGATATATTAATGGATGCAAGCGCTTATTGGACCAAGGAAGATGCTGAAAAAGGGATGTACAGCTTTTTAAGGAGTGTTGTGAAAAACGGAGCAACCAGTTGTGGTTGGGCACCCTTGGTTATGTACGGCACAATACAAGGCTATTATCTAGCAGCAGCGCAGGGGCATGAAGAGGAAATCATTGAGAATCGAGAGAACGAAAGTTAAATGGTCGTTCATTAAAAAATAATGAATTCTAAAAAATAAACAGAAAGGTTTATAAATACTGAACACTTTTATTTTATCGAGGTGATTTGATGGAAATTTCAAAGATATTTACAAAGAAAAACATCGAAATTCTAAGGTTATTGGAAAAAGAAAGCCTGCATATAAGAGATATTGCTGACAGGCTAAAATGCTCTCCAGCAAAGGTGCACAATACAATTCAAATCTTTAAGAAAAACGATTTGATTATTGAGCAAAAAGAAAAAAACAGGATTGTTATTAGATTAAATAAAAAAAGTGATTTACTGAAAAATATTGAATCATTGATTAATCTGGAGAAAAAGGAAGAATCTAAAGAAGAAGTCATTGGTTTATTCGAAAATATCTCTCCTCTTGATTTTAGATACTATGGAAGAAAAGAAAGAATAAAGGAAAAACTAAAGCCATTTCTTTCTGAAGAAGGCTTTATAAGATACTTAGCAAAGGTTGAGGCTGCCTTAACAACTACCTTAGCAAATATGGGTGTGTGCTCAAAAGAGATCGCAAAAGAGGTTGAAAGAGCAACAAAACAGGTTACTGCTCAAGAGGTTTATGTTGAGGAAGATAACATAAAGCACAACATTAGGGCTTTAGCTAATTGTATAAGAAGAAGAGTCTCAGACAAAGCAAAGCCATATGTTCATTTTACAACTACATCGCATGATATCATATGTTCAGGAGATGCAGCAAGGCTAAAAGACTGTGCAAATGAAGTTTTAATTCCTAAACTAATTGAGTTTGAAAAAACATTAATCGAGCTTGCTAAAAGAGAGAAGAATACAATACAGATTGGAAGAACCCATGGCCAGCATGCAGAGCCAATTACATTTGGGTTTGCAATTGCACAGTATGTTTCAAGAATAGGAACTGCAATTATTAGAATAAAAAAAGCAGCTAACAACCTAAGAGGAAAAATAGCAGGTGCTGTTGGAGCTTATAATGCATCTTCTTTATTCATTAAAGACCCTATAAAGTTTGAACAGGAAGTTCTTGCAGAGCTTGGCATTAAACCATCGCCAATGTCAACTCAGGTAGTAGAAGGAGAGTATATGGCTGATTTTGTGCACTCGATCATATCTGTTTTTGGAGTTATAGCCAACCTGGCAGATGATATGAGGCATTTGCAGCGTTCAGAAATAGGTGAGGTTGCAGAAGCATTTGGCAAAAAGCAGGTTGGCTCCTCAACAATGCCTCACAAACGCAACCCAATAAACTTTGAGAATGTAAAGTCAATGTGGAAAGAGTTCATGCCTCGCATGGACACAGTCTATATGGACCAAATCTGTGAGCATCAAAGAGACTTAACAAATTCTGCATCATCAAGGTTTGTTCCTGAGATTTTAGCTGGCCTTTATGTAAGTGTTGCAAGGCTAAACAAAATTATGGGTAATTTAGTTGTTGATAAAGCTAGCTTAAAGAAGAACTTTGACATGAACAAGGATATGATTGCAGCAGAGCCAGCTTATATTCTTTTAGCTGCACACAATCATCCTGACGCGCATGAGGTTGTTAGGAAGTTAACACTAAAAAGCCAGATGAAAAGAAAAAAATTCACTGACTTGTTCTTCAAAGAAGATGAGTTAAAGCCATACATAAAGAAATTCACAAAAGCACAGATAGAGATTTTAAAAGACCCTGAAAAATACACAGGAATTTGTGCAAAGAAAGTAGATATTGCATGTGAACATTGGAAAAAAGAATTAAAGATTTAGCTGTTTAGACCTTTGCTCTCTTTCTTTTCTCTTTCTTCATTCTCTTGCGCTGCCACTTCCAGCGCATCTGGCCTTTCTTCTTCCAGCGTCTTGAGCTTCGTTTCATTACGAATAGAAAAATATAGTCAATATTTAAAGGTTTGCATGAATAAATAAGAAAATTTTAAATACATCAAGGATAATATCTTCTTTGGGGAGTGGTTGTATGTTCAACAGATGCGAATCCTGCGGCAAGAACATTGACAGTGCTGAAGACTGCAGGCTGTCAACTAATGATGGAAAAATAATCCATACCTACTGCAAGCTATGCTATGAAATGCATCAAAGTCAAAAAGTTTAAATAAAGGCTGTTTCTAAATTGGATTATGGCAGATATACTGGACACTGTAAGCGCAAGAGACTTGAAATTATTCAAGAAAGACTTCAGGGAAATCATTAGAATAGCCTTTGGAATGGACAAGATCTATGGAGAGGTACATCGCGATTTTGATTTCTACAAGCCAAAATATGACAGGTTAATCAAAAGGTTTGACAAGAAATACAAAAACCTGAATCTAAAGCTGAAAAGAACTGAAGAAGAATTAAAGCTGCGCATCTTTATCAGGGAAAAGAGTGTAGTTGACGTATTCAATAAAGTGGCTTGTAAAATAGCCGGCCTCAAGTCAGTAGGAGCAAAAGGCTTTGGCGTTGCTGATGTTTCGGAAACTGCAAAATTCTCAGATGAATTAGGCAGGGCAAAAGAGAAGTTATACATCTCTTATTATGAAGCTGAAAGCGGCTCAAATACAATATACCTGGAGTATGACAAAAAGGTAAAGATGGTAGAAGTGCATTATAACTTAAAAGCCATAAGGGAATGCAAAAGCCCTGAGTTCAAGCTAATAGCGTATTATGCTTTAAAAGAATTCGATAAGAAAATAGATTTACTGACACCTGCTTCTAAGTTTGGATTTAGCTCATTATTATTACATGATGAAATGAAGGAATGGTTAGAAGAGTTTGACGAGCCTTTTACTGAGTAGGTTTCAAATAATATAAACCCCCTATCAAACTCACTCTCTGATAACGCACCATCTTATTAATAAAAACCTTTTTCCATTCTTTCCTAAAATCTTTATCAATTCCTTCTCTGTCATATATCATTTGAATCAATTTGATAAATCGTTCCCTGTGAGGCTTCATCTTTTCCAATGTTTTCTTTCTAATGTAGTCCGGAGGGATATTCCGTTTAATCATTTCTTTAACTCCAGCACTTACATCATTTGGAGTACCATCTACTATTTTTACATACTCTTTATCAAAAAAGACACTCCTGCCGCCTCTGCTTCTGGTAGAAACAACAGGTAATCCGCACAATAAATACTCTGCACTAGCATACATAGCGCCTTCCTGAGCCGATAAGCACAAACCTACTTTAGCTTGGTTTAGATATTTGTTAACTTCTTCAGGTTTGAAGCATCTCTTACTATTTTTCTTTAATGGGTCATTCAGCCAAGTTGCTTTTGGCAGAAGCTTCTTTGTTTCATTAAAATATTTTTTAGAATCCGATATTTGACTCTTGAGAGTATTAATAAAGGATATTAATGCTAAATTCTTTACTTCGCATGCTAAGTGATGGCGTTTAAATCTTTGCATTTGTGCATTGTATATTGCATCATATCTCTTCCTTACTCCAGGCAAAATTGTGAATATTTTCTCATCAAGCAAAGCATTGTGGTTGCAAAAAACACTTGGCAAATTAAATTCTTTAAATAAGTAATACTCAGTAGGAGAATTACATAAAAAAATAAATTCATGTTCGGGGTACTTCTCTTTAAGTTTCACGTACCAGTCCCTTCTACTCATTGCCATATCTTGTGTATCATGTGTCCAATATAAAAAAAGGATAAAATATGCTCTTCTCCCCTTTAAGATTTCACAAAAATATTCATTAACCTGTATAGGAGCCCATTGACTGAAAGGAGCTAGAATGATGGGTGGTCTAGTACTCATAACATGATAATGGAAGGAGATGTTTTCTTTACCAGGCAATCTTTTTTTTGGCATTTTCTTAAAGCACACATTAAAAATTCATGGCTTCTTAAACAATTTCCACATAAACACTACCCCCACACCAAACATAACAATGCACAACAGCTCTCCCATTGAAAAAAATCCAAGCTGTACAATAGGCTCTTTAAAGGATTCAATAGCAAACCTGAACAGGGCATAAAGAACAACAAATGTCCAGAACAGGAATCCTGGCGGAAGCTTTTTTCCTTCAATCCTGTCGTCCTTGATAAACCATAAGATGCCAAATATCAGCAGGTTCTTAAAAGACTCGTAAAGCTGGGAAGGGTGCCTGCAGCTTGGTATGCCCCTGAACTTGACACACCAGGGAACTGAGGTAACTGTTCCATAAAGCTCTCCATTGATAAAATTGCCAATCCTGCCTAAAGCCAATGCCAAAGAAAGAGGAAAAACAACAGCATCTGCAAGCGCATAGAATTTGAGCTTTTTCTTCCTGCAGAATATAAGAGCTGCAACGACTGCTCCTACTAGGCCACCATGAAAGCTAAGGCCGCCGTGCCATACCTTGAATATCTCAACAGGATTCTGAATAAAATAAGGAAGGTTGTAGAACAAAACCTCAAACAGCCTGGCGCCAATAACAATGCCGATAAGCAGATAAAAGAGCAAATCAGCAATCTCCTCACTGCTAAGCTTCAATTTCTTGTTCTTAACAAAATAAAGAAGGAAATAATATGCAATCACAAAGCCCAAAGCATAGATAATGCCGTAATACCTTATCTCAAGATAACCTATCCTTAACAGAACTGGGTCGATATTATTATAAAACATTTTATCTGCTAATGCGTTTTACAATAAGGTAAAAATACACCCTATTATAAGCCTGTATAAGATATAACAATATTGTTCCAAACCAGATAAAGAGCGCGTTATACCTCTCAAAATTCAGGGTAAGAAAAGCATCAAGAAAGCCGCCTAACCCGGAATAAAGCCCAAAAAATACTCCAAAAACCAGGGCATTGACAGCAAAAACACCATAATATGCATTAATCCTGTTAAAGGTCAATTTAAAGCACTTCTTCAAAACATCCTTAAAGCTAAGACCAAGTGCAAATAGCGAGTGTGCAATGCTGATAAATGCAAAAGTGAATAAAGACAGGACAAACAAAATAAACCTGGCTGCTGACCTAACATAGGCTTCTTTAACGCTTGCCAGGATGATGCTGTTCAAAACAAGGAATAGAGCAAGCGCAAAAGCAATACACACCATGTTCAGCAGAAAGAACATGCCTACTTGTGATAATTTTAATCCTGTTTTCTTCAGCATATTTTTGACAAAATGAAGTGCAAAGAATTTTGTAAAGGAATAAACCACCATCATAAGTAAGATATAGAAGAACATACTAATCAACACATCTATAGGGTTCATCCTGAGCAGATGCTGGACAGCTAAATTCCCCATCTTGCCAATAAGAAGAATGCCCAATATAAAACAAACATCCATCAGGAGCATAAAGAGATATAGTTTTGGCTTTTTCTTAATCAGATTAAAGGCTTCTAAGAATATTCCTTTCTTCAGCAGCTTAATATATTTTTTAACCTTCATTCTATCCAAACACCAAAAGCTCTGGCTTAAATATCAGTATAAGGCCTAAGCCAAGCATCACTAACCCGCCTATTAGTTTTAAAACTTTCCCTTGGAGTTCCCTTACCCTCATTGATTTTAATGAATACAGGAAAGTTCCTAATATTGCAAGGAGCGGAATAATGTATATGCAAGAGTAAAAGGCAGTATAGCCATAATGCAGTGCTTCAAGCTGAGTGCCATAATTTGTTATCAACACCTCAATATACTCTATAGGGAGTATAAGCGTGCATCCAAGCTCTATTATATTCACAAAAACTGCCAAAAGTATTGTTCCTAAGATAGCTATGAACAAGGCCTTTTTTGTTGTTGCGTTCTTAACTTCATCAACAACATTTCTCATCTTCGCAACAAGCCTGCCCATCTTCTCTGAAGAAATTGTCAATGATAATCCTTTCTTAAAAAAGAAGAAATCCTTAAGGTTAATAGCACCAGCTGTTATTGCTATAATGCCAATGCCAATCCTTATCGGCTCTTTATAGGCTCCAAGAATCTCTGCCCTAAGCAGCATAAGGATTATTATAAACAGGAAATACATAACACCAGAAGTAAGTATGAATATCACTCCAATCAAAGCCATCTTCGCTCTTGACTTTGCATAAACCAGGAGAGAAAGCAGAATTGCAAGAACGGCAAATGCGCATGGGTTAAAACCATCTAACAAAGCAATGATAAAAGTAAAAACAGGGAAACTAAACTGTTTTGCAAAGGATAAGACCGATTCTTTGGGGATATTATGAATAATATAAAAGAGGATCACTATAAAAACACCAAAGAAAGTTCCAATCAAGTATCTTTTCTCTATCTTCCTGTTGAAGACAAAAAGAAAGATGAAGTAAACCAAAAGCAAAAGAAATGGAACCAGTAGTATGCTTTTTTGCTCTTCTCCAGGATAAATCCCAGTTTCATTTGCAGTATATGGCTTAGCCTCGCCAATACAGTCATAGATAGCAGATTCTATCTGGTTTTTGTAGCCTATGTAAGCCTGATACCCCTGGCTATACTTTAGCTGACCATCTTCTTCGTCAAAACCGACGAAAACCTTGTCACCGACAAAAGTCCTTGGCACCCCAACAGGAATAGAGCCATGTTCATTGCACATCTTCTCAAACAGCCCATAATCATCTGAAGCAATAATATAGTTTACTTTAAGTAAGGGGTTTGTTTTTTCCAGCTTTTGAAGAAAAGGCCTCTCCTTTGCACAATAAGGGCATGTTGATGAGTAGAAAAAATAAACCTCACATGGCTCTGCATATACAGAAGAAGCTAATAAGATTAAAAAAAAGAAAAAAAGTAATTTCCTCATGATTTACCTCTTTTGTTTAACAGCTTCCTTCAGCTGAGCCGCCGGATGTGCTCAATGCTTCCTCGCATTCTTCAGGAGGCTCTTCAAAGGCATTGCAGATAGCAGTTTTGTATGCCTCTGGTGTTCTTGCTCCGCTGTATTGGACTCCGTTAATGAACATTGACGGGGAGCCTCTTACACCTAAAGAGTCAGCCTCTACCTTATCAACCCTGTAGATAGGGAATCTTCCGCTCAGCCAGGTATCCTCAGCCTCAAAATCTTCAGTTATCTGGAATTCCTCATCTGCCTCTTCAATGCATGCGTCTACCATATCTTCATCGATTCCTGCCTGTACTCCACAAACTGCAGCATTTTTTGAAGAAACAAAGCATTCTACATAATCAACATATTTGTCTCTCTGCTCTTTTTGTATGCAGTACTGCCTTGTATTTTCATCAATCTCCTGCTTGCCGTGCATTATATATGGAACCCATTTTACATTAAATTCTGCATCATCCCCCAACAGCCTCATTACAGGATATAATCCCTGCTGAGCCTGGATGCCATATGGGCAGTATGACATAATGAACAGGTCAACCCTTGGCTTTGCTGTTTTCGGGAGATCCTGGCTTGATTCCGGAACAGAAGGCACTTCAGGAGCCTCACTCAGGTCTACGCCTGAAGGGAATAATAGATTTCCATCCTTTGTCGTATAAGAATTATAAGATCTACCCGCTACTATCAGGTTCAGGCTGTAAAGGTTTCCCATTTCTTCAATTGATTCCACAGTTGCAGTTCCTCCCTGACCCTCTATATAAGTTACTACCTTATCAGCTACTTCGTCAGCTGTCAATTCAGCACCAGCATTTCCAGCACAGCCTGGACCAAAACCATGAGTAAGAACAGATACTACTAACAATATACCCAGTATACCGCTGGCAATCTGCCACACCTGTATTTTCTTTAATTTCTTCTTATGGGCATGTGCTTTATGCTCATGCACAGGCTCATGCGTATGCTCGTGTGTACTTTCGTGTTTTTCATCAGTCATTATACCACCCTTGTTTTATTAAGCTGATTAAGGCTCTATTTAAAAATGTTTTGTTTCGACTGGTTACGCGCGATTTGTCCGCGAGCTTGCTCGTGGACTCGCAAGCAAATTGACACGCAATGTGCGACATAAAGTCGCACTGCGAGGCGAAAAGATATCATGATAGCCCCGAATGCTGACTTAGTTTGAATTCAAAAGCTGCAGTATCCTACAGGCACTGCAGACTTTTCCCTTGCTTGGCTCACCACATTCAGTGCAGTAACTGATTTTTTCATTCGTTTTGTATTTGGCTCTTAATTTTGGCAGTTGTTTTAAAAAATCATTAACAATATTTAGTTTTATTTTATCGGTATTCCTTAATTTTCTTAGCTCTTCTCTTACAGAAGCCCTAAAAACACCAACTGAGCATGGGCAACGGCCATACTTAACTGGAAATTTCATCAATCTAGAGTATTTTTCAACATCTTTTTCTAGGCAAAAGAACAAAGGCTTTATCCTGGGAACAAATTTCTTGTCCTTGACAACCCCTGTCTCAGGGCCAAGTTTAGCATTTAAGCCTGGATTTCCTTTTAAGATATTCATAAGGATTGTTTGCGCTTCATCGTCAAGATTATGGCCTGTTGCTACTTTTGCTGCTTTTAGCTCTCTTACCTTTCTGTTCAAAAGATGCCTTCTTAAGATTCCGCATACAGTGCATGATTCCAGTCTGGAGCCTTTTGATTTTAGAACAGAGGTTAAGTAACATAAAGAATGGCCGAACTCATCCCTAAAAGATATCTTATGGAGTTTTATTTTATTGTCGCCGCAGAACCTCTCTATATTCTTCATATTTTCTTTTGAATAATTTCCTATCAGCATATCAATTGCAATCGCTTCAACTTTATAGCCAAACTTGTTTAACAGGTATAAAGCAGTTGTTGAGTCTTTTCCGCCAGAGCAAGCAACCAGGATTTTATCTTTTTTGTTGATTAGACTGTATTTTTTTATAGTGTTCTTTATTTTAGTTTCAAAGGATCTTATGAATTGGTTTCTTGCCGTCATTTTATCATCAATTTATTTTATCACTAGGTTAAATTTCATCTATTACAATTAGTCGTGCATATGGTTGTTTTTCATCACTTTAATTTAAATTTTAAAACAATTAATCATTCCGAAAATTCCTTTCAGAACCACTGTAAAGGTTATAGTAAGCGAAATTATATAATCAATAGTTTCGCTTACTAAATAGTAAACGCAATCTTTCATAAAATAGTTGCGTTTACTAAATTTTCATCTTGTTCTGTTTCTTAAGAAACAGAAGCGGATGATTTTTGCTTTATAGTAGACTTAAGGCAAAAATCAGATTTATTTTTTGTTTTTATTGATTTTTTAAAATGATTTCTTTTATTGGATTATTTCTTTGATTTCTTTCTGTAATCTTCAATTGCCTTATGCAAACCATCTGCTGCTAAGTTGCTGCAATGGATTTTGATAGGAGGCAAACCTTCAAGAGCATTCTTTACATCATCCCTTGTCAGCTTCATTGCTTCATCTAGAGTCTTCCCTTTAGCTAAATCAGTAGTCATAGAAGAGGTTGCAATTGCAGCTGCACAGCCAAAGGTTTTGAACTTAATGTCTTTGACTATCTCTTGTCCTTTTTTATTCTTTCCCACCTTTATATAAATCCACATGACATCGCCGCATATAGGATTGCCTACCTTACCTATACCATCTGGGTTCTTTATCTCACCCATGTTGTGCGGATTCCTAAAGTGTTCTACGACCTTTTTGCTGTACTGCATTTTATTTCCCCGCCAGAGGGCTCATTTTCCTAAGTTCCTTCACGATATTTGGCAATACCCCCAACAGATAATCGACTTGAGCCTCAGTATTATCCTTGCCTAAAGATAACCTTAAGCTTCCATGAGCCTGCACATGCTTTAAGCCAATAGCAGTTAAAACATGGCTTGGCTCTAATGATTTTGTAGAGCATGCTGAGCCTGTTGAAGCTGCAATTCCTTTCATATCCAATCTTAAGATTAATGATTCTCCTTCAATAAAATCAAACCTAAAGTTATTTGTTCCTGGCAGCCTTTTCTCAGGATGGCCGTTTAGATAGGAATTTTCTATCTTAAGCACTCCATCAACAAGCTTTTTGCTTAATTTTCTTAAGTGGGTTATTTCTTTATCCATTCTTTTCTCTGCTAACTCGCAAGCCTTTGCAAAACCAACTATTCCGGCAACATTCTCTGTTCCTGACCTAAAGCCAGCTTCATGGCCGCCGCCATGTATTAGTGGAACTAGGTTGATTCCTTCTTTCTTATACAGGAATCCAACTCCCTTTGGGCCATAAAGCTTATGTGCGGAGCTGCTCAATAGATCAACATTCAGCTTTTTAACGTCAACTGGAATCTTTCCAACTGTCTGGACAGCATCTGTATGGAAATAAACCTTCTTTTCCCTGCAGAGCTTTCCTATTTCCTCTATTGGCTCAATAGTTCCAATCTCATTATTAGCGTGCATAATTGAAACCAAAACAGTATCATTTGTTATTGCTTTTTCCACTGCACCTGGATCAACCATGCCATATTTATCAACAGGAAGATAAGTCACTGTAAAGCCCTGCTTTTCTAAATATTTGCATGTTTCAATTATAGCATGATGCTCTATCCTGCTTGTTATGATGTGGTTTCCCTTCTTTTTATTAGCATACATAATGCCTTTTAGAGCAAGATTATTTGATTCAGAGCCGCATGAAGTAAAAATTATTTCAGATGGTTTTGCGTTTATTAATTTAGCAATCTTTTCCCTTGATTCTTCTAAAGCCTCTTTTGCTTCAACACCAAATTGATGCAGTGAGGAAGCATTCCCGAATTTTTTGGTAAAACACGGCTCCATAGCCTTAACTACTTCAGGATCTGTCTGAGTTGTAGCAGCATGGTCCATATAGATTCGTTTCATTTTCCACCTCTTACACATGGTTTAGTGCAGTATTTTTCAACATGCTTTGAAACAAGATTCATTAAAGGGACTATTGTATCCTTATTTAGAGAATAAATCCTCTGTTTTCCTTTTTGCTCAACTTCTAAAAAATGACAATCTGCCAGTTTCTTTAAATTGTGGGAGACCTTACTTTGCTCTTCACTAAGCTTTTTACAAATCTCAGTTACACTCATTGGTTTTGACTGCAATAATTCAAGAATCTTCAATCTAGTTTTATTTGATATAGTTTCAAAGAATAGATTATATGATTTGCATTTCATATGAAATATGATTCATATAAAGTATATAAAGGTTTCGGTTTTAACAAAGAAATTTAGAAGCGATGGGAAAAGGCGTATAACATTGTTAGACTAAATAAAATTTCAATTTCTTAGAACATGCCAGCCTATTCTAAAAAACATTTATATACCAGAGCGACTAATTAGTCTATTTAGGGGGAAGAAGGGCTAAAAGAAGGAAAGAAAAAAATGATGAAAATATATTTGATAAATATGAGCGCTGGATTTATAATTGGATTTTTGACTAATTGGTTAGCTATTCTTTCTTTATTTAGGCCAAGAAAAAAGATTTTTGGTTTTCAGGGATTGATTCCGAGATATAAAGAAGACATAGGGGAGAAAATTGGTGAAAATGCCCACTTAGTTATGCCTCAATCATTTAAGAAAATGCTGAAAATCCCTTTTGTTGGTAAAAAGATGCAATTAGTCTTTAAAAAATCTGTAGGTAAAGAAATCGCTAAAATGTCTGATAAAGAATTAGAACAAATAGTCAGAAATGTTGCGAAAAGAGAATTAAGATTCATTGAAATCTTGGGAGGAATTATAGGCATGCTTATCGGATTATTCCAGGCTGCTTTGATTTTATCTGCGATTTAAGGGCCAATAAAATGGTCATAGCCATGCTTTGTAATCAGCTTTTCTTTTCCGTGCTGATATAAGCGAACGCCCTTCTTCTTTGTAATCTCTCCAATGAGAAATCCTTTTACATTCCTTAGATTCTTCTCAGAAACAGTAAAGACTAGCTCAAAATCCTCTCCGCCATATAAAGCATAATCCAACGCATTCTCTCCAAGCAGTTTTGCAGCTTTCTTTGTTTCATCAGCTATAGGAATATTATCAGCGTAAATAACAGCCCCTACATTGCTCTGCTCACAGAGCCTTGTTATATCAGAAGCAATACCATCAGAAACATCAATCATTGCATTAATGTATTTTATGAACTTCTTTACCTTATCAAATCTGGCTTTTGGCTCTGTATGCGCTTCAATTATTTTTTTAAAATTATTTTTATTCTTTTTATTGAGCTTACTCTTCCTGAATAAATGCAAAGCAGCTGTTGACTTTCCAGCATCACCGCTAACCAGGATAAAATCACCTGGCTTTGCATTTGAACGCAGGCAAAGATTTTGTTTTTCAACCTCACCAATCATATCAATATCAATTACAAGCTCTTTACCGTGGGTTACATTCCCTCCAATTATCTCTATACCATGTTTCTCTCCAGCTTCACGCATTCCTTTATACAAACCATCAACAAACTCAACAGGAGTATCCGGCTTTAGAACAAGTGAAACAAGCGCATACCTTGGTTTGCCGCCCATAGCACCAACATCGCTTGCATTAATCTCAATAGCTTTCATTCCAACCTGCTTAGGACTGAACCATTTCAAGGAAAAGTGATCGTTCTCAACTAAGGTGTCTGTGGTTATAACAAACAGCTTACCACCAAGCTTAAGAACAGCAGCATCATCGCCAATTCCTTTGATTATTGATTTGTCTTTGGGCTTGGCTGCAATACGTTTTATCAAGGCAAATTCTCCGCCAATGTCTTTGATGTTCATCTTAGATTTAATTTATTTTCTCTATTTTAATAGTTTTTGTTTTTTAAGAAAAAAGAGGTGTTTTTTTATCTTGCTTCTTCAGCAGTAGGGATTCCTATCTCAATTACATTGGCGGAAATGCAGCTTTCTTTCCTCAAAGCGTGCGTGGGGGTCTACCAAGAGTCTGAAAGAATTATTTGACCTGTAGCGTACGTATGCATTCAGATCTTTCCTGCTACTTTCCTCCCAATGGGGCACCAGTCCGCAGTCAACAATATGACTGGTAGGTGCTTCTTCCTTCCACTCCCGCGGCAGCATGAAGATGAAATAGCTCTCCGCAGGCACTGCCCGTTGCTTCCATCCCCCAATCCATCGGCGCCATGCTCCGGCCTCAGGGTTATTCTCCAATGAGAGCCCGTCACACAAACTCTTCGGAAGCGATTCGGGGTTATCGACCCACAACCGCTCCCTGGATATGTTATACCACTCCATAATATTGCTCACAGGCAGCTCCGCTCTGATAGCAGCATAGTAGTGTCCCTTCTTGAACGGTCCCATGCGGTATGAGGTCAGCGGCACCAGGCCAGACCATCTTAGTGGGGGAATATCCTTACCATGTAGCCTTGCGGGTTCCTGCTCGATGCCTACATGCGCTGGTCGAAAGCGTGTAGAGATGACCTTATCTCTAGTAGCCAAGAAGGCGCCAGCTGGTGCGTATAGAATACCATCTTCCGGGCTACCGTCGGCAAAGTAAAGAGGTGATTCTCTCATGAGAAGATCAAGTGTGCCACGCCCCGTGAATAAGTGCCTTGGGGGTTCTGTTGTGAAGTCATCCGTGCCCAGAGGGACAGATTCGGCATTGGCTAGCTGCCCAGTGTGTGTAATTCCGATATATGTTCCATCATCTTCGCAACCCACGAGAAATACTCCCATAATGTTGACGGCTTTGAGCCTGCTGCTATCATTAGGATAGGCCTCGTATTGTATGAGTTCTGCAACCGCATCGAGGCTGTAGCCAGTCCCAGTATCGTTTTCTCCATTCACGCGCGAAGCCGCGAAGCAATGCATATTTCCCCTCCAAATCCTATGACTTCTGGCATTTTAACTAACCATTGGTTATATTTTATTTAACTTTTTCCCTTTTTTATAGTTTGGAAATGGTAGTAAACTCCTCTCAATTAACAAAAAAATTTAGAACTAATAACTTACTTTTTCATCTCTTTACTTATCTTAACAGAACAGAACTTCCCGCACATTGAGCAGACCTCTTCATCCACATTGCTGCACTCTTTCCTGATCTTTGTTGCCTTCTCAGGGTCAATTGAAAGTTTTAATACTTTATCCCAGTCAAGCCTTGCCCTTGCTTCTGAAATCTCATCATCCCACCAGCGTGCGCCTTTAACCCCTTTAGCAATATCTGCTGCATGCGCAGCTATCCTTGAGGCAATAACACCTTCCTTGACATCCTCTGGATTTGGCAGGCCAAGATGCTCTTTGGGGCTTACATAACAAAGGAATGCAGCTCCATGGTAAGCAGCTAAAGCGCCGCCAATAGCTGCTGTTATATGATCATAGCCAGGCGCAACATCTGTAACCAAGGGGCCAAGAACATAAAAAGGAGCATTATTGCAGCATTCCTTCTGCAGTTTAAGATTCATCTCTATCTGGTCCAATGGAACATGGCCAGGGCCTTCAATAATAACCTGCACATCTTTTTCATGAGCTTTTTTTGCCAACTCGCCGAGAACCTTCAACTCATGTATCTGCGCTTTATCTGTTGCATCATGCAAACAGCCAGGCCTTAAGCCGTCACCTAAGCTAAGGGTAACATCATTATCAACAGCGATGTCAAGGATCTTATCAAAATTCTCATACAAAGGATTCTCTGCCCTGTTGTGCAGCATCCATTTAAACAGAAATGCCCCTCCCCTGCTCACAACACCAGCCAGGCGTTTCTTAAGCAAAGGCAGTGCGTCCCTTGTCAAGCCGCAATGGACTGTAATAAAATCAACACCGTCCTTGGCATGTTTCCTTATAGCGCTGAGCAGGTCATCCGCTGTCAGCTCAAGAATATCTCCCTTTTTAACAACAGCCTGGTAGATAGGAACAGTCCCAACCGGGATTGTTGAATGGGCTATTATCTCCTGCCTTATCTTATCTATGTCGCCGCCTGTGCTTAAATCCATAATTGTATCAGTTCCTGCTTTTACTGCAATATCAAGTTTTTTCAGCTCATACTCAACATCTGCTTTTTGCGGAGAAGAGCCGATATTTGCATTAACCTTTGTCCTTAAGCCGTCACCTATTCCAATCGGCTTTAGTTTTTTGTGAAGCTTGTTTGCAGGAATTACAACTAAGCCGGATTCTATCTTCTTCATCAGCTTTTTAACAGGAATAGCTTCGTCCTTCGCAACTGCTTCCATCTCAGGAGTCACGTCTGAGACCTTAGCATTATGTAATTGAGTAGTCATTTTCTGATCTTGTCAAAATCCTCGCTTAGGCTTGTATTTTTTCCAGATTAGTCTTTCCATGATTCATATGGCCTTATTCTAGTGGAAAGATAATCTGTCAATAAACCTCTTAACCTTTTTTTCAACATCATCTGCTGCAACAATTGCAGATATTGCAGCAACCTTGGTTGCTCCTGCCTCTAACACACTATCAAGGTCCCTGTAATTAATCCCGCCAATAGCTACAAAAGGGATACTTATTGCATTCTTAACCTTTTCTATCATCTCTATACCAACAGGCTCTCCAGCACTCAGCTTTGTTGCTGTTTCATATATCGGGCCAATACCAACATAATCTGCACCCAGTTTTTCTGCTTTAACTGCTCCTTCGACATCACGAGCAGTTAAACCAATTATCTTATCGTCTCCAAGCAATTTCCTTGCAGCTCCATAAGGCATATCATCAGGGCCAAGATGAACACCATCAGCGCCAACTGCAAGTGCAACATCGACTCTGTCATCAATCAGGAATATTACATCATCGCCGCAAATCTCTTTGATTTTCTGCGCTTCCTCAATCATCTCTTTTGTTGATTTCTCTTTCTCGCGGTATTGGACTATCTTCACTCCACCAGCTATAGCTGCCTTAACATCGTCAAGAACAGTTTTCTTGGTGAGTTCGCTGTCTGTTATAAAATAAAGGTCAATGTCTTGCAGTTTCTCTTTTTTCATTTTAACTATCAATTTAATTTATCATTAGGTTAAATTTCATCCATCACAATCAGTTGTGCGTTTGTTTCGGTTGATGCCCTTTAGTTTTATTTAATAACAATTAATCAACGAAAAATGCTAACACATTTTTCTAGTGTAGTAAATTATTTCATAATTTATACACAATCTGAAAATTCCTTTCTTCATCGCGATAAAGGAATTTTCGTCTTATTCTGTTTCTTAAAGAACCACTTAAGACGATTTTTGCCTTAACGAAGAGAAGAAAGCAAAAATCAGATTGTTGCCGAGCGAAGCGAGCGCAACTAGGAAATCCTGATTTCCGTTTATTTTTCTTCTATTGATTATTCTCCTAATGATGATTTTTTTATTGAATTTTTGAATTGATTATTCCTTTCCCTTCAATCTTTCTATCAACATTTCAGCAACCTTTTTCCCGGAAAGCAGCATTCCGCCAAAAATAGGACCCATCCTTGGCCTTCCAAAAGCTGCATTTGCTGCCATCCCTGCGACAAAAACATTAGGAAAAACCTCTTTAGTATACTCAACGCAGTCTTTCTCACCCTGAGTAGCGTCCATTGATTTCTCCCAGATTATCTTACCGGTTTCAGTAAACATCTTTCCGCCGCACTTCTTCTCTATCACTGTAAGAACCTCCAAAGGATGCCCTGTTGCTTCTATAACATATTTGCTTTTAATTGCAAGCGGGTCTACATGCAGCTTAGCCATATCAACTGGTGTCCAGTTAATAACTAAGCCATGAATCTTGCCCTGCTTTAAGATCACATCCTCTACAGAGATGCAATTAAAGAGCAAAGCTCCTGCTTTCACAGCTTTTGAGCAGATTGTTGATATTGTTTCTACTGAATCTGCAGTATAGTAATGTTCAGAATATTTTTCATATTTTATTCCAAACTCGTCCAGCATCTTTTTGCCGTCTTCCTGCACAACAATCTCATTAAACAGCATTCCGCCGCCCCACATCCCTCCTCCAGGGGACAGCTTCTTCTCGAAAACAACTACCTTTATTCCTTTCTTAGCAAGATAATAGGCTGCTGTCAGGCCAGCAGGACCTGCTCCTGCAATTGCTACATCTGCATCTAGGATTTTTGTAAGTTTTTTATGATAGCTATCTATAATTGCTTTTGAAATCTTTGCTTCATCTAATTCCATTCTTACCCCTCGTTGCTATTGCCAATTACGAATATTATTTAAAGGTAATGGTTTAGAGCAAAGACTTAAAAATAACCTTCTTTTTCTACTGCCAAGGTGATACAATGGAATGGAAGCTAAAGACCAAAACAAACCTGTTCTTAGGGTTGTTTGTAGCCTGCCTTGTAGCAGCTAACCTGATTGGCTCAAAGATAGCCCAGTTAAGCATCATCAATTTCTCTGTTGGAATATTTGCTTATCCAATAACATTCATGATTACAGATGTTATTGAAGAAGTTCATGGAAGAACAAAAACAAAGGAATTTGTTTGGGTCGGATTCATCTGTATGGTTGTTGTTTTGCTGATGACTGCTCTGTCTGTAATCCTCCCGTATGCGGAAAGAAGCTATGTGCAGGCTGAGCAGTATGGCAGAGTATTTGGAATCAGCATAAGATTCTTCATAGCAAGCATCACAGCATTCTTATTGAGCCAGTTCCATGATATCTGGGCATTTAATTTCTGGAAAAAGAAGACAAAAGGCAGATTCCTGTGGTTGAGAAATAATGCTTCTACAATAGTAAGCCAGTTTATTGATACAGTCATATTCATGTTCATTGCGTTGTACTATCTGCCATTCTCATGGGTTCCTGCAACACTAAACACATCTCCAAAGTTCACTGTAGGCTATATGTTTGTTTTGATAATGCCTTATTGGACCTTAAAGATGCTCGTAGCTTTGTTCGATACCCCTTTCGTATACCTTGGAGTAAGATGGATGACTGGAAGGGTGTATAGTAAGAGAACTCTGCAAGTAAAATAAAAAAAATAAAAAAACTATTTATTTATTCTTTCCTTTTGAGCTTTTGTCTTTGCCTTTTGCTGCTGCAGAAGCTGCACCTGCACCTTCTTCTCCTTCCTCAGGCTCTTCAGGCTCTTCGCCTTCAGCCGGTTCTTCAGGCTCTTCAGCACCAGGCGTTCCTCTGCCTTTCTTTGGCTTAAGGTTTATCTTTACTTCCTTTCCCTGGCCTGCAATTGCCTGTGCCTGCTCTTCCAATGAAGCTAACTCTTCATCAGTTAAGCCTGCTGCAGCCTTTATCTTTATCTTTGTCCTGTCCTTCTTAACCTGAACCTTTACCTTAGCGCTCTCTGTTGCTCCTTCTAGTGAAGCAACTACTGCATCAAGCTGTGCCTGCTGCTCAGCTGTCAAGCCCTTAGCCATTACCTTAACATTGTTTAGTTGCTGTACAAGCATTCTGTGCTGGTTAAGTGCCTGCTCTATCTCAATTTCGTCGCTAAACTCATCTCCAGCGTCTCCATCACCAAGGTCATCTATAGCGTCCTCGACATCGTCCATTATGTCGTCGTGCTCTCCCTGTGCTCTTGCAGCTGCACCCATTTTCTTTGCAGCAATCATTGCCTGGACTTCCATTAGCCTCTCTCTTGCATGTGCAAGTCCTTTCTTTGCCTTAGCTGACTTACCTAGGGTTAAAGCCAACTCTACTCTTTCTATTGCTCTGTCAAGTCCATACAAAGGACTGTCTGGTGTAACTCCTGGGTCTTCTGGTGGTGGTGGTACTGCTGCTTCGCATTCACCATCTGTGCATACTTCGCCTTCTTCACAGTCTTCATCTGCAACACACTCTGGTGGTGGTTCTGCTGCTTCGCATTCACCATCTGTGCATACTTCGCCTTCTTCACAGTCTTCATCTGCAACACACTCAGGCGGATCTCCTGTTCCTGGCTCTTCTTGTGCAAATGCCAGCGGCACTACTGAGAATACCATCAGCATTGCCAAGACCAATGCTATTGTTTTTTTCATGTTTCCCACCTCCTGTTGGGTTTTCTATACTTATAATTTATCCAAAATCCTCATAAAAACTAACATAAAACTCAAGGTTCTTTACCGTAGCATCACCCCCCAACTTTTTGTATAAGTCTAAATTATCAATTGAAAAATTATCCTGCGATTCAATTGGCTCATAAATGATTATTGTGTTTTGCATTTTTTATTATGTACCTAATTGGAAACTTTCCCACCTTGATGTTTTTCCTTTAGGAATCTTGATTTCTGTGGATGTTCTTGGCTTATCATCTGGAGTTCTTTCGAATCTTCTTGTTATCCTGGTGCTGGACGGCTTTCTTGTTGAGGGGGGTGTTTTTGAACTATCAGGGTTTAATTCAAATCTTGTTGTCCTAGTGCTGTCATGCCTTCTAGTTGATGTAGGTTTTGTGGCAGGCGAAGCAGCATAGTTTGTTTCTGCTCCTGGATCCACAGTTGCGGCTCCATTAGCTGTTGGATTTGCAGGGGGTGTAGGCGTCTCACTTGCTGTTGGATTTGTAATACGTTGCGTATCTTCTAGCAGACTTTTGCCAAGATCCCAATCCTCATCTTGCTTGATATCCGCAAGATTCAGCGGTTTATCGCCATTGCCTGCACTATAACTACTATGTTCAGTTCCTAATATGATCCTTGTTCTAGCTGGATCATCAGGCCTCTTGGAATCTTTTGCATACTCTCCTATCCTAACGTAAACCACAAATTGATAAACTAAATTATTTTGTGCTTTATTTGGTTCTAATCCAAACCACTCACAAAGTTTACTAAGTGTTTTAGATGAGCCTCTACCTATGTTCAGCCCTAAAAACCTTCCAATAGGATATTCAGAGCCATTTCTCCCATCATTTGCTACTTCATAAGGCACTGCATCCAATTTGCCTTCCTCACCATCTCTCTGTATTTCGCAGAGCTGTTGTATATGGGGTTGTAGAGGCACTTCCAACAAGAGCTCTTCTCCCCTAGTAGAATACCCTACAGGAACCTCATAATGCACCCTGCACCTATACCCTTCTATGACTAATCTAAGAAGATCCTTATTTCCAATATCTCCTGCATCACTAATCTGCTTTTTAAGTGATTCAGGGATATCCTCCAAACCATTAGCCTGACCTTTAGAAAGAGCCCCTTTAATCTTTGTTAGCGTATCCCTTATAACCATATCAAGAGAAAGGCTTCCATTAAATTCAAAAAGAAAAGGCCTGTCTTTATTTAAGGGAGTAGGCCTATATTTGCTTGGGTCTTCTGTTTGTATTGCCTTTGCTAAAGTAGCGTCAAAAGCACTCTCAATTTCAGGTCTTAGGTAGTCCATCCCTCTATATTTAGGTCCTGCCATATAATGAATTATATAGCGGCATTCTACTTATATTCTGTTCATGAAACAGTGGCTTTAAATGGTTCCAAAAAGCCCAGAATAAGCTCTAATTGTTCCAATATGTTCCACTAGCCTTTTTTTAAGTAAACAATGTTTTTTTTGCCTTTTTTCTCTTTATGGATGATTTTTCTAGCTTCTAATTCCATAAGAAGTCTAGAAAGGTGTGCTTTTGAAAAATCAGTAATAATTCGTAGAGTTCCTTGCTCACATTTACCTTCTTTTTGCTGTAAAACCCTTATTATCTGCTGTTCTTCTTCCTTTAGATGTTTTAAGATGCCTAATTCCTTTTTAGGTTTGCGAGGTTGAGGCACTTTTGCCTCTTTTTTTGGCCTTTTTATCAGCCCCTTATAGCGCCATTCTTTCATATAATTATATCCTAAATAGGCAAGCATAGCTGCTATCAGCAGAACCCAGAATATGGGCCATATAGAAGGTCCTCCTGGCTTGTACTGCACAAATACTGAAAGCTCATCATCCTTGCTTAAATCATTCCTTTTCCAAATAAATATCATGCTTCTTCCATCAGTTAATGCTAGCTCTGGATTTGGATGAATTGAGCCAGATGTAATATCTCCTTCTATTATCTGTTTCCTGAGTACTGCTTTCTCAGGAAGGCTTACCTGAAGTGTAAGGTTATTGATATCATCTGGTGCTTTGAGGTTTACTAAAAAGTTATTTTTATCCAGAAAGTCACCTGTAACATAACTTATTCTTACCCTCTTTGATGATCTAAGCTCTATCTTTAACCTGCCTTCTTCTATAACAGGCTCTGCTGCAGAATTATCAATATAAAGGTCTATTGTTCTGGCATCTTCTGGCAATGAGAAATAAAAAACACCTGTTTCTTCGTTCAGAAAATCAAGGACTATGTTCACAACAACATTTCTTTCAACTATTGTAAAATCAGCTGTATAGGAATCATAAGGCCTGGCAGAAACAAAAGAAGCTAGCAAAAACAAGCTGATTAACCAGACCACTCCCCTAAAAAAGATTGTTTTTTTCGTTTTAATGGATAATAGAAATGAAAGTATATAATTTTTTCTGTTACTATTAACCCTTTGTTGCAGCAACCTCACTTGCTACTTCTTTCATACCAGGTCTGTCCTGGATTTTCTTAGCCATCATTCCATTAATTAATTTCACAAGTCTCTTAGGAGCCTCAGGTCTAACAGATCTGATAGGAATGTTATATGCATCCATCTCTCCATGAGCTATCTTTAAAGCTATATCAAACGTTGCTTTGTTGGTATCCGCTTCATCACTATCTATAGGCTGAATGCCTGTTAACAAATGGAATGAAGTAGAGCCTAGCGAAAACACATCAGATTTATACTCCACTGCACCAATAACATGTTCTGGACTCATATAAACTGGACTTCCCAACATTCCTTGTAGTTTTCCATCAGGAACATAAAGCGCTATCCCAAAATCTGTAAGCTTTGGTTTATAAGTACGCCTGTCAACAAGAATATTGGCAGGCTTGATATCGCAGTGTATTACTTCATGTTCATGGCAATACGCGCCTGCATTTGCAACACCTAGCATAATCTCTAAGACTTCTTCTATGCTTAATGCACCTGACTCAAGACGTTCTGTTTGGATTGCCTTAACACGTGGGTAAACAGCATACATCAAGAAAGCTTTTTCTTCTCCTTTTCTTGTTTTGATATTTAATATATATTCTCCTTGACCTTCAAGACTTGCTATGTTCTCATGCTCACCCAGGATTCCCAGAATCCTGCGTTCATTCATCATCATTTCTACACGGGCCTTTTCCTTTTTATCAGTTACAGTAGGAATATCATCACGAGTATACGTGCGTTTTGGTTTTTCTACAGTAGCAATCCATGTAGATTCTTTATCAGAACCTTTGCTTGGGTCCTCAGGCTTTACTGATGTAATGGATTTCCCCACACCCGCTAATTTTAGTGCTAGTGGTCCTTGTTTATCTGGATGGGTTACTTCATAGACTACACTATGGCCCCCATAAGCAATGCATCTATGAAGAATATAAGGGCCTATTCTATAGGAACGTGTTGCACGATCCAGGAATTCGCTAGTTACTACTTGTGTAAGAGTTACCAAATTTGTTTGCTCCCTATTCTATCGTTACTACTATTAAGTTACTAATTTGTTTATAAAGCTTTCGTTTTTTAAGAACTAACCCTTCCCAACCACAACAGTAATCTCTCCTTTAAACTTTGGCTTTTTCTTAAGAATTTCAGAAGCAGTTCCTCGAATAAACTCCTCAAATTTCTTTGTTAGTTCGCGAGCAATGCATATTTTTTTATCAGGAATTATTTCACTCATTAATCTCAGAGTTTTTTCTATCCTATAAGGAGACTCATAGAATATCGTCGTGATATTATTTTTTTTAATCTCCATTAATGATTTTTTCAACCGATTCTCTTTCTTTGGTAAAAAGCCCAAAAACATAAATTTATCTGTAGCAAAACCAGAGCTGACCAAAGCTGTTATAGCTGCGTTTGCACCTGGAATAGGAACTATATCAATTCCTTCCTTAACAGCTTCTCTTACCAAATAAAACCCAGGATCAGATATTCCAGGAGTTCCAGAATCAGAAACAATAGCTATTCTTTTATTATTTTTTAATTGCTCAATTATCGACGGTGTTTTCTTCTCTTTATTAAAATCATTAAATGATTCAATTTTATTCTTAACCTTATAATGATTTAGTAATATTGATGTTCTTCTTGTATCTTCTGCTAGAATCAAGTCTACCTCATTTAATACCTTAATTGCCCTAAAGCTAATATCCTCCAGATTCCCAATTGGTGTTGCAACAATGTATAGAGCCATAGAAAGGTAGAATATCGGTTATTCTTATAAATCTTAAGGATTTCTGATTTGTTTAATAAGCCAGTTTTCTTTCAGTATGGTTATGACATACAGGACATTCATATGTTACACTGTCCTTGCTTATCATTTCATGCTGGCAAGCCCAGCAGTAGAAGATTGGCTTAAGAGGGTCAAGTATGATCTGCTCACCACCCGGGTCTCCCATTTTTATTGCCTCCTCCTTTTCATTCAGCATTAAGTGGGGGAAAGGAAAACCGCTCCTAAAGATTTTTTTGAGTTTGCCAAAATTTTTTGTTTTTTTGAGCTCCTCAAAATTGAATCTTGGTGCATTAAAATTCCATTTATGGTTTTTTAGGCCACTAGTTTTTAAAACAAAAATCCCTTGGTAGGATTTTTGCATCATTGAGTTGAGACTAGACCCAATGATTATGG
Organism: Candidatus Woesearchaeota archaeon; assembly: GCA_019322805.1. GTDB lineage: Archaea > Nanobdellota > Nanobdellia > Woesearchaeales > JAHWIC01 > JAHWIC01. The sequence continues at coordinate 16,432 of JAHWIC010000003.1, read as the reverse complement.
AATTTTATGTTTTTCAGATCGGTTTTTTTATTCCTTTGCCTCCATTATTTAGCTCTGAACTCACCCATCTTATCTAAAGGGTCTGAAGATAAAGATATGCCAATGTCCTCCAAACTTTCTTCTTTTTCCATTTTCTTTTTCACCTTCTTGATCATCTAAACATCCTCTGTGCATCATTTGATAAGGGTTCTTGGTAGAGTTTTTTGTTTTTTTTATGATTCATCTTTTGTTGTTTCCAACATAGATTTAATCATTTTTTTAATGATTCGTCTTTGCTGTTTCCAGCATTGATTTGTCATTAAATTTTTAATGATTCATCTTTTGCTATTTTCATAGCATAGATTTAATCATTATTTTCGAACTCTACCAACACCCCCCTTATTATCCCGTAAGGTTTACGGGATATACCTATATAATAGCTCATTTTTTATATAGTTATGCCTTAGATTTTATAAAAGTTATATAAAACAGCCAATTTTATAGAAAATGAAAAGATTTATATAGTTTAATAGATTCCTAATCCGATTATATAAAACTATTAAATTATAAGGGTGGTTAAACTGAAAAGAAAAGTTATACAGATTGCAGATTCTACACAGCTGATTTCTTTGCCAAGGAAGTGGGCGCAAAAGCATGAGGTTAAGAAAGGAGATGAACTCGATATTAAGGAGGAAGGTAGTAAGATTATTGTTAGTACAGAGCAAGGACAGTCTTTAGGACGTGTCGAAGTTGATATAAGCAACCTGGATAGAGATTCTTTGATGTTCCTTATCAGATGCTTATACATAAAAGGCTATGATGAAATGAAATTAAGATTTGATGACGTTACTACCAAACACCACAAAATAGGGAAGGATGTAACAGTTATTTCATCAATAAAAGAGGAGGTCAACAGATTAAATGGAATCGAGATCATACAGCAAAAGGAAAATTCCTGCTTTATCAAAGATATATCTGAAGGTGTGATCAAGGAACTTGATACTATCCTGCGGCGTATATTCCTGCTCTTGATTGACGCAAGCAAGGATTTAGTTAAAGGTTCAAAAGAAAACAATCATATGCTACTAGACACCATAAATGAAAAACATGACACCATAACTAAATTTGCAGCATATAACCTAAGACTTTTAAATAAGTTTGGTTATACTGATGATAAAAAAACAAATACTCTATACCATATTATCTCTTCTCTTGATGAAATAATAGATATAATCAAATACTGCTCTAGGTTTGTAACGGCACATAAGATAAAGTTAGCAAAAGATGCTATATCAATCATATCAGATGTACAGGAAACTCTTTCTTTGTATCATGACTTTTTCTATAATTTTGACCTTAAAAAGGCAGAGAAGTTAAGCAAAGATAGGTCCATAATATTTGACAAAGTGGGGTCATTAGTGAAAAAGGTGCCTGCAAATAACCTTTTTATCCTATCAAATATGGAACAGATCCTGGAGGTATTGATCCATCTTACCGTCTCAAGAATTGGTTTAGAATACTAATCTGTACCTTGCACTGACCCATCCCTGTAATGGACATGCTCCATAAAATTTATATCAACAACCTCTACAGGTCTTCCGGCATCTTTTTTAGGATAAACCCTTATCTCGTTTATGCACATATTTTCTTGGGCAAATAAAACAGGACATTCCGGCGGAATTCCAAGAACATGATTCAAGAGGTAAGCATTTGAGAACTGACTTCCAACAATCAACATCGTAGCGTCTACATATCTATCGACAAGCCTATCATAAAATAGTCCTATCCTACGCATCATTTCTTCAATTGTTTCTCCTTTATGTTCAGGGCCTTTCTCTATTTTTGGGTTACTATCATCATTAGGATCTACCATATAAAAAAGATAACGGGTAAGGGGGATGCCTCCTGTATCAACCTCATGTTCATAACGTCCATTGAATCTGCCCCAATCCCTTTCATTCAGTCCTTCATCATGTACAACACTAATTCCTCGCGGCCTAGCTATAACCCCTGCTGTTTGGGCCTGCCTTTTTAAGGTGCCTGAGACAACATAATCAATAGGAGTATCCCTAAAGTGGTCTGCTAACATTTCAGCTTGCCTTATGCCATGAGGTGTTAACTCCGTGTCAATACCTCCCTGAATACGATTTTCTATGTTATACTGGGTTTCTCCATGCCGGGTTTTAATTAATCTTAGCATCTACAAAAGTGAATGCATTGTTATTATTAAACTTTTTCCTTTTTTTACTACTACATAATAATAGATAAATAGAAAGATTTTTAAATGCACAATCACTACCTATCAACATATGACAGTTAGAGGGCTAACAAAATTGTTGGGGGGCCATAATGAGAAAAGAAGCCCTGAGGAATTAGAAGAGATACTAAGACCCCTAGTATTGCCAAGAAAAAGTTCTGAGATTGTTATCGCTAGTGGAGGGAATGACGCAGCTGATGCTGAAAAAGGACCTCATCCTATCCTATTAGCAGTGCAGTCCAGTACAAGAGAATGGCTAGATGACGTTATCTCACCCCTATATAAGAGTGACCAAGCTAGAGAGCGGCAAAGAAATATGGACCAACATTGGGCAGCTCAAAAAGCCTCTTACCATCATTTCCTGCACCTGGACAAAGGGTACCACGAATTCCTGCCTGGAAGAGCATACATGTATATGCGGCTTGTGGATAGAATTCTAAAACATTGGAATAAGAAAACATTAGGTTCATGGCCGCCTAGAAGTGTTGAGCTAGGCTGTGGAAGTGCTACTCTCTCAAATATGCTAGCTTATCATGGATTTCTAGCAGATATTGTTGACTTATCCATGGGTGCCCTACGCTATGCTTCGTTCCTTGCAGAACATCAATTTGAAGCAAAAGACCGTGTTACCCCTCACAAAAAAGACATACTAAGGTATAAAAGCGGAGGTGAATATACAATAGCAATGAACAGCGGTGTTTTTGAACACTTAACCACAGAGGAGCAAAAAAGGCTAATTGAGATTATGGTAGAACAAACAGGCAAAGGAGGCATGGTTGTAGTAGCTGTTCCTAATTTTGATAGTCCATTATATCAAGCTTCAAGAGAAGCTGAACAAGAGACACCCTGGTACAAGATGATTCTCCCATTCCTTTATCCTGACCCATATAAAGATAACGTTGACCTTCCAGCGCTTTTTGAGCATGCTGGTCTTCATGTAATAGAATATAGCGGAGTATCCCTTGCACCATCTGTTGTTAATAAAGCTTTTTGCACCAAAGCCGCAGTTCAGATATATGATGGGCGTATTGAAAAAGACGCTCCTCCTCCTTCTATAGAATTGAGTATGAAGCGGTGGGAATCCTTTGAAAAGATTGTCAGATTTGAGGATGAAAGAATCCTAAGAGATTTTGGATGGTATAAATACGCTATAGGCATAAAGGAATAATCCTTAGAAATATTTAAATAAGTTAAGGATAGTTTTTCTCTAGGGGTGTCATTATGACAGAAGCAAAAGACTTGCGAAAAGGAAGCTATATCAAATATAACAATGAGGTTCTTAGGGTTGTAAGAAAAGAGACAGTTGCTTACGGAACCCATTCTCATTCAAAGACAAAGCTGTTTGTCCAGGGCCTGATTAGCAAGGGCGAGAAATCAATAAACCTCAATCATCATGATAATGTAGAAGAGCTTGACATCATAAGAAAATCAGCACAGGTTATCTCAAAGCTAGCTGATAAAGTTCAGATCATGGATATGCATTCTTATCAAACCATGGATGCTGATGTCGATGAAGAGCTGCTTAATGAGCTTAACGAGGGAGATGAAGTGACTTTTATTGAAGTGGAAGGCAATGCTCAGGTTTTGGAAAAGAGATAGGAAGTAATCAATAAAAAAAATCAATAGAGAAATTCATTAAAAAAATAATTCTGAAAATTCCTTTCACAACTGGTATAAAGGAATTTTCATCTTAGTTTGGTTCTTTAAGAAACACTGCAGATGATTTTTGCTTTATAGTAGACTTAAGGCAAAAATCAGATTTATTTTTTTCTATTGATTTTTTCTAATGATACTGATTATTGGTTTTAAGATAATCCTAACCAACTTCCTTAATTTTTTCCTCTTTGCTATAAATCTCGCAATAGGAGGGCTCACTTTATAATAAACCTTAACAAACAAAGAACCAAAAAAATTTGTATTCAAACTGTTATCCCTCCAGTCCCTCAAAACATCAATCTCTCTTGCAAAAGGAGTCCCATAAGCTGCAGTTGCTATAAAGCAGGCTTTTTCTCTTCCTTCTGCCTCTAACTTATCCCTGACCTTTGATAAGTCCTGCTCACAGAAATCACAATACCTCTCATGAGGCCTGGTTAATTTCCCGCAGTAAGGACATCTAAACTTTATATCATCGTCCATCAAAACACCTTGCATATTTAGTTGTATGTTCTGTTGTGCATAGCCTGTTAGGGGAGGGACACTGTGAAATTAAATTGCGTCAGCAATTTATGGCGTTCTCCTTGTGCACTAATGGGGAGGATTTAAGTATTTAGCGAAGCTAAATACCCCCTAGCACTCCCTGCAAAAACATCAGCATAAGTGCCATTATGACCATTACTATATAAATTATTCTGTTCCAATGAAGCACCTTCACGCCATCAAAATTTCCAAGAGGGATAAGATTGAACAGAGCAAGCCAGCTGTTAATCACAAAGCCATAAAGCCCTATATTTTTAACAAAAGCAAACGGAGCAGTCAAAAACACAAAAAGGAACAATAAAGCTATTGCAAGGCTTGCTGCTATTCCTGCTGCAGATATCATTCCATTTCTTCTCCTGCCAACAGGGCCTGCTATCATCACTGCGCCAGGAGCAGCAAATATAAATCCAAACAAGGACATGAGCAAAGCCAGCACCAGCATATGGTTGAATGCCCTGAACTCAGCAAAGCATCCAAACCTTTGTGCAACTAACTTATGAACCATCTCGTGGAAAACAAAACCAACGCCGACTGTTAAAGCAGCAAGAATGAATCCATAACCAATCGGCAATGGAGACCTTCTTGTAAGCACAATCCCAAAAGCAAGTGATATGACAAACCATGCCTTTGAAATATCCCTTAGCTCTGTATCTGAGGTGTTTATTCCTAGAAACTTTTTCTTGCTGGTGGGTCTGAAGTACATAGTAAGGCCTCAAATCCGCGTGGTTATTAAAGATTTTTGTTTGGTTTACAGATTAGAGTATAAGTTACTACTGCCGCCTACTACCAATTTTCAGCAATATTTATAAATGCATTTGACATCTCTCCTCTAAATGCCAAAAAAGTGCATACTGTGCGAGAAAGAGGCTGAATATTGCATTAAAGGGAGTTCTGAATCCTATTGTAAGGAATGTGCTGTAGAGCAGTTCCAAGATGTGGATTACCTTCAGAGGATAGAAAAGCAGTCAAAGAAAGTGGTCAGCCTGATTGCAGACGCTATGGAGGAAGGAGTCTCTGATGATGAAGAAATGTCTGAAGAAGAATGATTAGACACGGAGACACTTCGTGCCTCCCGGCATAACAAAGGAATTATTTATTGATAATTTACTCCTTTGTTATACGTCAACAAACAACCTGTGTTTCTCTTTGCCTTGAAGTTCCAGAAGTATCCTTCTTATGATTGCCTTCTCCGGATCAGGCATAAGCTTAACGCGCTTCTTTATGTCCTTAAAACTCTCAAACTGCTTTTCCTTTCTTGCATCTATTATCTGCCACATATGCTTCTTTCCAACGCCTGGCAAAAGCTCTATCTGGTGCATTCTTGTGCTTAAGGGCTGTGCCTTATTGAAAAAGTCAACAAACCTTTTTTCGTCTTTATTTACAATATCCTTTATGACATATTCCAGCTCAGACTTTGCTGTTGCAGTAAGTTTATCTATAGGAAGCTTTCCAACTATGTGATGCACCTTGTCACGCTTGCCCTCTCCGATATAAACCTCCTCATAAGGCTGTAAATGGATATCCTTCTTAGGGGCTAGTTCCAGTAAAACAAAGTGCTCCTTGCCTATAGCTTGCGCTATCGCAGTTTTCTGGTAGATAGGCCTTGTGTCAAATGGGTAGCCATTCGGCAAAAAGTCCAGTACAACTACTGTTTCTTCCTTTGTCCGTTCCATGTCGAAAAACCTTCGGTTTTTTGAGCTGCTCAGAAATGCTCCGCATTTCTGGCACACAGAAACGCTATGCGTTTCTCGCGACACAAAATTCCTTCGGAATTTTGTTGTTTTACAGTTGTGAAGCAGCAAGGTATTTGTGCGCTGCCTCGTGCAGCGCATCATCAATCCTTCCTATGTTCTCCCACGACAAAACGCGCTGCTCCTTTATTTGCATAAGTTCAAATTTCTCCTTGAGCACATAATCAATCCTGGATTCAATCTTTCTTCTGAGCTTTCTGCTTTGTTTTAATCTCTGGAAAATTGCCACTTCCTTTTGGGAAGCGTGCTCCAAAGCTGATAATGCGGTTAATATCCTAAGCATCCAGTGGTTAAACCTGTCAGGCTCGAATAAATCTGCCTTCACCTTATTTGGCGGCGGGAACTTTGCCTGCAAATGCATCAAAAGCTCTGATTGTTTTCCAAGGAGCTTTTCCAAATCATTTATACGTACATGCTCATCTTTGACGACTTTTGTTTCCCTTCTTTTGTAAGTCTTAAGCAATCTTTCATCAAGGGTTATTACCCTAGTAATCATCTTATGAACAGCATGCTCCAGTTTTTCCAGCTCCTGCTTTCCAAGCGCGCTTTTCTCCTTAAGCTTTTTTGCGCCTTTCTTTATTGTCTTTGCCCAGCTTTCCGGCTTTGCTTTAAGGCCAAGCTCATGCAAAAACACATCTTCAAGGTAATAATTTATGTCGCGCAGTTTAGTGATGATGGCCCTTATAATCCTGATGTTTATCCTAAGGTCATCAACTATCTTACCTGGTTTTACATTATGGATATCAACACTCAGTGCGTGTAAAACGACCTCATGCAATGCTTTCAGTAGTTTCTTCTTTTTGGATTCAATCGTCAGATTCTTTTTCCTTAACAAGCTTTCATATTTGCCGGAGTTAATCCTATAGCTCTTAGGACTAAATCTTCCAATAAGTCTGTTCACCTCTTTTGCAAAGTCATCACAAATCTTGAGATGACCGTGCTCAATCCCCACCGCCATTTTAATAAAATATTGAATAGTATTTATAAATATTGTGATGAAAAATTAGAAACTATCAGCACCCCCTTATTGTTTCGCTAAAAATTCATTGATTGCATCAATAATCTTTTTTAGATTCTGATTGTTTACTGTTAGTGTATAACCTTGCAGAAGTACTTTAAGATCATCAGCTGTTTTCGGAAGTACATCAATTATCTTGCATATATGCTGCTCCTTAAGCCTTGGCACATTCAAGGCAACTAGCTTCTTAAAAAGCCCCTCAGCACCCTTCAGAGTGATGACCTGGCTTAGGTACTCCTCTGTCTTTGTTGCCCTGAAGTTCAGCTCTTTATCCCGTTTCTTTATTCTCTCAAGCTCTTCCTTTAGCTGAACCATGCTCATAGGAGCCTCGTTTAATATTTCGCTGGTATCCATTTTTATACCCTCTTTAGGTGTATTGGATGTACTATTAAAGTCTTTTCTTTTCCTTTATCACTTATAGCTACTTCAAAGCATTTGCCTTTCTTATTTTTTACTACTCCACTTTTGCCCATATATTTAGGATGATACATGCCTTTTTGGTACGCAGATTCAGCAGACAAAATGACCTTGTCACCTGCACTAAAGTTCTGGAAATAGCTTGAGATGCTTATTTTCCCTCTTCTCCTGAAGGATTTACTCAGCTTATGCCTTGTTTTTCTCCTTATTGAACCAAGTCTTTTAGCCATAAAAACCAGGATAGGAGATTTAAGTTTGATTTAAAAAGCTTTTCTTTTGAAGTAGTATTCTAGAAACAAAAGATTTATATATAAATTGGAGTTATTACAATTCTAAAATAGTTATTTTTATGAAGGTGAAAAATATGGGATTTTTTTCAAAACTCAAGAAACCAGAGGGTTCTGAAGAAGAGGAAGAAGGCTATGTTGAGCTTGGTGCTGAGCCTAGCATGGAAAAAGCCAAGATTACTGTCAGACCTTTTGTCATTGAAAATTTTGAGCACATAAAGCCGATTCTTGATGTTCTAAGGGAAGGGCACACAATTGCATTAATCAATATCAAGCCATTAAAGGACAAGGATATTGTTGAGTTAAAGCGTGCAATAAACAAACTGAAGAAAACCTGCGATGCTATCGAAGGAGATATCGCTGGCTTTGGTGAAGACTGGATTGCTGCTGTCCCTTCCTTTGCAAAGATTCATAGAGGTCCAAAAGAAGGAAGCGGAGAGAAGAAAGAAGAATCTGAGCCAGTTGAAGGCGTTACAGAAGTGACTGAGTACAGTACTGAAGTTCCTGAAGAATAGAAGCCGCAATAATAATTCTTTTTTAGGTTTTAAACAATAGAAAAATTAAATCATTAAAAAGAAATATCATTAAAAAAATAATTCTGATTTGCTTTAAGTAAAGGAATAAAGCAAAAATCAGAATTATTTTTTTCGTTTATTGATTTTTTTCCTATTGATGATTTTTCTAATGATTATATTCAAAATTGAAATCAACTTAACAAATAGAAAACTATAAATATCAACTTATTTCTTCGCGTTTTATGGCTAAAGAGACGGTCGAGAAAGAAACGTGCCCAATGTGCAGGCAGAAGACACTGACGCTAATGGAAGAAGAAACAGAGGTGCCGTACTTTGGTAAGGTATTTGTTTTCTCAATGAGCTGCTCAAACTGCAGCTTCAATAAAGCTGATGTTGAAGCGGCTGAGCGCAAAGAACCATGCAGATACACATTCGAGATCAGCTCTGAAGAAGATATGAAGGTTCGAGTTGTAAAATCCTCTGAAGCAACTATTAAAATTCCCCATATGGCAACTGTCACGCCAGGGCCTGCATCAAACGGTTATGTTACAAATATTGAAGGTGTTTTAACCAGGATTAAAGAGCAGATTGAAAAACTTCGTGATGCAGAAGAGGATGATTCTGCAAAGAAAAAAGCAAAGAATCAATTAAAGAAACTCATGAAGGTAATGTGGGGGCAGGAAAAGATGAAGCTCATAATTGAAGATCCCAGCGGGAATTCTGCCATTATATCTGATAAAGCTGAGAAGAGTAAGTTATAGTTCTATTGCGCTTGTTCTACCACTTTCCTTAATATCTCAGGATGCTCCCTCACTAGTTTTATGAAAGTGTTAACAACTATAGGATAATATTTTCTCTCACGAGAAAGCCTTACCTGCGTATAAGCCCTCTCAAGCTCTTCAACAGAACCTCTAAGGATCAATTCTTGATAGTTCCACCTAAATCCGCCAGGAATACGTCTACCTTCTCTTGTGTTACCTTCCAGCTTCGTTACTAATACTCCTTTATATGCAGTTTCCCAACCTTCTCTATATTTCTCTTTATAACGAGCCTTTAATTCCTCTAATTTATCTTTATTAAATTCTCTCAATACATCTTCATTAAACGGTAGGTAAGCGCCCCTAAGCAGCTCTTGCAGAGTTGCTTCTGGCGGACTCCTTGGGTCATAATCTCTTTTACGGACTACAGCTAAATAAGAATCCACAACAGAAATAATCATGCTCACTAAGGGTATCTCATCTTCATTTCCTAAAGGCACTTTATCTCCTTTTCCTGTCAGACCAACATAACCAAGCCCCTCAAACTCCTCATGATGGCATAAAATCAGAGAAGCAATCCCCCTCAAACCAGGAACATTCCTGGTTGCCATCTCAGCAATAATATAACCAGTCAATACATGCACCTTCATAAGCTCACGCAATTGTGGGGTGAAATCATCACCATGCTCAACTGCTTCCATTACAGTAGCTGGAAGTGCAGCCTTGCCTATATCATGCAGAACAGCGGCATAACCAGCCCTATGCAATTTACCAGCACCCTTTATACCAAGTTCAGCAGCAAGATAAGCCACTATGCCATACATCAACTTGCAGTGTATTGAGCCCTCCTCAGAATCGCGGCCAAATAGTTTATCAAGATAACCATAGAGTCTTTGAAGTCTCAGCTTAGGGATCGCCACAAGACCTGACTCTCCTGCTACTTGTTCCTTATGGCTTTCTAATATATCAGCTAATTCTCTACCCCTCTGTTCTATAACAGGAGAGAGCTCATGTTCTCCTATAATATCTGCTAAGGTAATTATCTTTGGTTCTAATGCTAGTTTTCTTTCTTCAGAAACAGAGCTTGGCAAAATCAGCTTAGGTGAATCTAACAATTGTACCCCCAAAGAGTAGTATATCTCAAAAGTTTATAAAGGTATTGAGAATATTCATAATCTTTACAATGTGTTTACAATGGATTAACAAGTCAGATGAAATGCACCAGCAACTTTTTTATTTTGTTTCTTTAATTGATTAAAAGTTTTAACTGCCTCTCCTGTTGGCTTGATTATTAACTCAACATTCTTATCCTTAAAATAATCAACAACCTCTTCAGAAACCTTCATAACACCATTAGCACCAGTTCCAATAACCAAAACCTCATCATTATTGGGGATATTCTTAAAATCAATAATCCTTGCGTTATGCCCCTCTTCCCGAAACCAATTAATTATTTTATCTCCTGCTATTATAACATCATTACTATATGCCCTACCATTAATTCTTATAGTTCCGAATGAATAGGATTCTATCATACTTAATTTTACAGAGCTTGGGTTATAAATAATTTTCTAAGAAACTCTTTCGTCTAAGAAACCTTCCAGTTCTCTTGACCTAACTGGATGCTGCAATTTCCTCATAGCTTTTGCCACAATCTGCCTTATCCTTTCTCTTGTAACCTTAAATCTTCTTCCAACTGCGTCTAAAGTAAAGTCTTGGTCATAACCAACTCCAAATCTCATTTTTACTACTTCTCTTTCTCTGTATGTGAGCGTATCTAATACCTCATTGATCTTATTTGCTAATTGGTAGTGAGAGGCTACAACTATAGGGCTTGCAACATCTTTATCTTCAATAAAGTCTCCAAAGTATGTATCTTTTGAATCTCCTATAGGCCTATCAAGGCTTACAGGGTACTTGGATATTTGCATGAGACGCTGCACTTCAGATATTGGAAGTTCTGCCTCTTTAGCAAGCTCATCTACTGTAGGCTCATGCCCAATCCTTTGCATAAGGTCCCTTGATGTCTTGCGAAAGCGCGACATCGTTTCAATCATATGTGCAGGTATCCTTATTGTTCTTGCATTATTAATTATAGCTCTGCTTATAGCTTGCTTTATCCACCATGTTGCATATGTTGAAAATTTATAGCCCCTCCTATATTCATATTTCCAAATAGCTTTCATTAAACCGCCATTTCCTTCCTGGATCAAATCAAGGAAAGGTAATCCCCTATTCCTATATTTTTTTGCAATACTTACAACAAGCCGAAGGTTTCCCTGCGTAAGTCTCTTCACTAATGCTGCAGTAGCTTTGGATCTTTTTTGTAGCAATGCATGTCTTATCTGTACATACTTCCAATCCTCACCAAATTCATCTGAATACTGTCTTTTTAATCTGTCGATCCTTGTTTCAAGCCTTGAGACTTCCTTAGGATCATTTCTTGTTCTCCTTTCTTCTTTTAACCTACCTTCATAATGCCCAACCTTTGTAGTAGCTTCAGCATATTTTTCCATCACTGAAGTCAAAACCCAATCCTTGACTCTGGCAGGTTGATAATCCAAATAGAACGATTCCTCAAGTGAATCTGCTTCTTTTCTTATAATTTGTCTTCTAAGTTCCCTGAGTTCTCTTTTTCTCCTCTCTGATGTTCTCCTTAAACAAAGCTCTGCATTAATTTCTCTGATCAACTCAAGTTTCTTTCTAACTTCTTCATTGTATTCCTTTATTTTGGTTATAGCCTCTGGCTCTCGTGATTTTCTAGATTCGCTACCCATATAGTGATCTATAACTCTCTCGTAATGTTCGTTAAGTGCCTTGAGCCCTTCATAAGACCGGAGGATAGCCCTGACAAAGTGCTTATAGTATATTTCTAATCCTTTTGACAACCTTATTTCTTCATCTTGGGTAAGCAGCCGATAGCCACCCATCTGTTCGAGATATATCCTCACAGCATCTGATAGATTTGACTCTTTATCAACCATGATTCTCTCGGGATCAGGCCTTGAACGCCTCTTTCTAAGCTCCATCTCGGTTACTAAATCAATGCCTTCTTCATCAAGCCTTGAAAGAACCGCATCAATCTGTCCTGGCCTAGTAATGCTTGAAGGTAATCTGTCATTAAGTAACCCATAAGAAATAGCGCCATCATTTCTAGCCCCTTCAATAATTTGATTTACACTATTGCCCTCTATCGGGTTCAAATCTGGATAATCTAATTTAAGTGCTGGCTCCCTCATACAAAAGAAGATATAGAATTATATTTAAAAAGTTAATTGAAAAAATAAAAAATCTACTCATCCAGCGGAACTTCCTTCCCAGTCTTCTCAGGCTTGTGCAGTTTACCAGCTTCTTCTTTCAGCAGCTCAGCCTTGTCTGTTTTCTCCCAGGTAAAGTCTGGGTCATCTCTGCCAAAGTGGCCGTAAGCAGCTGTTTTCTGGTAGATCGGTCTCCTCAAATCAAGGTGGTTAATAATCTCTGATGGCTTTAATGGGAAATGATTCTCAACAAGCTCTGCAATCTTATCTTCTGGTATCCTGCTTGTTCCAAAACAGTGCACCAGAACAGAAACTGGTTTTGCAACTCCAATGGAATACGCAAGCTGCACCTCGCATTTATCAGCGAGGCCTGCTGCAACAATGTTCTTCGCTATATACCTGCACATATAAGATGCTGATCTATCTACCTTGCTTGGGTCTTTTCCAGAGAAACAGCCGCCGCCATGAGAGCCATGGCCGCCATAAGTATCAACAATTATCTTTCTTCCTGTCAAGCCTGTGTCTCCTGGAGGACCGCCAATCACAAACCTTCCAGTTGAATTAACATGGATGACTGTATCTTCTGTTAGCCATTTACCACAAACTGGCTTGATTACTTTCTCGGTAACATCTTTCTTAACTTGGTCTTCTGTAGCATCAGGGTCATGCTGTGCTGCAATAACAACAGTTGTTACTTTTTTTGGGGTTCCATCGTGATACTCAACAGTAACCTGGCTTTTTCCATCAGGCCTTAGATACTTTAAGGTTTTATTCTTCCTGACTTCTGCTAATTTCATGCATAATTTATGCGCAAGCAATATAGGCAAAGGCATAAGCTCTTTAGTTTCATTAGTTGCATAACCAAACATCATTCCCTGGTCACCAGCACCCTGCTCATGTGACTCAGTCTGTGTTACACCTAAAGAAATATCAGGGCTTTGCTCATGGATTGAACTTAACACACCAACATCCTCAGAATTAAAGCCATACTCTGCCTTTGTATAGCCAATCTTCTTTATTGTATTTCTTACAATCTTCTGTACATCAACATAAGATTTTGTTGTAACTTCGCCAGACACAATAACAAGGCCTGTTGTTGTTAAAGCCTCAACTGCAACTCGCGCATTTGGATCATCCTTGTATATAGCATCCAGGATTCCGTCAGATATCTGGTCGCAGACTTTGTCAGGGTGTCCTTCTGTAACAGACTCAGAAGTAAACAAATACTTTCCATCTTTCTTCATAAATACCACCTTTTCATTTGTTAAGGAATCCTTCTTAAGTCCTATTTAAATATATTTTTGTTAAGAATATTCTTATTGGAATAAAAGGATTTTATTTTTCTAATGGTTTCAGGAGTTCCTTGCATTTCTCCTCAAACCATATAGAGGGTTCCTGAGACCTATTGCAGTTATCACAATACCTGAACTTGACTAAGAGCCTCCAGTCAATCTCTTTGAATATATCTATAAACTTATATTTATCAAACTGTTTTTTCTTCTTAAAAATCCTGTAAAATGCCCAAGGGAAATCATGAATACGTATTATTCTCAATAAGCCTCTATCCTTAATGAATTTCTTAGATATTTGTTCTGATAAGACTGCATGTGATTGGTCCGCTTCTTCAAACTTACCCATGTCATGCAAAAGCGCCAATAATCTTAATCTCTCGTAATCCGGGTCTTCCTTATAGTTTTGTTCAATATATTCCAGAATCAGTCTTATGTGCTCTTCTGTCTTTCCTTCGGCATGGCCTTTTCTAGCTACTCCAAACTCACAGCATTTCCTGAATTCCTCTGACTCAATTATCTTCTTTTCCATACCATTTATTGGTCTGAAATAGTTATCTGCCATGTTCTATGGTAACGTCTTCGATGATTTAAAGGTTTGCAAAAGATTTTTAAACTAATCAATAAACAAACATCACATGAAAAAATCAACAATTTTTGGTTTAGCAATAATCATAATATCTTTCATTATAGCAATCTGCCTTTACCCGCAAATGCCGGATAAAATGGCATCTCACTGGAACTCTGCAGGAGAAGTTGACGGCTATATGCCAAAGTTCTGGGGTTTGTTTTTGATGCCTATAGTAGTTACTGCTTGTTTCCTGCTTTTTATTTTCCTTCCAAGGATAGACCCGTTGAAAAAGAATGTTGAAAAGTTCAGAAAATACTATGATTGGTTTATTGTTATCTTTATTGCATTCATGTTCTATATTTACCTATTAACAATCCTCTGGAACCTTAACTATAGATTTAACATGACTCTAATGATTACTCCTGCCTTTGGAATATTAATTTATTATATTGGCATTCTTGTAGAACACGCTAAAAGAAACTGGTTCATTGGAATAAAAACTCCATGGACTTTAAGCAGCAATCTTGTTTGGGAGAAAACACATAAACTTGCTGCAAAGCTGTTTAAGGCAGCTGGAATAATTGCCTTATCAGGAATATTCATTCAAAAATATGCTATATGGATTTTCCTTATTCCTGTTTTGTTTGCTGCTCTCTATCCTATTTTCTACTCTTATTTTGAGTACAAGGAAATAAAGAGGTAGGCGTCAGAGCTTTTTTAAGTAATCCTTATACATACTTAAATATCTCCTCACAAAATACTTAGTAAACTCATATTCTTCCTTATCAGCCTTTCTCAAAGCCCGGTAATATGATTTCCTATCCTTATATTCTACAACTATCAATGGAAATCTATGTTTGTTAAGTACAAAGTTAGCAATAAGCCTTGCGATTCTTCCATTGCCGTCTCCAAATGGATGAATCTTTACAAATTTGTAATGAGCCATTGCTGCAAGTTCAACAGGATGTTCTTTGGCTTTATTCTTATTATACCATATAAAGAAATCTCTAATTAGATTCTTAACATCCTGCCAGTCAGGACATCTATAATCACCCACCCTTACATTATAGTCTCTTAACCTTCCTGCAATATCTGATTTTGATTCCTGGAATATCTCCTTATGCCACTTCAACAACAAAGATAAAGTTAGATCTTTTTTCTCATTCAACATCTCTAGAAAAACTCTTGAGTGCCTTATTGTTTCCTGAATATCCCTTATTGACTTATTAGGAGATATCTTTCTTTTGATTATATCCTCTGTTTCTTCTTTTGTTACAGTCGAGCCTTCTATAGCATTTGTATTATAGGTAAAGTTAACTGAAAAGTCTACCAACAACTCTTTTTTTACAGAATCAGGATACTTTTTCCACGTCTTCTTAAAGCTGTTCTTTATCCTTGCCAGCTTTTCATACAGCTCTTTTTTAGTTTCTCTCAGGAAATCGTCCTTAATCTTTTCAATGTTTTTAGGAATATCGCTCCCGAGATATTTCTCTTTAGTTACTACTCTCTTCCCCCTTCTGTAGGAGTGTTTAAGGTAGTAATAGTTTCTTTTCTTTATAATCTCCATAAAAAAGTGTACCCTTACAAAGTATTTAAATCTTCCTATTTTAGATAAAATGTAAGGGGAAAAGCGGCGAGAACCTGTATTAGGTGTCTACAAATATTAAAATGTAGGCACCCAAGGCAGAAAAATAAAGAAATAAGGCGTCAGAGCTTAGGACAAAAGACTCCGAAGAATCTTTTTTGAATACCGAAGTATCCATCACCTCCCTAAGTTGCTCCGCCTACAAAGATATTGTTGTCCTGATTTATTTAAACTTTACTATTAAATAAAAATCCAACAACAACGTAGGATTCGAACACGGTCATTTTTGCTACGCAAAAATGCCCTATTCGCAAAGGAAAATCCCACACTTTGAAGAAAGCCATAAATTTGCCTGCGGCAAATTTAATTCGTATGGGATTTTCCTCTGCACTCAGTTCTTATTGGAGTTCGCAAAGCGAACTCTAATAAATTAGAGTTTTCCTTCGGAAAACTCCAATTCATCCATGTTGTTGGATTTTTATTTAATAGTAAAGTTTAAATAAATCAGGACAACAATATCTTTGTAGGCGGAGCAACTTAGGGAGGTGATGG
>JAHWIC010000031.1 GCA_019322805.1 Candidatus Woesearchaeota archaeon | reverse complement strand
AACAACGCATAAATAAATGGTGACAGCGAACTGCTTTGCCCAAATATAATCAAGATACCTACTAAAATAAGCATTATGATTGTAGGCAATAGCCACCACTTCTTCCTAACTCTTAAAAAATCCCACAATTCACCTAACAAAGATCTGTTCTTTCCCATTTTAGTTACCTCTTATATTTACCCCTTTAAGTGCTAACTGGTATTAAGTCATTTTTTAATAAGGCATCGAAAATCAAATTAGTTGACAGATTATGTCCCTTTTCACTCCAATGAGCATCATAATGAAAGAATAGCTCTTCTGGCTTTTTAAGAGACATATTAACTACTATAGGATATAGGTGGATGTAATCTATACTGTATTCTTTAAGCATTGGCGTTATTTTTCTCATAGGAAATTCGCGATCAAAATTTTCTACTGTTGATGTATAGCCTGCTTCCTTAAAAAACTTAAAATTTGTAACCTGTTCTCTTGAGTATAGTGTGAAAACAAAAAGCTTTGCATTTATTTTCTCTGTTTCTTTTTTAAGCTCTCCGACCAATTTGTCTTCTATCTCCCAGGCTCTTTTGAAATCTTCGGGCATATCCTCAAGATATGTATAAAAGTGTGAGGGTAAATCATCTTTCCAAAATATTTTCCTACCGATTACCCTATATATTTTTCCTCCAAAACTAAAGGTATTATGAAATAAATTTTGGCTTATAAAATTCGTGATGGGGTTACTGATTATAGGTGCTGGCTTAAAAGGCACGTATATTAATTCTCCATTTTTATCTAAATCATAGGTAGGTACATAATTCCTATCCTCTAAAGGAGCGTAATTATTGGCTATATCATTTTCTAGGAACAGGGCAAGTATTACCAAGTCTGGCTGGAGTTTGGCACCATAGTGTCTTAAAGTCAGTAATTGAGTACCAGTACCTTGTCCTCCGATACCCATGTTTATTACTTCTATTTTTTTTGAACTGATTTCGTTTAACTTATGGTCTAAAAGCCTAGCAAACGTCTTATTAAGCTCGACTTCTCTGGCAGCTATAAAAGAATCCCCTAAAAGCAGAATTCTGAAGGTACCTTCTGGTTTAGCAATACTATGGTCAACATCTCTAAATCCAAGATTATTGCCACATATCTCAACATTGTATTCTGGCGAGATATATCTAGAACATTTATTCTTCATCATCTTTATGCCAATATTTTGGTCATAGGCCCAAAGTGGGTTCCCCATGGGCATAAATATTGCTAGGGAAATCTCAAACAGAATCAAAAAGATTAAGATTGTTAAACTGGCTACGGATATATTAATCAACACTTCTTTTATTTTTTTAATCCTTCGCATACTTCTCACTATCCCACATATCCTGGGGGTTATCCTCTCTCTTTATTAAGAACTTATCCATAACCAAGTAATCTATTCCGGTTCCCATCATGCATTTATACGCATCATAATATGTACAAACAATCGGTTCACCCCTTATATTGAAAGAGGTATTTATTAAAATAGGTATTCCTGACAATCTTCCAAATTCTTTGATTGTATTGTAGTATAACGGATTCTGATGTTTTCTTATTGTTTGCAGCCTTCCACTTCCATCAACGTGTGTTACAGATGGAATTTTTTTGTGCCATTCTTTTCTTATTGGATATACCATCAGCATAAAGTCAGTTGGTTCTGGTGTTGGCTCGTCGCATTCAAAGTATTTTAATGCATCATCCTCACAAACAACCGGCGCAAATGGCCTGAATTTTTCCCTGTGCTTCACTTTAGCATTCAATAAATCCTGAGCCTTTGGATTGCAAGGATTTGCTAAGATGCTCCTTGAACCTAAAGCTCTCGGGCCCCATTCCATTCCTCCCTGGAACCAGCCAACGACATGGTTTTCGTGAACCAACTTAGCAGTAGTTTTGATGATATCTTTATCGTTTTTAAACTTTGAATACCCAATCTTATTTTTATCTAAAAATTTCTTTATCTCTTTTGTTGAGAATCCAGGGCCAAGGTAGGCATCTTTTAATTGATAGTTTCTTTTGCACCCCAATATAGTATGATAGATATATGAAACAACTCCGATGCTTGTTCCTCCGTCGCCAGAGGCTGGTTGAATCCAGATATTTTTAAATTGGGTGTTGCTTAATATTTTGCCGTTAGCAACACTATTCAGACCACAGCCACCTGCAATAACAACATTTTCACACCTTGTTTCTTTATAAACATGATTCAACATCTTAAGCAGTGCTTCTTCATATACTGATTGCAATGCTGCTGAAATATCTTTATGGCGTTGGGTTAATTCTGACTCTGCAGTTCTAATTGGCCCACCAAGTAGATTACATAATTTTTTAGAAGGCATCCTGTCTTTATAATGGTAAACAAAATAGCTCATATCAAACTTATAACTTCCATCCTCTTTAATGTCTATAATTTTCTTTAGTTTGCCGTAATAAGGATTTGTTTTCTTATTCATGTTTCCATAAGGGCTTAATCCCATTACCTTATATTCAGCATTGTTGACTGTAAAACCAAGATATGCAGTAATTGTGGAGTATAGTAATCCTAAGGAATGCGGAAATTTGATTTCTTTCATTAAATGAATATCCTTTCCTTCTCCAATCCCATAAGCTGTTGTGGTCCATTCACCAACACCGTCAACAGTCAATATAGCTGCTTTTTTAAAAGGGCTTACCAAGAAAGAACTTGCTGCATGAGCTAAATGATGTTCTATAAAGAGAACATCCCCTTTGTATTTCAACGTTTTTCTTATCTTTTTCATAACCCTTAATTTTTCATTAATCCAGGAAGGCGTAGAACTTAGGAACGTTTTGAAGCTTAAAGGGAACATCTCCAGATGCTGTGACATAACCCTCTCAAATTTAAGAAGGGGTTTTTCGTAAAATCCTACATATTTGACCTTATCTATAGAGATATTTTGGCTTTCTAGACAGTATTTAATCGCATTGGCAGGAAAAGAAATATCATGCTTCTTTCTGGTAAACCTTTCTTCTTCAGCAGCGGCCACTACAACCCCGTCTTTTAATAAAGCAGCGCTTGCATCGTGGTAATAACAACTTATTCCTAATACATACATTTTAAAATTGCCTGTAATATTCATCTATTGGTTTCTTTTTAAGGTCTAAATCTGACCAATAACTATTTTTTTTCTTTGCTAGCTTGATATCCAGGAAATGTTTGCCGAACAATTTAGCAAAAATTGAAGTAAGTCCTACACCTATTAAGTAAACTATAGTTAATAAAGATGAATTAATTATCGCTGTAACATTAGAGCCAAAGCTGTGCATCCCTTCTTTGAACCCTTTGAAGAAATCTTTTAGCTTACTCACATTAAACCCCTCTTGATAATGGTTCCTATGATCACTATTGACAGGACTATTAAAGCTGAATCCAGATAGTAAAAATGCTTAGATATGTTTAATATAAAATAAAGGATAGTTGTGAATAGCAGGAAAGAAAAAATAAACCCTAATTTCTTAGCTGTTTTTTCAATTGGCTTATTTTGTTCAAAAATCATATATGTTCACGTTAAAATCAATACTTTATAAATCTTTTTTTATTGATTAGAAAAATAAAGGTGGACAGCTGAGCAGCACATTTCTTTTAAAAAAAGAAATGAGCAAAGAAAAATGTGCTACATGCTCGCTACGCTCGCAATAGCACGACTTAAGATTAATAGAAAAGATGGACAGCTTATCAGGTTTCCCGCGCAATGCAGTACTCGCTGATACGGAGGCTTGCTTAACTTCCGTGTTCGAAATGGGAACGGGTGATCCAAGCCCCTATGACCGTCCAAGGATTAGTAGTATTAGTCGATTTAAAAAGGTTACTATTTCGAATCAGTCTTTAACGTCTATAAAAATAAAATCAATAAAAAACATCATTAGAAAAAATAAAAAAATCTGAGTTTTGCTTTCTTCCTTTGTTTAAAGCAAAACTCATCTGCTTCTAGTTCTTTAGGAAACAGCATAGGATGAAAATTCCTTTAATGCGGTGTATAATGGAATTTTTAGAATTATTTAATTTCTAATGATAAGGCCATATTGATTTCTTTTCTAATGGTTTGCTATAACTCTAAAACAACCTTCTTCTCCTTAGCATCAACTTCTTTTATCACTTTATGCCCTTTCAACCTCTTCTTTATCTCATCCCATGAATGCTTTTTTACTGCTTTATTTAGCTCTATCAGGACTTCATTAACGATGTTATAATTCTGATATATGAGCTCAGCATTCTTTCTCTGTTTTATTTCAGATTCCTCAAAACCTTTTATTTGAATTTTTTGTTTCTCAATAATCCTCTTTATCTTTTCAATCTGTTTTTCATAGACGCTTTCTTCTTTTTTAGGCTCTTTTGGGACATATCGATTTATAGCTTCATTGAATGAATCTATTTTCTCTTGTTTTAACTTTTCGTATAGCTTCACTTCAAAAGGAACAATTTCCTTTACTTTTTGATTTTCATAGATTATTCTAGGACTCAGTTTTTTATTGATTATTGATTTAATATTGCTGAGTATGGACTTTATTGATTTTTGATCAATGGTTGCTGGTTTTTGATTCTTATCAACACCAGACAATAAACACACTTCTTCCGAATATGTGCCACCTAAACCAAGCTCTACTGCCAGGCAAGTCACAATACTGTCTTTTTTTGTTTTTTTGAGCAGTTCTTCCAACTCTTCCAGCTTTAACTTAAAGAAATTGAATTCCTTTTTTGGATATTTGTATTCTTGTTTTGGCTTTATTGAGCGGTCTTTGAATTCTGGTTTTTCTAATGCCATTATTATTGTGTTTTTGTCGTCTGTTAAGATGAAGTTTCCCTTGCTGAACAATTCTATGAATAATTTTTTTATGCCTTCTTTTTTTTCAAATGCTAACTCTATGATTCTTTCGCTTTCTTTCTGCTCTATGTTTCTTAATCTCGCGTTTGCCAAATGTTTCCTCATCTGCATACAGAAACCAGAAGGACTGCCGTATTCTTCTTTTTCTTCTGTAATGTACAGGAATTTTCCTGTTGTAATCTTTAGGATCTTCTTGCCTTTGCTTGGTACATGGAATTGCAGCAATAGCTCCTCTTTTGATGGCTGGTATATCTGGTCTATTTTTGCGTCTATTAAGAGCTTAAGTTCTTTTACGAGATAATGGATTTCTAATGATGCTAGTTGTGTTTTCATGCTTTAATCTCCTTGCAAGCGCTGTAGATATTCTGGAATAATTCTGCAATTGACTCTTTTTTTGTTGAAGAGAAAGCTATCCTTAGGATATCCTTCATTGCTATTACTCCTGTGCTGTATTTCTCTAATAATAACTGCCTTACTTTCTCTCCATCAAGGCCTTCAGCTAGTTTTATACACATGAAATAGCCCGAGTTAAATGGCAATGCTTTGAAATAACTCTTATAGTCTTTATTTTCTTCCAAAACTTTGGTTACTAACTCAAATCTTTCCTTTAGTATATTGTATTTTTCTTTCTTTTCTTTGTCATAGGTTTCTGATGTAAATGCATTTAGCACTAATGATTGCGAGATGTGTGGCGCATTTGAGATATTGCCACGCACTGCACCTGCTGTTTTTGATTCTAGAGCTGCATAAAGATCTTCGTCTCCACCTTTTATTCCATAAGTCAAGAAACCTGTTCTAAAGCCCCATACATAATCCTCTTTTGTTGCTCCGTCTATTTTTACTGCCAGGATGTTTTTATGCAAGTCTGCAAGTTGCGACAAGATTGACTCTTTGTATACTCCTTCTTTGTAGACTAAGCCAAAGTAAGCATCATCTATCAGCACTAGGATTTTGTTTCCTGCTTCAGCAGCTTCTTTTATTATTTCTATTATTTCTTTTGCTTCTTCCTCTGTTGGGGTATATCCTGATGGATTGTTTGGGAAGTTTAAGAGTACTATTTTCTTTCCTTTTCCTTCAGAAAGTTTTTCTTTTAGTCCGTTTAAGTTAAACGCATCTTCTTTGAATGTAGGGAATGTGTCAAGCTCTGCGCTGTATCCTCTTATTAAGATTAATTTATAATTGCCCCAGAATAAGTCTGGTAGAATAACCTTATCTCCAGGGTCAATGAATAAATAACCACACATGCTTATGCCATGAGTTAAAGCATTTGTTGTTATAGGCAAGCTGATTGGCTTGTATTTTAGCGATGGATTCTTCTTGTAAATCATTTCTTTCCATACTTTTCTTAATTCTGGCTTTCCAAAGCTTGGTGCGTAAGGGAATATATCCTTTGGATTAAGATCAATATTCTTTGCAATAGAATTAAGCCTCATAGGAGTTCCGTCTTCTTCTAAAGCAATGCCTATTGTAGCGTTTATCTTCTTTCCTTTTGCATCAGCTGCTTGCGCTAGGATTCCTTTCTTTGGAAAGTAGATTGCTTTTCCTTTTTCTGACAATAGTTCTAATACAACTGGATTGTTCTTTTTTATTTGCTCATTTAATTCTTCAGCTTGCGGGTTAAGAGTCATTTTAACCTCTCATTATTTTTTAATCAATAAATATTATCACTTGGTTTATGAAACACATGCACAATTAGTTGTGTACTTTGATTTTAAATCATTACTTTGAACATCATTTAATAACAAAAAATCAATCCGAAAATTCCTTTCACAACTAAGCTAAAGGTTATAGTAAGCGAAATTATATAAGCAATAGTTTCGCTTACTAAATAGTAAACGCAATCTTTCATAAAATAGTTGCGTTTACTAAATTTTCATTCGCTTTCTCTCCTTTAAGTCGTAGTATAAAGGAACGACAGCAGATGATTTTTGCTTTAAGTAAAGGAATAAAGCAAAAATCGGAATTATTTTTTGACTATTGATTTTTTCTAATGATACCTTTCATTGATTACTTTCTATTGATTTTATGGGCAATTTTATCGATATTTAAACCCTTTGTTGTATTGATAACAATGACTTTATGGCCTATTTCTCTAGCTTCATTAAGGCAGATATCAAAGATCTCACAATCAAGGTTTTCCCTTACTTTTGACTTGGGGTATTTCTTTTTCTTTTCAAGCCTTTTCTTTAATTCCTTTAAACCACACTTTGTAACAATGCAAAGATCAACATGCTTTTTTGGTAAATAATGAGAAAGATGAGAATCAATTATCAAATCATTAGTTGCTTTTTTTATTGTTTCAATCAACGATTCAGTCAATTTTTTTGTATCGACAATATAGCACTTCTTTTTTCTGTCATACCCTTCTTTTAATTTATTATCTTTGATGATTTTGTTTACATCAATATAAGCATAACCAAGCTTTTTACTTAGCTTTTTAGCTAGAGCTGTCTTTCCAGTTCCTGGTGTTCCTGTGACTATAATTGTTTTCATAAAAGAAAAAAAAGAAAAAATCTATAAAAAGCTTCTTGTTTATTTCCAGAATATTATCTTGTTGAAAACATTCCGGAAAAATTCAGCTAGGTCTTCTTTTGTTATGTTTGTCTTTGGGCTGTCAATCATGTCGTTTGTGTCAATCCATGAATCATCTTTATTGTCATCGTAGCTTACACCAATAGCTTCTGCTTCCTGGACCATTGCAGCTTTTGCAACAGTTCCAAATGTGTTTGTCAGGATTGAGTTGCTTCTTGTGTCATAATCAGCATCTTCCTTTGCTTCAGTAATCCATCTTGGATCAACGCCTTCTTCTTTGTAGTATTGGTCGACATCCCTTCTAACATATTCTAATCTTTTGTATTCGCCGCCTGTTGCTGCTGCAATATCTCTCCAGACCCTTATCCCGATTGAATCCATTCCAGAACCGCTTATTGTGTAGATCTTGATGCCTTCTTCTTTTGCTATCTCTGCTTCATTTTTGTAGTTCAAGCCTGTTGGGCCGCCTTGCGGAAAGGACTGGTCACCAGCTCCTACGCCATGAGGAGCAGCATCCCCTATCAGGAAGATAAGCTTTTTTGCATTTGCATCCCAGTTCATCTGATGCAGTGCTGCATGCAATCCATCAGCAACAGCTTCTGGATAATCACCACCGCCATAGGCTTGTATTTTTACTATGTTGCTTAGGGCATCTTCTATATCTCTAGTTAATTCAAAGCTTCTGTATAGGTACTCATACTCTTCAGGCTTGTGGTCTCTGTAAGTAATCAAGCCAACCCTTATGTCTGGTCTTGGGTTGCCTTCCTGTACTTCCCTTACAATCTTTACTATATGCGTTTTCACGCTTCTTATCTCATCTGCCATGCTGCCTGTTGAATCAATAACAAAAACAACATCTATCCTTGGCTGGTATGGCCTGCACGTTGGCACTATATCATTTGGTCCTGGTACTTGGTTTGGACCATACTCTTGTACACATCTTACCTCTTCAACTCTAAATGCGTTTTCTGCAAGTGCAGCTGGTAAGACAGCTAACACAAGCAGAATTGCTGCAATTAATTTTTTCATCCTCAAAAATTCACTACATGAATTTTTGGGACACAAAAAATTCTTTGAATTTTTTCGTGTTTCCATTTTATCAACCTCCATTGTTTGATAGATATCAGTAAGACGAGAAAATATAAATAACCCAAAGTAAGATTCTAGTTGAGTTGAAGCTAAGGTTGAGAATTTTTGGGGTAGAAAGGCTGAGAGTTGAAATTTAAGAAAAAGTTCAGAAAATAATTATTCATAAATTACAGCTTCACACTTTCCTTCTATGCACATACATCTTCCCTGTCCGCAGTCCATTGTTCCTGGTGCGCACTCCATCGAGCACATAAGCCCTTCACAATCAGGTGCCTGGCTTTTTGGGACACAGCTGGAAGGATGGCAGCAGGTTGCTGGAACACAGTCAGCATCAACAGTGCATCCGCCAGGGCATGGGGCAAACTCACAATCAGGAGGGACTCTTACTACTATAGAGCCATCAGGACAGACCTTGGCTTCTTTAGTGCATGATTTTGGTAACTCATCACACCCACTGATCACTATCACACTTAACAGAAATAAAACAAATATTTTTTTCATTTTTTCTTACTTCTTATATAATCAATTATCATATAAATAATTATTGCAGAAACTGCTCCGATCAAGAACCATAAGGCAATGTTTGGTGCTGCTGTTGGCACTACTGCTTCTCTTGCAGCCTCTGCAGCAACAGGAGCAGCCTCTTCTGCTGCTTTTTCAATTAAAGGTGCAGCATCTAATGTAGGAGCAGCCTCCATTACAGCCTGTCTTGCTCCGGCAAATGCACCTACTTTTTGTTTTTGCACAAACTGTATGATTCCAGCTGTAGCTGCTGTTAACAAGGCAACAGGTAAAACACTCTTTAGTTTCTCCTTAATGCCATAAACTGATTTTGGCGCTATGATTATGTATTTGTTAGCCAGCTTGTAATGGTTTACTTCTTTGCCTTTTTCGGAATAATGGAATTCCTCAACTGTAACTAAGCCGCCGTCCATAAGGCACTGCAGGTTGTAGTGGACTGTTGATATTGGTATGTTTAATTTCTTGCCTAGCTCTGTTTCAGTTGCTTCTTTCTCTGCCAGATAATCAAGGATCTTCCTGCAGGTTTCATTAGATATAACCTGGGCTAGTTTCTTTGCTTTTGATTCCTTTAATGAAACTAATAGGAACTTTTCCTTTGCCATATAAACAGTTAAACACTTGCTTTTTAAATACTTAACGATAAGTTTGAATTGAGTTGAAGTTATAATTTTTTAATAATCTTTAAAAACTGCATAAAATCAACAAATACTATGCAAAAAGAAATAACTGTTTCAACATCAAAAAGAGAAGAGTTAGTTGATATTACAGATGAGGTTAAGAAGATAGTTGCTGAATCTAAGGTAAAAGAAGGTTTATGCAATGTTTATGTTCCGCATGCTACTGCAGCCATAACTATTAATGAGAATTATGATCCTAATGTTATGGTTGATATTGTAAATGCCCTTGGCAAGCTTATTCCTCAAGGTAAATGGATACATGACTCTGTTGATGGAAATGGGGATGCTCACATCAAATCAGCTATAGTTGGTCCTTCTGAGACAATTCCTATCAAGGATGGTTCGTTACTATTAGGGCAGTGGCAGGATATCATGTTATGTGATTTTGATGGTCCAAGGCAGAGAAAAGTAATAATAACGGTTAAGTAATACACACAATGTATGTATTAATAGAAGAGGGGAAAGCGAAGGTAAAGGTGCCTAAACCTGGGAAGGTTGTTTCTAAAGAGATGCCTGTTTTCTATAATCCTGTTATGAAGCTTAATAGGGATATTTCTGTTTTATTGCTGAATGCAATTGATAAGAAAGGATTAAGGATAGCTGATATTTTAGCTGCTTCTGGAATTAGAAGTATTCGTTTTATCAGGGAATTATCAAAAAATAAAATCAATGAGATATCTATCAATGATTATTCAAAAGATTCAATAAAATTCATCAATAATAATTTGAAATTAAATAAAATAAAAAATAAAAAGGTAAGGGTTACTAATGAAGATGCAAATCTCTTTCTGTTAAATTCAACTGGTTTTGATTATATTGATATTGATCCGTTTGGGACACCAAATCCCTTTCTTGATTCTGCTGTTAAAAGGATTAGTCGCGATGGGATTCTTGCAGTTACCGCAACTGATACAGCTGCTTTATCCGGGACTTTTCCTGATGCTTGCTTAAGGAAGTACTGGGCTGTTCCTTTGCGTAATGAGCTTATGCATGAGGTTGGTTTACGTATTCTGATAAGAAAGGTGCAATTAATTGGTGCTCAGTTTGATAAGGCCCTAACTCCAGTATTCTCTTATTCATCGCATCATTATCTTAGGGTTTTCTTTAGATGCGAGAAAGGAAAGAAGGCTGTTGATAATCTCCTTGCACAGCATGGATATTTTAGTAGAGCAGGGCCAATGTGGCTTGGCAAGTTATGGGATTCAAAATTAGTTATCAACATGGAAAAAATCAATAAAGAGGGATCATTAGAAAAATTCTTATCAATAATAAAAGATGAATCAAAGCTGAATGTTATTGGTTTTTATGATATCCATAAGATTTGCAAAAGAAATAGGTTAAAGATTCCAAAAAGAGAATTGATAATTAAAAAAATAAAGAATTCTGGCTATAAGGTGAGTGAGACCCATTTTAATCCAAATGGATTGAAATCTGATATTAGCGAAAAGAATCTGATAAGAGTCATTAAAAGTCAAAATCGAAACATAGCCACTTAGTTCGTAGTTTCTATTTTATTTCATAAAATCGAAACATTTAAATCATAGAACTTCTTACCTTTTTCTAAAAGGGGGGTGTATTTATGAAGTTCGATCTAGTACGCATACAAGGAGATATAATGATATGGACGCAGATTGAGAAAAGGAACGGACTTACCTTTATGAGAGCAAAAAAGAGGAGAAAGGTTTGGTTCGAGGAATAAATAGTGATTAAGAAGCAGTCTCGACGAGAAAAATCTGTGTGAATTCTAGGAAAATCGAAAGGTTTAAATACCAAATATTCATTACCATCTCACAGTTAAAGTTGGGGGATGTATTTTGAATAGATTTCAAAAAGAGGATAGTACACTTTGCGCTCGCTTAAATGACCTAGCAGGTATGCCAACTACTGAAGCAGGCATTGGAAATTCTGATTACTTCAGACAAATCGTTAGCCAGTATGAAGATATGGATAAAGAAGATCCTAGGTATAAGGATATGCTTCCTCCTTGTGTTGTGGTTTATCTTAAGGATGAATCAACTGGCAGATGCGGTTTTCTTAAGGTACATATTCCAAGATATCATGATGATATTGATAAAAGCTTGATGGATTATATTGCAAGAGAAACACAAGGATTAATGGCTCTTATGCAGCAACAAAATCCTGGAATCAATCTTGCTGCAGCACTTGAGGTTTATAATACAGATGATAAAGAGATATCAACAATGTTTGAGAAGTATTTTGGTGTGCCTTGTGGGTTCTATGAACCTAAGGATGCATAATATTTTACTCCATTTCTAATAACCAACTGCCTGTTTTTTGAGGAACCGATTCAGGAACCCATTTAGCTGTTCTTGATGTGGGGCGCCTTGCTGATTTTCTTGTAGAACCTCGACCAAGTTGCCTGAATTTTTCACTCGCTCTTCCGTCACTGAATGGAGCTACACCTCTTTCAGCTTCCTTCTCCTTCAATAATTGCTCAATTTGCCAAAATAGATCACTTTTGTCTATTGGCCCTGTTAGAACTTTGTAATTATTGTATCTTCCTGCGAATTCTACCACTGGTTCTGCTAAAACTCCTTCCTGTTCTGTTTGATAGATTACAGGGACTCCTGGTAAGTGTTTTGCTAAGACCTGCAGTAAATAGGTTGCTTGGATTCCTTCATAACTATCATGACCGCGCGTGACCAATACAAGGTCTGTTCCACTATATTGTTCTCTTGTTTCTGGCGATAGGAGACCATAAACAATCTCGATCATAAAACTCTTCTTTTCTACCCCATAACCCTTTTCTTCCAGTCCTTGTTGGACTGAATTTGGTCGATTTGTAGCGTTTACATATAGAATTCTTGTTTGTTTTACTTCTGGCTGCTCTACAGGCTTATTTGACTCTGGTTCAACTACATTATCAATATACAGTCCATTTTTTTCAATAGCTGTTCTTAATTCATCTTTGAAGTTAGGCGAGTCCGGACGTATGACCTCTTTTGCTCTTAAGGAAACAGAAAAAACATCAGTTATTGCAACATCAGATTTAGCTGCAAGTTCTCTGCCCTTTTCTGTATCAGCTATAACATAATTCTCTGGTGTATAACCCAACCTATGCAGCTCTGCTTCAATAGGTATTACATCATCTGGATGCGCAACAATTAGCACACTTGGCTTCCTAGAATAAGATTCCTGAGACTGAACATTCACTAAGCTTCCTAGGTCATTCCCTGTGTTTCCGCTTTCTGGCATTTTTACTTTGTGTTAATTATGATTTACAGGCAGTATTCATATATAAATTTTACGATTTTGTATACTAGTTTAGAAAACAGTAATTATCCAACAGCCCTTCTAACATCAGTTACTTCTGCAGAATTAACTTCTTCAAAAGCTGATATCTTCTCTGCAACAGGATCTGGTGAGCCTTTTGCTTCATCCATAACAAAAATTATGTTTAAAGCCTTTAAACCAAAAGCAACTTCTTCTATAGATGTTTTTGTTTCTTTTCCTTCGTTAAATGCTGTAACTTCTGCTAAAGCTTTTTCCTTTAGTTTTTCCAAATCAACTTCTGGAGAAGCAGGCATTATTTTTACTGTAACAATCGCGTTTGCCATCTTAGTTAGGTCCTTCGAACTGGCACTGAGGACATTTGTATTTAGTAGCTATCTCCCTGCAATGTGCGCATCTTACGATTTCTGCTTTGCCGCAGTTAGGGCATGGAAATCTAGCTGCACTTTCAGCTGATATTCGCTTTTTACAAGATGAGCATATTAGTTCTTCTGGCATTTTATGTTAAGAGTTTTTAGTGAATTTAAAAAGGTTATTGTTTGGTTAATTAGGATATAGGAAAAAATCAAACCAACCAATGGCTTCGGACGGCCTTCGGCCTACTCGGCACCCCGTAGGGGGCAACCCCCGCCTCGCCCTCGCCGTTGGTTTGATTTTTTATTTAATTGAAATAACCTTATTCTCTTCATCTACATCAAACACTTTGCCAAGAAACTGCTCTATAACATAAATATTTGTTTTGCAGTGGTTTGTTACTTCTGAGACTTTAATCTTGCTTCCAGTTGTTAAAGCCATGAACGGCAATATCTGATCTGCTAAATGCCTGTCAACAGGTGCTTTGCTGTCTATTTCCTTGATTAGATTATTTGCTGCTTCTTCACCAACTTTTTCTGCTGGTTTTCCTCTTTCACCTAAAGCATCTGCACCAAGCCTTATTGGTTTATTTTCGTCAATATCATCCTTATCCTTTGAGAATATTGCCCAGAGTGTGATTCCTGTGCCTGTTGAAAAGGTATCAGTGTATTCAGTTCTTATGTTAATTGGACAGCCATACTTGCTTAATACACTCTTGGCTGAGTTTGCTTGACGCTCAGCAACTTTTGCACCTTGAAGGCTTAATGAAGCATGAGAAATACCTTTGATCTGCATTAGGTTTCCCTGCTCAATTAATTCTATTTTGTTCTCTTCCTTTATCTCATTCTGAAATTCATCAAAACTGCTAAAGCCTGCAAGCTTGTATTTTGGAGCTATCTTTATTTCAACTATTCCGCCGCCTTTAGGATAATAACCTCGCTTTACTAGCTTTACATCAATCTTGTCACAGAACCTTCTTATTTGTGGTACTAAAATCTCCTTAAGATAATCATAAGGCATTGCCCATTTTCCTTCTGTTCCGCCAATGATTTTTAATCTGATATTTTTATCAGCAAAAAAGCAGGGTATCAATAATGACTGCAGGAGTAGAGATATAGAGCCTGCTGTTCCAATATCAACTTCTAGTGTCTGCCCAACTATTTTTCCTGGAGAATATTTTAGGTGTTCTGAGGCGAGTTCAGCTCCCTCTGCCTTGGCATTGCATAGCTTTTCCAGGGCTTTAATACAGTTTAGATGCTGAGCTTTTAAACCAGCCTTACAGCGGCCTTTTCTTACATTAGTCACTTCAAATGGCTTTTGTGTTATTGTGGAGAGAGCTAAGGCAGTTCTTACTATTTGTCCGCCACCTTCTCCATAGTTGCCGTCTAGTTTTATCATTAAGAAAAAGATAATTTAGAATTATATAAAGATTATGAAAAGGGATTAAAAAATGGAAAGATTTTAAATAATAGTTCGATTAGTATTTTAAAAATGGGAAAAGACGAGCTAGCTGAATTAGAAAGGATAGAACTAGAGAAATTGAATACTGAGGAGAAATTAGTAGCTACTATAGCACAGGTAGATGAATTAGAAAAAAGATTATTCGAGCCTTTTGCTTGGGGCCCATCGGCCGGCTTACCGCTTGATAAAAAACGTAGAACTCAATTGACTAAGAAAACAGGCAGGCTGGATGCACTCAAGCGAAGACTACTAGCTAAGTTGATAGAAGTAGCTGGCAAAGACCATGAGCTAGTTAAAAAATTAGAATCAGAACTTAAAGGAAAATAATTTTACCAGTCAATCTCTGCTAAGTCTTGTTCTAATGAATCAAG